>CAJXZK010000031.1 GCA_913063055.1 uncultured bacterium
CGCCCACACCGCCGGCACGATCAAGTTCGCCGCCGACGAGATGGAAGTCAACGGTGACAAGGTGCCCACCATCGAGATGGTCGTGAAGTTGTTCTGCGAATGGCTCGGGGAAATCGACGCTGACGTTGTCGGCGGCGTGCTCTTCTCGGGCGAAGCGTTCGGCGACAACATGATCATGTCGTTCCCGGCGATGATGGTGCGCAGCGGCAAGGTCTCGTCCAAGGAGAACCTGCTGCGCAACGAGTCGCGCTACCACCTGGTGCCCCAGAAGGACGGCTCGGTTGGCCTGGTGTTCGAAGAGCACCCGGTCGACTTCGTGCGCGTCAAGCTGGTCGCCGCAACCCTGGAGGAAATCGGTTTCGCCAAGGCCGGAACCCGCCTGCGTGAACTGGCCGACTTCATGGTCGGTGACGTCATCCCCACCGAGGTGATCTACAAGGACGCCGAGGGCAAGGAAGACCTGGTCATCAAGTTCAATACGGCAGACCTCGTCGCGGTCGGTCCGGTGGTGGCGAAGGCCCTCATCCGTACCCCGATGAAGAGCCTGTCGGGCAAGAGCAACGGTGACCTGGTGATGTGGAACAGCCATCGCCAAGCCAAGGTGGAAGCCATCGCGGCCATCCTGGAGAAGGGTTCGTCGGAGTTGCCCAATGACCAGGGCAGCATCTTCGCCACCTACGTCGGCTCGGCCGCTACCAACGCCTTCCTCCGCCTTGTCGCAAGCAAGGTGGACCCGGTGACGGCGGCGCGCACGGTCAACGTCAACGCACTGAAGATGGTGGCCGGGCTTCGCAGCCTGACCTGCAATCAGTGCCCGGTGCCTGTCGCGCCCGCAACGGTCGTCGCCCCTGCGGCGACTGTCGTGGCCGAACCGGCGCAAACCGTGGTGGCGGAAGCGGCGCCTGCCGAAGCGAATCCGGCTCCGGCTGGTGACGTCAAGGCGGAAGTGGAAACTCCGGTTGCTCCCGCCGCCACCAGCGGCGAGACCAAGTAATCGGGGCAACTGCGGTCAGCAGTAAGGCAACAGTCAGTTCAGTCTGACAACAAAGGGACGGCAGTGGAGCAATCTGCTGTCGTCCTTTTGTGCTGCCTGTTTTCAGTATTTCTTATAACCACTTGGCTCAGCGCACCGAAAGTGCGTTCCTCAGTCTAGGCGAGGACGAGACCAAGACAATTGCCTGGAAATTCACTGGAGAAACATCATGTCACGTCAAAATCATCTGCCCGGCCTCACTCAAGTGGCCCTCAAGAAGCTCGGTCACAACGTTCGCGAAATCGGTGTGCGCATCCTGCCCAACGGTGTTCGCGAGGACTTCGACCGCGTCGTCCACGTTCCCCGCGAAGACATCCACGTCGAGATCATCGGCGAAATCCAGGGTGCCTTCGGCGCTGGCATCATCGCCAAGCTGCATCGCTACACCTTCCCCTCGGGTGTGGTGTACGAAGAGTACCTGCAGTGCGCACCCTGGCACAGCGGGCCGCACTTCTTCCTCGCCCTGCGTCGGCCCAGCGGCAAGTTCCTCAAGACCACCCTCTGGCCTCGCAGCGAGACCGGCATGTCGGAAGACATGAACAACTGCGGCGCCTACGAGGACCTGTCCCACAGCAACTCGTAAGCTCATCAGCGGGCAGTTGGTAGGGCTGGTATTTAACCAGTCCACCAACTGCTTTGCTGTTTTCTCTTTTATCAACTCCCACGGATGGAGAATGAAATGACCGATACTGCCAATCCCGCATCCAACGAAACGCCTTCCACCCTCTCGCCCTATGACGAACTGCTGGCAGCAGGTCGCACGGCGATGCTGGCGCACTACCCCGACAAGGCCAAGGCCATCAAGTCGGGCAAGCTGTCGCGCATCGAAGAGGGCTTCACCTCCGACGCGCTCGGCGAGAAGGGCAAGTGCATGTTCCCGCACCGGCTCGACGACGACAAGCTGCGCGAAGAGATCGGCGACAACCCGGCGGCCATTTTCGAAGGCCTGTCGCAGTCGATGATCGACTTCTACCGCCGCAAGCTCAACGACGCCAAGTAACACCGGCGCCAACAACCCGTAACCACAACAAGGAGGTCACCATGAACAGTCTGCTCATCGACGATCTCCGCATTCCCGGAGACGCGCGCAACAAGAAGAACATCCCCGCAGACGCTGTGGTGGCTCGCAACTATGCAGACGGCATCAAGCTTCTGCAAGCGGGTTGCCACGGCGAGCCCTTCGACGTTCTCTATCTCGACCACGACCTGGCCGATTTCAGCGGACCCGAAGGTAAGGAAATGACCGGCTATCACATCATGTGCTGGTTGGAGGAGTTTCCCCAGTATCTGCCCAAAGAGAACATCATCATCGTCTCCGATAATTCCTCCGGGATGCTTCGCATGCGACAGGTGATCAACAAGCTCTACGGCCGGGCTTACTGATTTCTCTAATAATAAAACCGGAGACAAACTATGAGAAACGGCAAAACCGTGTTTGTCGACTGCAATGACACCCTCATTGCAGTGCGACACGCAAGCCGCAGCGACGTGGTGCCTGACGGCTTCAAGTCGATCGAACGCGGCGGTCAGTGGTATCACGTGCAAGCCCGGCCCAGCGCCGACGCTTTCCTCAAAGCGGTGGCAGCAGAAGCCTGCAACATTGTCGTCCTCACCGGCGGCAGTTCTCGCATCCAACATCTGCTGTTGGCGCTCACCGACCTCGACGAAGAACTCGACCAAGTGATTGGCTTCGAATCGTCCGGCCGCGTCGAACTGCCTGCTTCCTGGGTGCTGGTTGACGACCTGCAAGGCGGCTGCTCTTCCTTCGAAGAAAAGCTTGCCATGCTCGGCTTCAAGCGCAAGGACATCGGCGAGGCGCGGTACAAGGCTCTGGTGGAGAAGCACTGCATTCAGTGTCGGTCTTTCAAGGGTGGCGATGACTCGGCACCACTGACTGGCCTGCTGGAAGAAGTGCGCACGAAGCTGGCAGCCTAAGCCATTGAAAAGACAGTCGGAACTTCTTGCAAAAGAAGCCCCCGACTGTTTTTTCTTTTTTCCACTCTATGCCCTTATATAGTATATTTCTGCAACTATAAAGATGATATGAGGGCGGCCCAGCGGCAAAGCTGCAGTTGTATCAGAAGCTATTGGTAAACCAAAGCTGGGCAGGTAGCAAATAATTCAAAAGGGCCGCAGGCCCGACGCACTCTACCCAGCAATGGAGGTTTTCACCATGAGCAGATATGCCACATTGGAGAAGAAGAATAACGTCGTCAAACAGCCTGTTCCAACATTCTGCGGAATTGACTACGCCAAGCGCTTCTCGTACATCACAATCGGCGATGAGGAAGGTAGGGTTCTGCACCAGGAGCCAGTTCCAAACGAAGTTGGTCGGCTGGAAAAGTTCTTTGAGCAGTACCCAAAATTAACCATCGCAATTGAGGCCTGCCGCGGACATGAATGGCTTGTAGATTGGCTAAGAGATAGGAAGTACGTTGTCCACGTAGGCAACGTCTACGCAATCAAGCAAATCGCCCAGAGCCGCTGCAAGACAGACAAAATCGATAGCCAAATACTGATGGAGCTTTTGGCGAAAGAGTTTCTACCGACAACGTATCAACCGACAAAAAAAGAGCGCGACTACCGAGAACTGGTGCGCTGGAGAGCACAGCTCGTCAAGTCACAAACAAAGTACAAACTCAGAGTCCATGCACTGCTGGACAAAGAGAACAAAGGAATTGCAAGTCCATTCAGCGCCGCCGGCAGAGAGGCTCTCAAGCAAGTTGAGCTGATTGGACAGAAGCAAGCAATACTCAAAGAATCCATGGAGGTAATTGAATTCATTGAACAGCAAATACACGAACAAGACTTAAAAATTAGAAAGCTAGCCAAGTCAAACCCTGACGTATACAGACTCAAGCACATTCCAGGTTTTGATGTTTTAACTGCGATGATCTTTGTCGCTGAAGTCGGTGACGTCAAAAGATTTCGCAACGCAGAACAGCTGGCAGCTTTCACCGGATTAGTTCCTAGAGTCTACGCAAGCGGTGGCAAAATGAATACCGGCAGAATCACTAAGACCGGCCCCGGCTTGCTTAGACGAATGCTCGTTCAAAGCGCTTGGGCAGCCATTAGATGCTGTCCAGTGCTACGAAGCAGGTATGCCTCGATAAGTAGGAGGCGTGGCAAGAAAATAGCAATCATTGCGATCGCTAGAATGCTTGCTGAAATCGCCTACCACGTGTACTTGGAAAAAACTCCCTTTGATGAGATGAGGCTGGGCGCTGGGTTAGTGCGTGCTTCTTTTTGACCCAAGAAAATGAGGTCGTAAAAAAGATTGCTACAACCCAGCACGAAATAATCACCGATGCCGCACCCCAGTGTGACGGCGCATGGAAGCTTTGTGAAGCCCTTTGGTGGCTATCACGTCATTCGGTCTAAGACCCAGTTCGGAACCGCTAAAGCGGCTTCCGACGCCAGTTCTACACCTAAAGGTGTAGGCCTTGCGTCGGCTTAAAGGCCAAAAAAAGTGCAAAAAAGTACAAAAATTCCCAGAAAACGGGAGGTCTTCCAGGAACTCTTGACAAAAAACGCCCACATAGAAAAAATAGCGTAGCCAGGTTTCCCTGACTACGCTACTAGATTTAAGAGCGAACGCTCCTATTCGATTTCAATCTCCACATGAGAGCCCGGCTTGGCAATCACCAAATCAGCACTCTCAGTGACAACATACGAGCCAGCTTCAGCAGTGACAAGCGACCCGTCGTAGGCATCGACCTTCGAGCCCGAATAGGCAGTAACAGTCGAGCCATAATCGGCAATCACTGTGGCACCATCGCAGGCATCAACGTGCGACCCCTTTTCGGCCCAGACATAAGAGCCTTTGACGGCAATGACTTTATCGCCGTCCTTGGCGATGACCTGAGGGCCGGCTTGGGCCACGATGCTTCCAGCCTCCCCACTCGCCGCATCAGGTGCCACCAGTGGCACACAATAGGCCGCAGGCAAGACCACTGCAGGCACCTTTGAAGTGGTTCCCGTGGGTAAGCTAGTTTCGCTTGGTGAACAAGCACTAAGGGGGCTCAGTGTGGCCAGGCCCAAAGCGGCCATGGCAATGATTTTGAGCAGTTTCATTTATTCTGTTTTTCTATTTCTTGCATTTCCGCCAATCGGAAACGCCTTTTGCCTTTATTTCAGCACGGCGACAGCGCTACACCCGCAAGATACGCGAAAGGACGCTGATGATCTTGCGGCGAATGCGGCCACCCTTGGCGGGCACAAGCAAGCGCTGCAGGTCGGCATTGGTGCCGGCAAAGCGGTTCATGTCGCAGCTCTGGGAAGGAACGCCGTCGACAACGCCGAGTTCGCTGTACTGCCAGAACGTCCAGCCAGCCCAAGGAGCGGGAACACGTGGTGCCGGACGGTCGGTGTAGTGCGCCAGCCAGAGCTTGTAATTGCCCAGCGCGGCAGCTGAGGCCAGCTCATCGCGTGCCATGGGATTGTTGATATAAATCAGCGGCTTGACTCCCAGCTTCTTCTCAACGGCGCTAAGCCAATCGAGAATCATCTGCACCCGCACTTTGACGGCGATGTCCTTCCAATCCTCCGGTACTTCGATATCGAGCACCGGTGGCAAATCGCCAGGCTGAAGCTTGCCCACAGTCTTGACGAAATTGTCAATCTGGGCTGTCAGCGAGGCCTTAGGACGAAAGAAGTGGTAGGCACCACAAGGAATACCCACAGCTTTGGCGCCGGCACGGTTGCTGGCATAGAGATTATCGACATAGGTCTCGCCTTCAGTCGCCTTCAAGAAGACGAACTGAACACCAGCAGCTTTGACTTTCTTCCAGTCAATGGTGCCCTGGTGGTGCGAGACGTCAATGCCAAAAAGGGTGTTGACGTTCTGTGCAGTGGTCGGCCTGAGTGGCCGAGTTTGGCAAGGCAGACAGACGGCACAGCCATCAGCCTCGTCTTCGAATCCGCGGTAATTGTCTTGTCTCATTGGTTCATACCTGTTGTTTTATCGAGTCATTTCTGCGCGACTCATTTCTTCGGAGGAAGAGTAGGCAGTTGCCGAGTGAAGAAACGCTCAAACAGCGGCAGCAACAAAGTCGTCAAAATCAGCACGACTGTGCCGTAGAGAGGTCTGTACCAGGAGAACGTCAGAGCGAACGGTCCGCCCAGGGCGAAGATGAAGACCACAAAGGCCAGAGTTGACGCCATCCAGTGAAAAGTCTTGGTGGGGCGAAAGCCGGGCGGGTCGGTCTTCATGTAGACGACATAGAGTGGGGTGAGGCAGGTGAGAAAAGCGAAAACAGACCACACCAGCCAGAGCGGATTGGTTGCCTGATCCTTGAGGATGCCGTCAATGGCAAGCCAGGCAGCGACGATGTCAGCCGGAATGTATTTGATCAGCTTTTCGAAATAAGAATCTGTGTCTTTGGAATCTGCGGGCAAATCCTGTTTGACAAAGAAAAATCTGAAGGGATTCCACATGATGGGTCTCCTGTGGTTAGCGACTAGCTGCAGGCGCAGCCAATACTTTGTTATCTCGACTAAATCCAAACGAACACTTAGCTCAGCATCTCAAGCCATCAACAACACAGACACTGCGTAAGTTGGCTAAAGGTGAAAGCTAAATATTTTTGCTGTTTGCTTGATTCGAGTGTTTATAGAGAAGAAAAGAAATACGCTTTTTTCTAACAACTTCAGACCGTTAAAAACAGCGTAAATAGGCGATGTCGTGATTTTTCTAGGTAAGCTTTCGATTATTTTGCTGTCAAGTGATAGTGCTAACCTGAGAGAACCTTTGATGACGGAGGAAGCCAAGCGCCAACTCCCCCACTTGCCATCGCTGCAAAAAACCGCCCAATCCACACTTCTTGCAGCAGCGCCAAGAGTAAAGAACGGTTGCAAAGATGCCACCCAAAGGCGGTTTCCAAGCTGACGCAGCTAACTCATCTGTGTGCGATTGAGCTTACTCCGCAAGGAAGGCGAAGATTTGAAAACGATATACTTTTGGGGTAGTAACTGTTTGAATTTCGGGAAGGACTGTCATTACGCTCTCTACAATATTCGCCCGCACCTCGACATTGTTGGCCTGTTGGGCCACTCTTAGCCTGGCACAGACAGCAATTGCAACACAGAACAGCGCGCCAAATGGTGCTCTTGGCACAGCAGAAGATGTCGCCGCCGTAGCGGCGCCAAGCCCAGCAGCCATAACACCGATGGAAGCTGCACTAAACAGCGCTCAACAAGCCTTAGACAGCGAGAACTGGAGCAAGGCCGCAGAACTCTACGATCTCATTCTAGAAGAAACTCCTGCCAATTTTGAAGCCCTAAACAATAGGGGCTACGCCTTACAGCAATTGGGCCAATACAAGCGCGCCCTTGCTGACTTCAATCGAGCCATCGAACTCAATCCCAACTACGCCATAGCCTTCAACAATCGCGGCCGCACATGGAGTCAACTAGGAAACGAGCAAAAGGCCATTGAAGATTTTAGTCAAGCACTGAAAGTTAACCCCAAAAGCGCTGCAGCCCTCAACAACAGAGGCTGTGCCTACAGCAATATTGGCGCCCACAAAGAGGCTATTCGCGACTTTGATCGAGCGATCAAGCTAGACAGCAAGAACGGCAATTTTTATTGGAACCGCGCGCAGGCTTTTAAGGTGCTGGGAAACAAACGAGCCTATAACAAAGACATCGAGCGCTCTAAGCACTAATTCACCGCACTGGCATCATTGGGGAGCGCCAGCGCCACCTTGACGTTGCATTCTCTGCTGGCGTCGCTGCTGCCGGAAGGCTTGCAGGGCAGCTTTCTCATTTGAGTCAAGCTGACCATCACCATTCGTGTCAAAGCGGGCCATCATTTTTTGCCTTCTCGCTGCCTTGTCAGCAGGATTCTTGCTACCATGCTTGCCTTTACCACCAGAGGCTCCGCCGCCACCACCGCTGGCCTTACGCTGCGCCCGTTTGGCCTTGGCCGCCGCTCTCTCACCATCGTCGATCATGCCATCGCCATTGGTATCAAGACGAGCCATCATCTGTTGCCGTTTTTGCGGATTGCTACCCTGGCCTTTGCCCTTGTGCCCTTTCCCTCTATGACCCTTGCCTGGCCCACCGAGCGGCGAGCTACCAGTAGTGGCAGTCTCAAGACCTGGAGGCGGTAGGGAAGCTGGTGTTTCTTGTTGTGGTGAGGCGCTTGGAGCATAGTCATTGGCCGCTAGGGCCGGGACGAGAGAACTTACCAGCAAACTAAGGGCAAGCAGTGTCTTTTGAAATTTCATTCTCATTCTCCATTACCCCTGAATAAAGGGATTGCCAGTAAATTGATAACCAGGAAAAACCACTGCCATCTGCTTAGCGGAAAGGCCAAGACGGCTGCTTACAACAGAACTAATAACCGCTCGAAAATCAGTTGAGGTCGGCAAGTCACGAGCTTCGTTGAGCTGATTATCGGCTAGACCACCGAAGCGGCCGTAAACCTTACCACCAGGCACACCGCCCCCCATCAACCACATGGCATTACCGTGGCCATGATCAGTACCGCCATTGCCATTTTCTCTAGCCGTTCGACCAAACTCAGACATAACCACAATTGTAGTGTTGTTATAAACCGCACCAAGACCGCGTACTAAATCAGCTAGCCCGCCTGCCAACGGCTGCAATAGATTAGCCAACTGTCCCTGCTCCGCCCCTTCGCGCACGTGTGTGTCCCAGCCACCAAAATCAATAAAAGCCACTTGCACTGTTGGATCTTTCGTAAAGAGGGTGGCCAACTGCTTGCCAAATTCAGGGGAAGACTTTGGCGTTAAAGCGCCGCGATTAGCAATAATCTGCTCCTTCGTCATTGCTGCCATTTCTTCTTGTGGCTCAGCCGCCGCCTCGGTCATGATGGCATCAACCTTACTGCGAGCAGACTTTCCGGAAGCAAAAGCTTTAGACATATCATCATTGCGACCGCCATACATAGCGGTGAAAACGCTAGGTACAGTGCCGCTTGCTTGACTTTGCATGTACCGCCCCATTCTCTTTCCCGCTTTACCGCCTCCCTTGCCACCAGAGTTACCTGATTTGGCAATAGTGGCAATGCTACTGGGTCCGGCAAAGATGCGCGGTAAGACCGGCCCTATGCTAATTGCTTGCAAGGCTGAATTCTTTGAAGGCAACTGCCCCACCAGCCGGTTCATCCAGCCAGTACTTGTTGCTTTCTGACCGGGCACGCCCGACTCCATATAATCTTGAGCATCAAAATGGCTGCGGGTTTTATCTGGGGAACCACAAGCATGAACAAATGCCAACGAATGATTAGCCCAAAGCGGACTAAGAGGCGCTAGAGAGGGGTGCATGCCCCAATAGCCATCGAGGTCAATTAAACCGGAGGAGCGGGACATGCCGATGGTCGGTCTGATTTGCTTATAGCGATTGTCACCGTATGGCGCCACAACATTTAAACCATCGATGCCCCCGCGTAGAAGCACGACAATAAGCTTTTGCGCCCCAAAGTCTTCATTGGCATTTCTATAGGCCCAGCCTTGTTGGCCTAGCAAAGGGAAAACCAATGGCGAGAGCAGAGCTGCTTTGAGAAAGTCGCGACGATTCATTTTATACTCCTCAATAATTCATAAATTCAGGGCTACCAATTAATGCAGCAACTCGTTGGTCAGGCGGAGCTTTGTCGATCGCTTGTCTGGTCTGGGGCGAAAGCTTGCCACCATTAACGGTGCCCAGAACAGATTGATAATCGGCAGTGCCAGCAGACCCAGCCAGGCGCACGGCAAAATCCATACGCTTAAGTAGACCATCTGGGTTCAACCAGGCCTCTTTGGTATTCTTATAGCCATCAGGGGTTAAACAGCCATAGAGCGGTTGTCCTTGGGTCTTGAGGAAGGCTGTTAATTGCTTCGGTTGTCGAATTGGCGTGCCTGTAGCTCGCAAAGTAGAGACTAGATAATGAAATGGGCTTTTAAACTTATTATTTTGATATTTAGCATCCCAGAATTCTTGGCTAGAAAACAAAGTATTGAGAACACTCTTGATGTTCCCACCAGACTGCTGATAGCTACTTGCTAGTTTTTCCACAAGTGCACTAGGAGGATTGTCGTCAACAAAGTATTGGGCCAGTTTAAAGCTCAAATGATGGGCCGTGGAACTATGACGGGAGAGCATGTCGAGGACCTGCTCAATTTCTTTTGCACCGCTGCCTTTGATGGTCTGACCAAGGACGACCTTATCACCAAAGTCATGACGCTGCTCATCAAAGGAAGCCCAGTAGGCACCGTTGCCCGAATTCTTGCGACCACCAGGCAAGCCCCATCCAGTAAGAACTCTGGCTAGCTCCATCACATCTTTTTGACTATAACCACCATCGACACCCAGTGTGTGCAATTCTAGAAGCTCGCGAGCATAGTTCTCATTGAGGCCATTCTTCTTATTCTTCGGATTGGCTGATTGGTAGCCAGCTTTAGTATTCTGGGCATTATCCAGATAGAACATCATGGCCGGATGATGCATAGTAGCACCGAGCATATCGCGAAAATTACCAAGCAAATATGGGCGCAGGGCCTGCTCCTCATAAGGCCCAATCAAAACCTTATCAACTCCCTTACCAATTGAAATATTGAAGTGATTGAACCAGAAATCAGCCATCAACTCATTGAGCTGTCTCGGGCTTTCTACTGCCCTGACAATTTTTGTTTCAACCACTCCCGATTCAATTTCGCTGCGCAAACTAGCATCGCCGTTGAGGGTCTTCACCCTCCTTTTGCCAAATTCTTTAATAACCGGCCCATTGCTGCTACTTATGTTGGCATTGGCCCTGGCAGTAACCAAGCCATCCTTTTTGTTCTTGGCGGCCTTACGCTCTTTCTTCACCGCCTGAAATTGCTGCAAAAGCTGACTCGATGGCACTGTTCTCACCGAGGCAGAGCGCTCTAATTGGGCTATCACTTGGGGAGATTCAGCAATGCTGGAAGGATTTAGCTGGGCCTGAATAAAGCGCTGCACCCCAAGACTACGCACCTTTTCAAAATCGCCCGGGCGAGGGCCATAGGTAAGGCGATTGAGAACATGGGTTATCTGCGCACTATCAGTGCTCTCAGCAGCCTGGACCGATGAAACAGGCAAGCCTCTTAGAGGCAGGGTAAGCAAAGTGGAAGCCGGCAAAACTAAGGCGGAGATGACAGCAAAGGCAACAATCTTGCTATGTGACGTAAGAACCTTCATAGAAACCTCAAAGCAGTCCAAAAAACCTGATTGACTACTAATACGCTTGCGCTTTCAAAAAAGTTCAATTGCAAAAATTATTTTTTTAAAGGCCCGTTCTAATTGCTATGCCCGTCATCCCCAGGCTCAACCGCCCCAGGGTCATGGGCCTCAGTGGCAGCCGGGGCTTTAGAGATATTAGGAGATGCAGCAACAGGCCCTGCCTTTTTACCCATTATTTTCTCTCGTATAGCTCCGACCGTAAGATAAATCACCGGCACAATATACAAGCTCAAAACTGTCGAGAAAATCATACCGCCGCAGACCGCGGTACCCAGCGAATGCCTGCTAGCGGCCCCTGCGCCGGTGGCAAAGACGAGGGGAAGAATGCCCGAAACAAAGGCCAGGGAGGTCATTAAGATAGGGCGAAAACGGGTTTCGCAAGCACCTTTAACCGCTTCTTCAGGGCTCAAGCCCGATAGCTTCAGATGATTGGCAAACTCAACAATAAGAATGGCGTTCTTGCTGGCGAGGCCAACCAGCATCACCAGTCCTATTTGGCAGAAAACGTCATTATCTAGATGGCGCAAATATTGAGCTAAAAGAGCCCCCATCATCGCTAACGGCACAGACAATAGAATGATGACAGGGTCGACAAAGCTCTCATACTGAGCCGCCAGTACCAAGAAAACTACAATGATGCCGAGCACAAACAGAATAGTACCCTGGGGGCCACTTTCTTTTTCTTCTAGTGAAATTCCCGACCACTCATAGCTCATGCCTTGTGGCAAAACACGCTTAGCCAGGCTCTCCATCGCCGCAATAGCTTGACCAGAGCTAACACCAGGCGCGGTTGAACCGTTAACTTCGGCTGAACGGAAGAGATTGTAGTGATTAATAGTTTGCGCTGCTGTGGTGCGCTCAATTTTGACAAGGTTACTCATACGCACCATCTGACCAGTTTGAGAGCGCACATAAAACTCGTCGATGTTGCGTGGATTAGCTCTAAACAAAGCATCGGCCTGCACATAAACACGATAGATGCGATTGCCCAAATCAAAGTCGTTGACGTACTGTGAACCAAGAAATATCTGCAGAGTGCTGAAAATATCGCCAATCAAAATATTCATGGCCCTGGCTTTATCCCGCAACACTTCGGCAATGAGCTGAGGGCTACTGGCGGTGAAGGTGGAGAAGACACCACGCAACTGCTTGTCTTGATTGCCCTGCATCATCACTTGCATAGTAGTCTGGGCTAAGCGACCGATATCAGTTCCATAAAGATCTTGCAATTCAAAAGCAAAGCCACCAAAGTTGCCCAGCCCCTGAATAGCCGGAGGATTGACGGGGATAACCATGGCCTCGGTGATAGCGCCAAATGGTCCACGCAGTCGGTTTATGATGCCACCCAGACTGTGTTCCTCTCCATGGCGGTCATGCCAGGGTTTTAGACTACAGAAAACAATGCCATTGTTGGGGTTTGTGCCAGAGAAGCTAAAGCCAGCGATACCGAAGGAAGAGACAATCTCAGGGCAGTGATCTAGCTCTTTCTCTAGTTTTTTCAGAACATTCAAAGTGTAGTTGACCGAAACGCCCTCTGGGGCTTGCAAAATTACAATGAAATAGCCCACGTCTTCATTGGGTATGAAAGCCGTTGGTACTTCCTTTGAAAGCCAATAGGTGCCACCAATCAAGAGGGTGAAGACAATCAGCACAAGGGGCTTAACTTTGAGTACCAGAGCCAAAGTTGCAGTGTAAAAATTGCGGGTCGAGTCAATCACCCAGTTGATTGGCCTAAAGAATTTACCTCCACCATGAGTACCTTCTTTCAGCCATAAAGCCGACAGGGCCGGAGTTAAGGTGAGGGCATTAAAGGTAGAAATAGCAACCGAAATAGCAATGGTTAAAGCAAACTGTTTATAGAGTTGCCCGGTGGTTCCGGGGAAGAAGGCCACTGGTACGAACACCGCACCGAGCACCAGTGATATGGCAATGACCGCTCCAGTCACTTCAGCCATCGCAGCAGAAGCGGCCTCCCGGGCTGGCATGTGCTTCTCATTAATGAAACGGGTGATGTTTTCGATGACGACAATGGCATCGTCAACCACCAATCCGGTGGCAAGGGTGATACCAAATAAGGTCAGTGTATTAATAGAAAAGTCGAGCACTTTCATCACGGCGAAAGTACCAATCAGTGAAACTGGAATAGTAATCACAGGAATGAGAGTCGAGCGCCAGCTCTGCAAGAAGACAAATATAACTAGTACCACTAAGGCAATAGCTTGAGCTAAAGTTATCAATACTTCTTTGATTGACTCACGCACCGACAGGGTGGTATCAAAAGCAAACTCATGCTTCATACCTGGGGGGAAACGCTTAGCCAAGCGCTCCATCTCGGCACGAACACCACTAGCTATCTCTAGAGCATTAGAGCCAGGCCTTTGAAATACACCGATACCGACAGCTTCCTTACCTCTGAAGCGCACCACATTGCCATAATCTTCAGCACCAAGCTCGGCTCTCCCTACATCTTTGAGCCGCACTAGCTGGCCATCAGAGCCATTACGAATAATTATATTCTCGAACTCTTCAGCATTCTTCAGGCGACCTTGAGCCCTGATACTCATCTGGAAAAGCTGACCTGGTGGCAATGGCGCCTGACCAATCTGACCGGCCGCTACTTGGACGTTCTGCTCAGCTATAGCAGCTACTACGTCTTGCGGGGTGACTCCTTTATTAACCAACTTTGTCGGGTCTAACCAGATGCGCATTGAATATTTGCGCTCACCAAAGATGCGCACATCGCCCACACCTTTTACGCGCTTAAGAGCATCTTTGATGTAGACATCGGCGTAGTTACTTAGAAACTGGCTAGAATAGCGGTCATCGGGCGTAAGAATACCGATAGCCAGAACAAACGAGTTAGAGACTTTGGCAACTGTGACACCGGTTCTCTTCACCTCTTCTGGCAAGCGCCCCTGAGCTGACGAGATGCGGCTTTGCACGTCAACAGCAGCAAGGTCAACATCGCGGCCCAAATCGAAATTGATATTGATTGTGGAAGTGCCGTCATTGCCACTGGTCGAAGTAATATATTTGATACTCTGAGCACCGTTAATGGCTTGCTCAAGCGGCGTGGTTACGGCCGACTCCACAACTTCGGCAGAAGCACCGGTATAAGTAGAGGTCACCGAAACTTTTGGCGGTGAAATGTCTGGATACTCGGCCAGAGGCAAAGTAGGAATACTGACGACACCGGCAAGAATAATAATCAGGGCACAAACTGTGGCGAAGATTGGCCGACGAATAAAGAAATCAACAAACATTACTTACCTGCCGCCAGGGCAGCACCTTCGTAGAGATTCTGCACATTAGAAACCACAATCTGCTCAGAACCTTTCAGCCCGCCTTGCACAACATAGTTGTTCTCGTAAATGTCGCCCAACTGCACAGGTCTTTGCTTAGCGACATAGAAGCCACTGCCTGGTTTTTCTTCTGCAGCCACAAAGACAAAATCTTGCCCACTAATATGAGTGACTGAATTAGTTGGCACCATCAATCGTTGTTTAGTTTCCCAAACAATTTTGGTTGTCACTTGTTGATTAGAACGCAGTTGTTCAGCCTCATTGGCGAACAAAGCCTTGACTAACACTGACTGGTTGCGATCATCAACCTGAGGTGAGATGAAGAAGATAGAACAGTCACCCAAAGACTTACCATCACTATCGATCATGTTCATCGACATGCCCTTGCGCAAGCGCGATGCTTGCTCTGCTGGCACATAGACATAGACCTCTAGGGGGCGGCTCTGGTCAATAGTGGTAAGGTCACTAGAAGGCTCGACATACTGACCCAGCTTTACAGGAATATCACCGACGACACCATCAAATGGCGATAGGACATGGTGATAGGCCAACTGCAACCGTTCTTGCTTCGTCTGCGAGTCGCTCTGTTGCAGCAGTTTACTTGACTTATTAATGACAGCTTCTTGCGAGCGAATCTGAGCATCAATCGAATTTAAATCAGCCTCGGCGGCCTTAAGTTGATTGGAGTACTGATCAACACTTTCTTGAGCAACGGCCCCTTCTTTGCTCAAGTCGGAATAGCGCTTGTGTTGGCTGCGGGCAAATTCTAAGTTAGCAACTTTAGCTGTGCGATCAGCTTTTAGAGAACGCAATTTCTCTTCAGCACTGGTTTTCTCAGCCTTATTTGATTCGAGAGAAGCTAGCTGAGTATTGAGTGCTTCTTGCTCTTTAGCGGGATCAACCTCTAGTAACAAAGAGCCAGCCTTAACTATATCGCCGGAGCGAACATAAATTTGGGTGAGATAACCAGACACCCGAGGCCTGATAGTCACTGATTTGCGGCATTTCAGTGTGCCAACATAGGTCGAAGTTTCACTAATTGGCTTAGACATCACCACCGCAATCTTCACTGGAGTAGCCCGTGGTGGTGCTGCCCCTTGCGAATCCTCACGCTGACAGCCGGAGAGCGTCAGTGGCAACAAGGCAAAACCAATAATTGAAGCCAAATAGCTGGAATATTGCAAAAGTTGAGAGGTTTGAATTCTCACAATGGGTTTCCTTTGACATTAGTCAGCTCAAAGAGCCAACCTTAGTTTAGTTGATATCTACAAATTGCTAACCAAATGGAAAGCTATGTTATGAAAATTTCCCGCCCCTGGCCCTATGTCAATCGGCAAAAACTGACAAAGTGTCGAATAAAATTGCATAGAATATGCTTCGCTGGACCGATACATAAGATAAGTAGAAATTTCTTTACCGCAGTAAAGAACTGTACCATAGTAAGATAATCCTCAGGGTTAAAATGTCCTCAGTGGGAGATTCAAAGTGCCTGGTCTGCGAGAAAAGAAGAAAGCCAGTACAAAAGAGAGCTTGCTCAATGCCGCCGAAAAGCTCTTTCGCGAGCGCGGCTACGGTGAAACCACAGTAGATCAAATTGCAGACTTAGCCCAAGTTTCAAAAGTCACTTTCTACGGCTATTTCAAAGCCAAAGAAGATCTTTTAACCGGTCTGCACAACCGTGTGTTAGAAAGCGCTTTAGCGCGTATTAATCAACCAGAACACAAAAATGCCGGGGCAGTGGCCACTCTCAAAACTTTAGCAAGCGACCTAGGGCGCTGGACTGAAGAAAACAGTGACTTATTCAAAGTACTTCTCACCGAAAGAACACTGCCACTTGGCACCTGCTCGCCAGCAGATAGCGAGAGAGAATGCCCCGCAGCCCAAGCCATGATCGATATTTTAGAACGGGGCATTGAGAGCGGAGAACTACGGGCAGACATAGATGCTAAGCGTATTGGACGTTATCTTGCGCTCATGAGCTTCAGCGAAAAAATGTCATGGCTGCAGCTAGGCTGTCGAGACTCATTAGTTGAGCGCCTGCAGACCTGTGTCGATATCCTTGTTAGCGGCATCAAAGCTCACTAATTCGAGTAACTCGCAATATTTCGTACGACAAGGCAAGCCCTTAACCAGAGCTTAACCTGACGGCCCCATGCTGATATCCATCAACAAACGACTAAAACAACAGGTTTCATCAATGAGCGCTGCTACCGGAATTGTTCTCTTTGACATGCTAATTCGCCCTTTCTTCAAAGTGGCAATGAAATTTCCGCTAATTGGATTTCTCATTCTCTTTGCCATCT
Organism: uncultured bacterium; assembly: GCA_913063055.1. Taxonomy (GTDB): domain Bacteria; phylum Cyanobacteriota; class Vampirovibrionia; order Obscuribacterales; family Obscuribacteraceae. The sequence goes on from CAJXZK010000031.1 coordinate 16,848, forward strand.
ACGGCGTTATCGCCTACGTAGCGCTCAAAAGCGCTTATCTAGCTGAAAATCACTAGCTAAAGAAAAAATCTCTATTGCCCTGCACCTTAATAGTTGCTAGAACTATCGCACTAGTAATTGCAGGAAGACAACTGTGCCGAAAATCACATTTCAGCTGCCGCCCCAAATGGCACCAAGCGGCCTTAAACTAGGTCTTTGTCTAGCCCTGCTCGGCGCCAATAACAATATTTCACAACAACCAGCCTGGGCTAAGCCAGCAAGAAACGCCGCCGTCCAGGCCGATTTGATCATCACCAATGCCAAGATTTATACTAGCGCACAACCACCATGGCAAAGTGCTTTGGCCATTCACAACGGCCAGATCGCTCAAGTTGGCAGTAACGAAGAGGCCCTAAAATTGGCCGGCCCGGCAACCAAAATCTTTGATGCCAAGGCAAAGCTGATTATGGCGGGTTTTCACGACAGCCATGTACACTTGGCCGAAGGTGGCGCCGAGCTTTTGCAGTGCCGCTTGAACTCAGCAAAAAGCCGAGACGACGTGCTCGCTCTCTTGCAAAAGTGGAAGAGCGAAAATCCCTCTGGCAGATGGATACTGGCAGCTGGACTGCCGCTACCAGCCATAGCGAGAGAACCACTTGACTGTCATATTTTAGATCAAGTTTCTGCCGAACGCCCCATACTGGTTTACGCCGAAGACGGGCACTCAGCCTGGCTGAATAGCAAGGCTCTGCAACTGGCAAAAGTGACCAGCAAGACTAAAACCACCTGCGGTGGCATCATCGAACTTGATTCAACGGGAGAACCAAGTGGCTGTCTGCGCGAAGGCGCGCTTGCTTTAGCGCAAAAAGTGTTACCGGTTCTGTCACTGAAAGACCGCAGCGCTGCTCTAGCAAAGGCAATTAACCTGGCCAACTCTTTTGGTATCACTTCAGCTCAAGAGGCCCACGCTAACAATGAAGTAATCACGGCTTACTACGACCTAGCCAAGCACAACCGGCTCAATCTCAAAGTCGTGGCAGCTCTACACACAGGCACAATGACGCCAGTCGCTTATAAGCAGATCGAGGCAGCGGCCGAGAAGTACTCGAAATACAGTCGCCTTAGCGCCCACAGCGCCAAGATTTTTGCCGATGGCGTCATCGAATCACATACCGCCGCCTTACTAGAGCCTTACAGCGATCAAGCAAAAAACAATAATAAAAAGCAGTCACTAAACTTTTCCCCTGACGAACTAAAAGTCATGGTCAAAGAGCTAGCAAAGCGCGGTTTTCAAATTCACATTCATGCCATTGGTGATGGCGCTGTTAGAGCCGCACTTGATGCCTTAGAAGCGGCACCAGACGGAGGCGATTTGCGCCACCAAATCGCTCACTTGCAACTAGTGGCCCCGGCCGATCTAAAACGCTTTGCCGCCCTAAATGTAACAGCCAATTGCCAGGCAGCCTGGGCCTACCAAGACCCATACATCAAAGATCTAACAGCACCACTGTTAGGCCGTGAGCGCATGGCCAGAGTTTATCCATTCAACAGCCTGAAACAAGCTGGCGCTAGACTAGCAGCCGGTTCAGACTGGACGGTGTCGACCCTTAATCCCCTTGAAGCCATGCAAACAGCAGTGACAAGGCAAGCGCCCAAACAAAACAACGTCGGCACTACAGAACCGCCTCTAAACGCCGCAGAAGCGCTTGAGCTGAGCGACATCGCCCAGGCCTACACCACTGGCGGTGCCTACGTCAATCACTCAGAAAAGCAAACTGGTAGCCTAGAAGTCGGCAAGTGCGCCGACCTGGTTATGCTAGACAAAAACATTTTCGAACTGCCAAAAAGCGAAATTGCCAGCGCCAAAGTTCTATTAACTCTGATAGACGGTAAAACCGTATACAAAGACAGTAACCTTTCTTTTTGAAGCAGCAGAAGCACATGCATTTTCTTCTTAGCTGGGAATAAGAGGCTGGGGGAAACAATCAATTTTGGATAGCCGTGAACACAATAAGACTGTGATCACTGGTCAAACGGCCGCTCCAGCAAGCGGTCAGGCGATCAGTGACCGCCTTGCCAGTGGCCAACTGGGCAATGGCAGATATGCCCCCGGCGATTTACTGGGCGGCACTTACAAAATTATTGATTTTCTCGGACAGGGCGGCATGGGCTTTGTTTACCGCGTTGAGCATCTGCTCATGGCCAAAGAACTAGCCCTAAAGGTGTTAAGAACCGAGCAGATCTCTGAAATAATTTGGCGCCGTTTTCAAACTGAAGCTCAGGCCATTGCCAGGCTAGATCATGCCAATGTAGTCAAAATCTACGACATGGGTCAAAGCCAAGACGGCGTTCCCTACTACACTATGGACCTTTTGCTGGGGGAATCGCTGGCCGATTATCTTGACCGAGAAGATGTTCTCACTGTCGAGCAGGCCCTGCCAATATTCCGCCAAGTCTGCGCTGGCTTGGCCTATGCCCACGATCGCGGCATCATCCACCGCGACATTAAGCCAGCCAATATTATGCTGCTGACCGAGCCTAAAGGGGCAATCAAAATTGTCGACTTCGGCATCGCCAAACTTAGTAACAACGGCGAGGCGGGCCAGGGGCTGACCCGCCCGGGCGAAGTTTTCGGCAGCCCTTTGTACATGAGTCCAGAACAGTGCCTGGGCCTGGCTATTGATCACCGCACCGACATTTATTCGGTTGGCATAACTTTCTTCGAAGCGCTCACCGGCCGTGCCCCCTTCATCGGTCGCAGTGCCGTTGAAACTACCGCCATGCATCAAAGCGATACTCCGCCACTATTAAAAGACATCGGAGACTCGGAGTATCCGCAGAAGCTAGAGCGCATCATAGCCAAAATGCTAGCTAAATCACCAGACCAGCGCTACCAATCGTTGGCTGATGCGGCCAAAGACTTATTGCTGCTGGAGCGCGCTCTTGGCCGGCCATCTCACCTAGAGGCTGACCTCCCAAATGACGACGACGACGATGAAGACAATGACGACGACAACGAAGTCATAGACCAGGCCGAACCAGACCTGGCTGAGCGCATCAGAAGTGCTGCGAAGCCTTTGACTCTAGGCTTTTTTATGCTTGCCGGCATTGCTCTTCTCTCCAGCCAAATCATCAACCCAGCGCCGCGGCAAAAGTCTGCAGAAATAGCGCCACTGCCAGTGCCAGTGAAAAACTACGACGCCTTCACCCGGGAGAACGCCGAGAAACGGGACCCTCTTTTTGATCCAGAAATTGGCCCAGACAAACCATTTTTTAGCAATGTAGTGGGCTCCGGGTCAAAGGCAGTAAGGCACTTCAACTTGCCAGACAAACTCAATCTGGGTCTAATAAAATACGGACCAGGCATGAATCAAAGCAAGAAAGCCCAGGGATCATTCGAACTGCCCGAGAACGGACCGCGCGAGTTAATCGCAAGTCAAGAAGCTGCTACCCACAGCAAAATCTTCAAACGTTTTCAAGACGGCGACTTTCAAATTTTCACATGCAAGACCACCGAAGGCGCGCATGATGACTTGATTGAAAACATCAGCCATATCAAGTCAATAACAGAATTGAATATGAGCGGAAATGATTTCTCAAATGCCAGTGTTCCAGCCATAGCAAAGCTGACAAATCTTACTGACCTTGGCGCTGGAGAAACCGACATAACCGGCGATGCCCTTGCCAGAACAGCAATACCGATGCAACTAGTGCATATCAACTTTGAAAACAACAAGAGCGGTTCGGCGCTAGTTCAGGCCATGCGCAATTCGCGAAATGCACGACATCTTTGTCTAGCTGGTAGCGATCTCGACGGCGCTGACATTGAGACCTTGAGCACCATGCCCGAACTGGTTAAACTAGAAATTGGCCATAACAAAAATCTTCGTGATCAAGACCTCAAGCCCCTGACCAAGCTGAAAAAGTTGAAAGCCCTAGAAGTACAAGGGTGCTCTAAACTTACAAGTGCAATAATTCCCACTTTGGCTAAAATGAAAAATCTCATTCATCTTGAATTGAACATGCTCAAGTGGTCTGAGCTAGACAGACAGAGCTTATGTAAAGCTCTACCACATTGCAACATCAAAAATGCCGACAGCAAAAGTTTCCTGCAAAACCAAGATAGAACAGAAGAAGAAGACTTGAGCGGACTCTAAATATGGTGAAATAGACGTAGAATAAGAGCAGTTGGCGGAAATGGCAGCAAATACCAAAGGCAACCAATAGCAAAGGAAGTTAATTGCAAACGTAGTTAATTGCAAAGGTAGTAAATTGCAGAACCAGTTTCAGAGACCCAAAACCAATATCTCTATCAAAGAAGGTGACACCTTTGCTGGGTCCTATCGCATCATTTCTCAAATTGGACACGGCGGCATGGGAGCAGTGTACCGAGTACATCATGCCTTTCTCAACCGCGAATTTGCACTGAAGACAATCCCCCCAGACGAAGTAACAAAAGAGAGTTGGGCTCGCTTCCAAATGGAAGCTAAGTCGGTGGCCAAACTTGAACACAAAAACATGGTCAAGATCTACGATCTGGGCATCGCTGAAGGCAAATTTCCTTACTATGTTATGGACCTTCTCGAAGGCGAGTCACTAGCTGAGCTATTAAAGCGACAAGCTACTCTCCCCTTATCAGAAGCCCTCGAAATATTCTGTCAAATCGCTGACGGCCTCAACTTTGCCCATGAGCGTGGCTTTGTTCATCGAGACATTAAGCCTGGAAATATCATGCTTACCTTCGACACCGGCGCCACCAAACCAACCGTCAAAATTCTCGATTTCGGCATTGCTAAGCTCGCCACTCCCACCGGGCAAGATTGTGCGGCCACAACCAACACTGGCGCCATCTTCGGCAGCCCTTTGTACATGAGCCCAGAGCAATGTCGCGGAGCAGAAGTGGACCCCCGCTCAGATATTTACTCTATTGGCTGTGCCCTTTATGAAACCCTCACTGGCGCACCGCCCTTCATGGGCGACAGCGCCCTGATCACCATGGTAAAGCACCAGAAAGAAGTACCTCTGAAACTACGAGAAGCCTCTCTAGGCAAAGATTTTCCTGAAGGCATTGAGATAATTGTTGCTCGACTGTTAGCAAAAGAAAAAGCCGACCGCTACCAGTCACTAACTGATTTACACAACGACCTTCTGGCTGTCAAAAGCGGCAAGCCCCTGACCACTCCCTATTTCAACAAGAAGCGCATCCAAGAAGCCTACGACGAGGATGATGACTATGAAGACGAAGAGGACGAAGATGAAGAAAACAGTCAGTCATCAGGCATGCCTAAAATAGTCATTGTCGCCATCATTGTCGCCACCGTGCTGCTTCTGGCAGCCACAATCTTACTCATATATGTCCTCACTACCGGCCAGGGTCTAGGCGGTTAAGTAAAACAGCCGATGGCAAGCGAGAAACATGATTTCACTGGCGTTTTACTAGCGGCTGTCTCTGCAGCACTATTTGGCTTAAGCACGCCATTTGCTAAATTGCTTGAACGAGAAATAGCACCAATTATGCTAGCCAGTCTTTTTTATCTTGGCACAGGAATAGGCTTTGCTGTGCTCTCAGCATGCTCAGCATCAAAAAAGAAGCAGGCCAAAGTTCTATTTCTTCGTCGCAGCGATTTAGTAGCGCTCGCTGTTGTAGTCACCACAGGTGGCATTTTCGCACCAATCTGCCTGATGCTGGGCTTGAGCCAAAGCACTGCCACCACCGCTTCGCTCTTGCTCAACCTCGAAGCGGTTTTAACGGCAGTAATAGCCTGGTTCTATTTTCACGAGAATTGCGACCGGCGCATTATACTAGGCATGCTTGCCATCACCGCCGGTGGTGTCGTGCTCAGCCTCAATACCAATATCAATACCAATACTGACTTGGCAGCGACAACTTTAACCAGCCTCTCAGGCCCAGCCTTAATTGCACTGGCCTGCCTGGGCTGGGCTATCGACAATAATTTCACCAGAAAGATCGCGGCGGCAGACCCCCAACAAATAGCATTGATAAAAGGCCTAGTAGCAGGGTTGGTAAACTTTGCTCTGGCACTGCTCCTGGGACAAAAGCTACCGAGCCCAGAAACAACTGCTGCAGCACTTCTTCTTGGCTTTATTGGCTATGGCCTCAGCCTAGTTTTTTATGTCAAAGCATTGAGAGATCTCGGAAACGCCCGCACTAGTGCTTACTTTGCCACAGCTCCATTTCTTGGAGCCTTGACCTCGCTGCTAATTTTTCACGAACCAATTACTCTCACACTAGCTTTAGCAGCACTACTAATGGGCTGCGGAGTCTACTTGCATATCAGCGAAAATCATCAGCATTCTCACCATCACGAATTTATGGTACACGAGCACGAACATGTGCACGATCTTCATCACAACCACAAACATGAAAACGACGACGAACCAACTAAACGTGAAGACGGCAGTGAAATACCACACACCCACAAACATCAACACCAAGCTCTCAGTCACAGCCACAAGCACTATCCCGACCTGCACCACCGCCATCGGCACTAGGCATAAATCAAGAATCTAACACATTGTGATCACCCAAAAGGGTGAGACACCAAGTGCTGGAGACGTGGAATAATGGCAGAGTAAGGCACTTGCGCATGCTGTCCAGGAGACATTATGAGACTGACGGTAAATAACAGACTGTGCGGCCAGATTTTGCCCTAATGCCTGAGCAAAAGCCTATTACTATTTTGATCGCCGAAGATCAAGCCATCACTCGCTTTGGGCTGAAGTGCTCACTTGAGGCCTATGCCGACTTGAAGGTTGTGGCAGACTGCGGGGACGGCGTCAGCGCCATTTTGCAAGCCTTGGCCGTAAAGCCCAATGTTATCTTAATGGATATTGGTCTTCCCAAAATTGATGGCATCCGCGCCTCTAAAGAAATCAAGCAAGCACTTCCCAACTGCCACATCATCATGTTTACGGCCAGTGCTGAGAAAGAACATATCTATGAAGCACTTGAGGCTGGCGCCGACGGCTACTGCTTAAAGACTGTAGCGGGAGAGCATCTCTATGCTGCCATCAAAGCCGTTACCTCTGGCGCCACCTGGCTAGATCCAGGTATCGCTCATAAACTACTTAAGGCACAAGATAAGCAATCCAGCCAAGAATCGAGCGCAGTCATAACCAGCTCACTGCCTCTGAAACCATCGCCCAATTCAGCCCTCTCAGAAGAACAAGTGGCCATTCTAAAAATGCTAAGCGCTGGCTGCAGCCTGGAGACTATTGCCAAACAAACCAGCGCATCGCTTGGAAATGTAGGCGGTTTAGTACAAGGAACACTCGATCTTCTGCTCAAAGCCGCCAAACAAGAGTTAAACGACAAAGGCGAAACGCCCATAGCACCTTATAAAACCGGGGGCCCCGATAGGCAAGGAATAAAGAATTACCAAGACGGAAGAACACCTATCGGTGACCGTTACGAAATTGACGGTGTTCTTGGTCGGGGCGGAATGGGCATTGTCTACAAAGGCAAGCACGTTTTAATGAATCGACCTGTAGCAATAAAAATGCTGCACCCGGAACACGCAGCCGACGACCATGTTGTTGCCAGATTTCAAACTGAAGCCCAGACCTTAAGCCAACTGTCACACCCAAATTTAGTTTCTGTCTTCGACTTTGGCGTCACTGCTAACCATGAACCATACATGATTATGGACTTTCATTCCGGGCAAAGTCTGGACAATTTCCTCATTGCCCAAGGTCCGCTCGATAGCGATATTGGAGTGAGTATTTTTAAGCAGGTTCTAAGCGGCCTAAGCATCGTACATAAAGCCGGAATTGTGCACAGAGATATAAAACCAAGCAATATTATTGTTTCGCAGGACCGCAACCCAGAGGTTAAAATCGTAGACTTTGGCATCGCCAAAAACCCAAGTACAGAAAAAGAACGGCTAAAAATAACCAACACTGGAGAAGTTGTTGGTACACCGCGCTACATGAGTCCCGAACAGTGCACGGGCAAAGAACTAGATGCCAGAAGCGACATCTACGCCCTCGGCTGCGTCATGTATGAATGTTTTACAGGCAAGGCCACTTTTGATGGCGACAGTTTTTACGACATGGTCCGCCTTCATCTTAACGAAGCGCCTTCCAGGTTGCCGTTTTTCCAGCCTGGGGTCAGTCATCCCAAAGAGCTAGTGGAAATAATTTTCAAAGCACTAAATAAAAATCCAGACGATCGCTACCAGAGTGCCGAAGAAATGCTTGAGGCACTGAACAAAGTATCGACCATGTCAAAAAACGCACAAGTGGCAGACTAAACCAAAGACTGATTTCGACAATAGTGGTAGTAAGTTCATGGACAATTTTCAAGAAAAGCTACAAGCACTAAAGAACGGACCACTCGGTTCAGTATTGAGCCAAATTGAAGATCCACAGAAGAAACTTGAAGCCCAACAGGCCATTGAGCAACTAATCACACTAGCAGAAGATGAGCATAGACAGCACCTCAAAGGCAAAAGTGAACATACCTCATGCATCGATGCAGAAGGCCACCAACGATTAATAGAAGAGTTGACACAAGCTCGTGACCAGGCCCAAGCTGTTTCGAAATTGAAATCAGAGTTTGTCGCCAATATGAGTCATGAAATTCGCACACCGATGAATGGCATTCTCGGCATGGTCGAAATACTCTTGCGTACAGAGCTTAGCTCCTCAGCCAGAGAATACACTCTCCTCCTCAAAGAAGCAGGAAAATCTCTGCTAAGCATCTTGAACGATATCTTGGACTTTTCAAAAATAGAAGCCGGACGCATAGAAATATCCAATTGCGAATTTGACCCCACAAGCCTGATTGAAGGAGTCGGTGAAATTCTCTCCCCCCAGGCCGATGGCAAAAATCTTCTGCTATCGACATTTATTGACCCGCGAATTCCTGCTCTCGTAACCGGTGACCCGCTTCGGCTGCGGCAAATTCTACTTAACCTCGGCGGCAACGCTATCAAATTCACCAATCGAGGCAGCGTCACTATTCGAGCAGATCTTGTCAACCATTTTGATGAAAAAGCAGAAATTTGCTTTTCGGTTGTTGATACGGGTATTGGCATTCCTGAAGTTAGCCTAGAGCGCCTCTTTGAGCCATTCGTACAAGTTGATGGTTCAATTAGCCGCAGATACGGTGGCACAGGCTTAGGTCTAAGCATCTCCAAGCGTCTAATTGAATTGCTCGGAGGCACAATAGGCGTTGAAAGCACTGTAAACCGTGGTTCTAATTTTACCTTCACGATCAATCTACAATCACCAAAACGTTGCAGCTCAGGACCAATAACCAATAGTTTTCAATCAAATGCGGGTAGTTCAACTGTAATAATTTTGGATGACGACGCCCAGCTTAAAGACTGCATTTCGAACTATTGCAATTGCTTCGGACACAAAGCCGAATCTTGCACGACTGTTTCAGAAGCAATTACCCGCATTGAAATAGCGAAAGAAACCGGCAACACAGTGACATTGATAGTAGATGGTGCACGCCACAGTCAGCTAGCCCTCGACCTATTTGAGCGCGAATTTTACGGTCAAGAGAATCAATCACAGCGCATAATTTTATTAACGACTAAAGACCTTAGAGTTGAAACGGAAGGGCTCTTACCCAAGAGCTTGGCCAAAACACTAACCAGGCCAGTGCGGCGCAACGCGCTGAAATACTATCTAAGCGCCCCCAATCCGCACCAGATTAACGGAGAAGAACCGCAGCTCAAAAGACCGAAAAACTACAAACCAGCGAATACGCGAAAGCTCAGAGCACTCGTGGCTGACGACAATAAACTCAACCAACAAGTGGCCAAACTGCTTCTACAGGGCTTAAACTTGGACGTAGAGGTTGTGGAAAACGGTATGGAAGCAGTTGCCACTTTCGATAGCGGCAACTTTGACATTGTCTTTCTCGATTGTCAAATGCCCGAGTTAGATGGCTATGCCGCTGCTAGAATTATAAGAAAGCTGCAAGAGCAAAGAGACACCCACGTTCCTATAATTGCTATGACAGCCAATGCCCTAGAAGGAAGCAGAGAAGACTGTCTAGCTGCAGGAATGGATGACTATTTAGCCAAGCCAATTGAGCCAGTAGAACTTGAGAGAGTACTGCGGGCATGGTCCAAAGACTTAGAAAAAATCAGCACAATCACCCAGCGTCTAATTACAGGTCAATTCGTGAGCCAATCGCCAGAGCCAGTTATTGAAATCGAAACTCTAGCTTCACGCTTTAGTGAGAAAAACTACAAACAGCTACTAACAATGTTTGCCGATACCGCCATAGGCGAAATTACCACTCTACAAGAGCACCTTGGCAAAGAAGACTATAAGGCCGTGCGCTCAGCAGCACATGCATTTAAGGGCGCCTGCGGCACAATTTGTGCCCCTAAAGTAGCAGGTACATTGCAAGAGTTGGAAGCAGCAGCTATTTTGGCAGACGTCTCTCAATGCAAAGCCTTGCTTTCGCGCTTAGACGCCGAAGTGAAAAAAGCACTGGTTGAGACCCAAGGGCATTTAAAAGGGAAATAATAACTTGGCCAATCACCGCAGAATTGCAAGAACTGTCGGAAAGGCAGTAGTTCTGCTGGCTTTACTGATTAGTGTCACTCCCGGTCGGGCAGGAAATCCAGGCGATCTCGATCAAGACCCAGCCCTAGAAGAGAACTGGATGCTCGACCGAAAAAGGCAGTTAATCCTAGACAAACCGACGTACCTGAATAACCTTCGAGAACAAAGACTACGCCTAGAGGCGGAACTAAAAAAGGATCCTAAATTAGCTCAAGAAGACACAATCAGAGCGGCACATAAATTAGTGCCAATCTATCAAGCTCTAGGGCTAAATAAAGAGCTAACAGAACTAACCAAGCGCCTTGAAGACCTTAGCTCTGTGTCGAGCCAGTGGCTTTTGCAGAGTTTCTATCTTGCACGGAGCGACAAGCAGCATCTGTTAAAAGTGTTAAAGCGTTCATATGCATTGCAAAAAGCAACTACGACCGTAGACAGAAAATGTGCCGAGCTGATCCAGTTAGCGGATCTACACTACCAACTCGGCGAGATGGCGGCAGCCGAGAGCTACTACAAAGAGGCCGCGGATCTAGCCTTGAAAGACGTCGCCTTGCAAAAGCCACCTCCTGGGACACTAATTCTTGTCCCAATCGGAGCCATAAACTCATACGCGTGCTTTTTAGCCGACAAGGACCGAATAAAAGAAGCAGATTCGTATATGAGCAAAGCTGCGGTATTCGCCCTACAGCGCAACAAATATGACTTAAGCACCGGCTATGGTGGCTTTGATGATCTGGGAACATTCTTGGAAATCATCAAGAAGAAAGATCCAAAGCTCTACTATAAGTACTATCTAAAATGGCTAGCTATCATAAGAGATACCCCTTACGCCGGAATTCTTGGCAAAAATGGGGAGGAGATAACTGCTCCAATTTTCAGGAACATTTCAGCGTTCAACGAGGGATTGGCTGTAGCCCAAGAGCGCTTCACCTGTAGATATGGATATATCGACAAGACCGGAAACTGGAAGCTCAAGCCAACTTTTCTTGCAGCCAACCCTTTCTACAAAGGAGTAGCCACAGCAAAATTTTCGAAGGGCTTACTGCCGATTGACGTTGCCGGACAATCCACTAGGTTCTCTCTTATTGACTCTTCCGGCAAAGAGTTAAAAAAGCTAATCGACCTGGACGTTACACCATTTAACGGGGACCTCTGCTTGGGCTATCGCCTTAGCAGAAACATGGCCCCGTACGCCATTGCCGATCTTATCGATAGCTCTGGAGAAACCTTACTTTCTGGCCGCCTCGGGGATCCCATTAAAGTGCGAGGTAACCACTTCAAACTATTTATTACCACCGGGAACCGCGGCCACGGCTGTGTTGTCGAGCAAGTGGGCTACCCAATTGCTCTGTCAATTTATCCAAATCCAACAAATCCAGGGCATTTTACACTAAAGCAAGAAAACGTCGAGCCGGTTGTCGAGGGAAAGATTTTACCGGAAAGAACGTACAGCTACTTTGATGCATTAGACAAGAAGATGGAAATAACAAGCGATTCTTGCAAAATTGACCAAGAGGGTGAAAACTGTTTTCTAAGAGATTTAACCGGTAAAAGAATTTCCAAAAATTACTATGGCATCAGGCAGCTTAGTTCAACTTGCTTCCGCACAACCAGTACGGCCTATCTTTGCGGACTTATAGATGCTCAAGGCCATGAAAAAGTGCCACCCAAATACAAAGAGATTAGAGCTTTTAGTGAGGGGCTGGCAGCTTTTCAAATAAACAACCGTTGGGGCTTCGTCAACGAAAATGGTAGAGAAATTGTGCCAGCAAAATATATTGAAGTAGGCGACTACAAAAATGGCGTCACTTTCTATAAACGTTTGCAATAGCTAGTTGGTCCCGACCTAGTTGAACGACAGCGCGGAGCTAGGGACTGACATCTGCTTTCAGCTTAATACCGCGAACATAACCTACAATATTTAGCCTACAGTACATGGCCTACAATACAGAGCCATGCGTTGGAAACTTCAGGCCAACCAAAGGCAAGCACCGTGATCAGCGAAAGCAGCGATACAAAGAAATACCTCTGCGCAGCAGCTCTGGCGCTCTATTGCGGTCTTTCCGGCACTGCTGCTCTGGCACAAGAAAGCCTCAAACAAGCAATCTCCCTTTACAACAAGAACGACTTTGCTTCGTGCACAGCCCTGCTTTCAAAAGACATCAATGGCTCTCTGAGAAACAATGCCAGCGCCCACTATTATTTAGCCACCGCCTGCCTCAGACTGGGGCAAAATAACGCCGCTGCTGAGCACTATCTTGCCACCAGCAGATTGGCACCAGGCACGGTTTACGACAATTACAGCAAAAAGGCCTTGCAATCAATCATGGCCAGAGCAAGCAATGTGCCTGCCTCCATCAAAGAACAATATCAGCGCCAGAATTCCCAAGGTCAAACCGGCACTAGCAACGGTGCCAGCTCTAGTTCTGGTTCTAGTTCCAGCTCCAGCGCAGACTTTAGCGAGGTCAGTGATCCCACCCTTGCACCAGCTAGCCTCAAAGATGTAGACGCCACCTTCATCACCGTCCAACGCCGCACGGCCGACACCGACACAACGCTAATTCAAGTTTGCCGAGCCCTAAAATCGGTGCCCAAAGAAATAGTGGAAGACCTAAAGGGCGGCGGTATTACCGTGCTGGTGACACCGACAGTGCTGGAAGCAATGCCAGGCTCAGCCATGGAAAAGCCGCGAGGCTACGATCACGGCGGCGGTTACACAAACGCTGGAGCCCTTTTTCACTCTCCAAACATAGTCATTGGCGAAAGAGTCTCCTATCTATCGAGTGTACCGGAGCCAAACAGAAGAGTTGCCAGCGGAATGCTGCATGAAATGGGCCATGCCTATGACCATGTGAAAGGCAATCTCTCGCAAAAAGGCAAATTCAAAGAATGCTACCAAGAAGACTTCTCCCATATCACCAACACTCAGCGCACCAGGCATTCTTATTACACCCAAGAAAACGGCGCCGGTGCCAGCGAACTATTTGCCGAGCTGTTTAGCTATGGTATCTACAAATCACAACTAAGAGGCGAACAAGGGGCAGCCGACCTGCAGGTGACCTTTCCCCGCTGCACAAAATATATAGCCGACTTAATTAGAAGCAACCGCTAACTTTCTACAAATAAACCCACTATTAATTGAAAAAGCTGCGTAATAAAGTGGTCACAACGGAAAAAAGAATAACAAAATGATGAAACTATCGCTTCAACTAGCACTTTCAGGCCTTCTTGCACTATCTTGTGCCACAGCAGCATTTGCCGAAGCAGCGATCTTTTCGCAATACTCCTACGACCAGGCCAAGCAAAAGGCTGAACAAGATCACAAATTACTACTAATTGATTTCACCGCATCCTGGTGCCCTCCCTGTAAGAGAATGGAATCTTCCACATGGCCTGACGAGGCACTGCAAGCCTGGGTCAAAGAAAACGCCATTGCCATTCAGATTGATGTAGATGAAGACAAGAAAACCACCTCAGCCCTAAAAGTCAGCGCCATGCCAACCCTTGTCTTATTCTCGACAGACGGTAGCACCTCTGAAGTCGGTCGCCAGGTCGGCTTGATCAGCCCAGCGGAACTGCTGCGCTGGCTGAAAGAGGCAAAAAGCGGAAAGTCTGGCGAAGAGCTTGAGAAAGCGCAAGATGCTTCTAACGACAGCGCTATCTGGGAGCGCATTTCGGGCGCACGCCAACTGATGCTGTCGCAAAAGAATACCGAAGCCCTTGAAGAGTACTTGTGGCTGTGGAATAACCTCAAAAATGATGATGCAACTTTCGGTGAACTGCGCCTGAAGATGGTACCAGTCGAGATCAAACAACTCTGTGCCTCATATCCAGCAGCCAAAACGAAAATGGGGGAACTGCGAGATGCTGCTGAAAAAGCCGACAATAGAGCAGATTGGATCATCTTAAACGGTATACTCGATGACAATGCCCGCACATTAACCTGGTTCGACAATGCTAAAAGCGATCCAAACAAGCTAGAAACAATCAGCAAAAACAGCGCACTACTTGAGCCTGTTTTATTCTCTAACTGCCGATGGGCTGACGCGGCAAAATATCTCTATCCGCAACCTTTAGCAAAAATAGCTGAATATCACAAGCGCGCTGAAGATATGAAAAAGCCGCGTCCTGATACTGAAGTTGCCAAAGATTTTGATCCATTTCCTAGCATGATTCTTCTAGTTTATGGCGCTTACATTGGTGCCAATAAAGAAGCTGAAGCCCAGAAAATTGCCGATGAATGCTTGCGCTTAGACGACACGCCAGCAATGCATACTGCTTTAGAAAACATGGCAAAAAGCATGCGTGCAGCTCGGGGCAAATGAATCCTTGACAGCGGCGTCTGCTGTTTCTACAATGCCATAAGATTATGAAATATGACTGGCGAGTCGCTAGTCGACCACAAAGAACAGAAGAAGAATCCCCGTAATCACTCATGAGTCATCAAAATTCAAAGTTGAACATTGATGACATCGGCAACCAACTGGGGCTAACGCCCCAGTTTTTGTATGAAGCTGCAAATTTAGCATCGACCCAATATATGATTTTCGATCTGCCCAAACGCGCTGGCGGGTTCAGAACAATATGCTCACCAAAGGACGAGCTGAAAAGAATTCAGCGGGCAATTCTTGAAGCACTACTATGGAATTTCAGTATGCCTGAGCACGTACATGGCTGTGTGCGGGGCCGGTCTATCGTGTCGAACGCTCGACCGCACGTAAACAAGCCACTGGTGCTGACAATTGATCTCAAAGATTTCTTCGGTTCGATTGGCGTTGCCCTTGTTAACAAGATCTATCAAGACCATTTTAACTGTGATGAACACAGTGCCGATATTCTGACAAAACTGACTACCTACGGCAATTTCTTACCACAAGGTGCTCCCACTAGCCCCACCCTTGCTAACATCGCCGCCTTGCCCCTTGACGAATCAATAATAGAAATTTGCCAGCAAAATTTGGCATTGTTTGGCTACAGCCGATATGTTGATGATATCACCATATCTGGTGACTCAAAATTGGCGCTGCTCTTAGGTGATCTCTATAAAGCGGTCAACAAGAATGGCTTCTCTGCTAATGCCGAGAAGCTGAAGGCGAGCCTACCGTCAAACAGGCAAAAGGTGACGGGAGTAATAGTAAACAAAAAGCTTGGACCTCCCAAAAAGCTAATTCGCAAAATTCGCCAGCAATTACACTATTGCGGAAGATTTGGTATCGAAGATCATTGCCAACACGAAGGTATAGAGCCTGAAGAATTCGTCAACCAGATCAATGGCATGCTTGGCTATATTCGCCTGACCCAGCCTGAAGTTGCCGACGAATTCAAAATTAAGCTGACCAAAATTCAAGCGCTAATATCCTTTAACACTCTTGAAGAAGAAGAGAAAAAGTTCTTGATGCTTAAGTACGCCATCGAAGAAGAGAAGAACATCACCTTCTCTTATAACGATTCTCACCGCAGAGTCGCTCCTGAAGAGATTTCTATAGATGACGACGGCGTCAAAACTTTGCGTGCTTATCAAATTTTTCCAGACTATGGCTGGAAACGCTTCAATATTCTCTCTATACAATCTGTCTCTTATACACATCTGACGCTGCCGACGAATAGAGAGGTGTAGATCTCGGTGGTCGCCGTATCA
>CAJXZK010000032.1 GCA_913063055.1 uncultured bacterium
ATGATAGCGGATGCACCAAAGCAAAAGAGAAAGGCGTTACCAAAAAAATCTAATCAATTTTTCACTTTGGCGACAAAATCTCTTGCGCTAGATCTCCTGCACTAGATTTCTTGCACTAGATTTCTTGCACTAGATTTCTTGCACTAGATTTCTTGCACTAGATTTCTTGCATAGGTATGCGGATATCTGTGCCAGCAGCAAAATCAAGAGCTTCATCATAGCCAGCATCAACGTGGCGAATCACTCCCATGCCCGGATCAGTTGTAAGCACACGGGTCAAACGCTCGGCAGCCTCAGGGGTGCCATCGGCAACGATGACCTGACCAGAGTGCAAGGAATAACCCATGCCAACTCCACCACCATGGTGCAGCGAAACCCAACTGGCGCCGCCAACCGCATTGATCATGGCATTCAAATAAACCCAGTCGGCCACAGCATCAGAGCCGTCTTTCATCGCTTCAGTTTCACGATTAGGTGAAGCCACCGAGCCAGAATCAAGGTGATCACGGCCAATCACAATTGGTGCTTTGACTTTGCCTTGAGCGACTAGATCATTCATGATCAAGCCCATCTTCAGGCGATCGCCATAGCCGAGCCAACAGATGCGAGCAGGTAGACCTTGGAATTTAACGCGCTCGGCAGCCAGTTTGATCCAGCGACAAAGCTCGATATTATCTGAAAAGTTAGCAAGGATGGCCTGGTCGATAACAGCAATGTCTTGCGGGTCACCGGAGAGTGCAGCCCAGCGGAATGGCCCTTTGCCTTCGCAGAAGAGTGGGCGAATGAAGGCTGGAACAAAGCCAGGGAAATCAAAGGCATCTTTGACACCGTGATTGAAAGCTTCTTGACGAATGTTGTTGCCATAGTCAAAAGTAATTGCGCCCCGTTTTTGAAATTCGAGCATCGCTTTGACATGGGTAACAATGGCGCTGTCAGCCAATTGGAGATATGCAGCAGAATCGCTAGCACGCAAGCTAGTGGCAGCAGCAATCGACATGGGCTTGCCGTCTTTAGCCAGCGGAATATAACCATTGAGCGGGTCATGAGCCGAGGTCTGATCGGTAACAACATCAGGAAGGAAGCCAATTTCAAGCATACGAGGCAGCAGATCGGCGGCATTGCCACAAAGACCAATAGATACTGCCTCACCCTTTTCTTTAGCGGCTTTAGCCAAAGTGAGAGCATGCTCCAAACTGTCAGCCTGCACATCGAGATAGGCTGTTTCCAACCGTCTTTCGATTCTGCTTTGGTCAGCCTCGATACAAAGTGCAACCCCTTCATTCATAGTGACAGCCAATGGTTGAGCACCACCCATGCCGCCAAGACCAGAGGTGAGAACAATGCGCCCCTTGAGACTGCCAGCAAAATGTTTGCGAGCAAGAGAAGAGAATGTTTCATAGGTACCTTGCAAAATGCCCTGGGTACCTATGTATATCCACGAGCCAGCAGTCATCTGGCCAAACATCATCAGACCTTTTTTATCGAGTTCGCGGAAATGCTCCCAGGTTGCCCAATGTCCGACAAGATTGGAGTTGGCAATGAGAACTCGGGGGGCATTAAGGTGGCTTTTGAAAATGCCCACGGGCTTACCTGATTGAATGAGCAAAGTTTCATCATTCTCAAGGCCAATCAAAGCTTTCACTATTGCTTTGAAACAAGTCCAGTTACGGGCAGCTTTGCCTGACCCACCATATACAACTAAGTCATTTGGACGTTCAGCCACATCAGGATCAAGGTTATTGAGCAGCATGCGCAGAGCAGCTTCTTGCACCCAGCCTTTAGTGTTGAGTTTGTCGCCGTGGGGAGCACGCACAGTAATCGCTTGATTGGAAGCGAGGATTGCTTTGACTAAATCGGCGCCAGAAGAAATATCTTTAGAGGTGCCGGCAGAAGTGCCTGCTGTGGTGGTCATTTGAATTTTCCCCTTTGCTCAAGAATGAATTATGAGAGAATTTATGAAAGAATTACTGCATATGAGGCGTAAGAGCGGCTAAGCGGCAATAATAGCTTAATTGCTCGGCTTGGCCCTCAGTACTTAATAAAGATCCAATTCTAAGAGAAGACGGTCAAAACTCTCAGTTCAAAAATTCAGTTCAACCATCCAGTTCAAATAATCACAAACTAAAAGGGGTTACTCTTCATGGTCAAGGAATTAAGTAAGAAAGAGCCGAAAGTCGAAAAGACTTTTGAGACCCTCTCTGGCATTCCGCTTAAGGCTGTCTATGGGCCTGAAGATATCAAAGATTTTGACTATAAAGCAGCCCTGAACGACCCGGGTAAATTCCCTTACACCCGCGGCATCCACGACACCATGTATCGCGGCAAAATGTGGACCATGCGCCAGTTTGCTGGATTTGGTGGACCAGAAGAAACCAATGCCCGCTTTAAGTATTTACTGGCCACCGGTCAGACCGGTCTATCTACGGCCTTTGACTTGCCCACTCTCATGGGTCTTGACTCAGATAATCCAAAATCACACGGCGAAGTTGGTGTCTGCGGCGCGGCCATTGATTCGCTCGAAGACATCGAGATTCTATATAGAGATATTCCACTCGACAAAATTTCCACCTCAATGACCATTAACGGTCCAGCGGTAATCATTTATTGCATGTTCCTGGCTAATGCTCGCAAACGCGGCTTTGACTGGAAGCTCCTGAACGGTACTCTGCAAAACGACATTTTCAAAGAGTACACAGCCCAAAAGACTTATTTGATTCCACCGCGTCCAGCTCTAAAACTGATTCAAGACATGATGGTTTTCTGTACAGAGAACGTACCGAGATGGAACACCATTTCAGTTTCGGGCTATCACATTCGCGAAGCTGGTGCTACAGCGGTTCAAGAACTAGCCTTCACCCTTGCTGATGGATTTGCCTACGTTGATGCTGGTCTTGAGGCCGGTCTCAAACTCGATGATTTCGTGCCACGCCTTTCATTCTTCTTCAACGCCCATATTGATTTCTTTGAAGAAATTGCCAAGTACCGCGCTGCTCGCAGAATTTGGGCAAAGCGCTTGCGCGACCACTATGGCGCCACCGATGAGCGTTCACTCAAGCTGCGCTTCCACACCCAGACAGCAGGATGCAGCCTGACAGCTCCTCAACCAGAGAACAATATTATTCGCACCACCATCGAAGCTCTAGCTGGCGTACTTGGTGGCACACAGTCACTGCACACCAATTCAATGGATGAAGTGCTTGGTCTTCCTACGGAGAAAGCCGCTCACATCGCCCTTCGTACCCAGCAAATTATTGCTTACGAAACTGGTGTAGCAAACGTTTCCGATCCACTAGCTGGTTCCTATTATGTAGAGTGGCTGACAGACGAGATGGAGCGCGGCGCCAACGAATACTTCAAACAAATCGAAGAAATTGGTGGTGTCATTGCCGGCATTGAGAAAGGCTACTTCATGAAAGAAATCGCCGATTCAGCCTACAAGTTTGAGCAAAAAATGCAATCGGGAGACCGAGTCTTTGTGGGCCTCACAGGCTTCAAAGAAGAAGCTCCTGGAGCCAAAATTGAAGTGCTGAAGATTGGCCTAGAGTACGAAGAAAGACAACTAGCTCGCATCAAAGCCTTGAAAGAGCGCCGTGATAATGCCCGAGTTGAGAATAGCTTGGCCGCTCTCAAGCAAGGCATGCGCGATGGCAAAAATTCCTTCCCATTCTTGATGGAAGCAGTTGAAGCCTATGCCACATTAGGTGAAATTTGTGACGCTATGAAAGAAGTTTGGGGCGCTTATAGAGAAAACGCTGTTCTCTAGGGTTCAGAGTTTCTAGTGTCATTTAAGTAAGAAGAGAGCAGGCGATCAGATGAAGAAAACAATTGCCCACCTGGTCGCCGCTAAACTCTCGAAGGCAGTGCCAGTGTCTGCCATTACTTTTACCTCTGCCTTGGCTTGCAGCCTTGGGCTTACTTGCTTAAATGCTGACGCTGTTGAAAACAAACGGGACCAAGGCATCAAGCTCTATAACGCCAAAAACTTCAAAGACGCTGGTCAGTTGCTCGATCAGCATCTGACCGTTTATCCACAAGATGTCTACGCCCTCTATTACGACGCCCTCGCCTGTCAGGCTCTGGGCAATATGGGCAAGGCCAAAATATATTATCGTCAGGTAGCAACACTGGCTCCTAATCATCAACTGGGCGGCTATGCCAAAGCCGTACTTCGACAAATAGATCCAAGTTTTTCTGGCGGCCAATCAGGTGGCTCTTCGGCAAGCTCCGGTTCATCCGGGGTGAGCAGCTACAACACTATGGCATCGGCATCGGCTTCCACCAAACTTGACCCCAGCATACCGATGGAATGGGATGTCTACTGCACGCCCGGTGATCACGGTGTTTGGGTAGACGTTGAAATTCAAGGACGCCGGGTAAAAATGCTGTTTGACACCGGGGCACCAACTGTATTTATTGGCAAGAATCAAATGGAAGAAGCTGGTATTGCCATGCCGCAAGGCGCTGCCAATGCCAAAGCAGGCGGTTCATCAGCAGCCGGACTAGTGGCAGCCTGGAATTTGCCCATGAAGGTTAAAGTCGGCCCTGTCGAGCGAACTGTCATGGTTCAAGTGGTTGAAACCAATCATGCTGACCCTCTTCTTGGCCAGAGCTATGCGGGGATGTTCGAATACACAATTGATCCTGGTGCTAAACGTATTCACTTCAAACAGCGTGGCTATAATACCGGCGCCAACCGCAATGCCTACGAGGTACCTTACACCTTCAGACAAGCTGGCAGTCGCATTATCGTCAATGTTGAAATCAACGGCAAAGCTAACCCATGCATGTTCGACACTGGCAACTCAGCCTGCGGCATTATGTTCCACAGCCCCGCTCAAGCCCTGCAATACGGTGTGCAAATTCCTGACGACGCAGAGACAATAATTACCGGCGGCGTTACAGGCCAGAGTGCGGCTAAATCTTTTACAGTTAGAAGAGCAAAACTGGGGCCAATCGATCGCACAGACTTACCTATAACCGTATCAAACACAGGCAGCACCGAGCTACCGCTGCTAGGCCAGCCTTTCTGGCAAGGTTATGAGTACACAATCAATCACCAGAAGAAAGTAATTGAGTTCGTGCGCCGCTAAATTAGTATTTCTAAGACTTAGTGGATCAGTCCGTTCATAGACATAATCAGCAGCGTAACACCAAAAATTAAGCGGTAGCCCACAAATATCCAGGTATTGTGCTGCTGTAAATAACGAATCAGCCAGGCAATCGATAGATAGCTCACCACTGTGGAAGATACCAAGCCCACAGCAAGACTGGTCATCCCAGTGTCGCCACCCAAACCATCTTTAGCCATGTGATACAACTCAAGCAAACCAGCTAGAGTGACTGCCGGAATGCCAAGCAAGAAGCTGAAACGAGCAGCTTCAGCTCGCTTCAAGCCTAAGAGCATAGCCATGGTCAGAGTTGAACCACTACGAGAACAGCCCGGAATCAGAGCAATTGCTTGAGCTAGACCAACAAGAGCACCATCTTTTCCGGTAATGTCATCAAGCGTACGCACATGTTTGGCAAATTTTTCTGCCACCACCAGTAGCAATCCCATTACTATTGAGGCACAAGCAATGACATTGATAGAACGGAATGGTCCCCCATCTTGCTCTAGCAGCGGCTTAAGCAGAAGACCAATAACACAAATAGGAATAGTACCGACAATAATGGCGCCAACCATGCGCAAATCGCGGTCACCATAGTCTTTATTCTTGATGGCTGCCAGAGCACCAGTGGCGATACTAACTAGATCTTTAAAGAAATAAGCTAAGACAGCCACGACAGAACCCAACTGAATAACTGCACTATAAGCGGCTCCAGGGTCTTGCCAGTGACAAAGAGCTGGCACCACGCGCAAATGGGCAGTAGAACTAATTGGCAAAAACTCAGTGAGGCCTTGGACAACTCCAAGAGTGAGAGCTTCTACCAGAGAGACAGGTTCGGCCATGATTGATACCTAGAAGAGCGAACGCTGTGCATTATCGCAGAACTTCACTGTCTGGCTAGAGCATCCCGATAGATATCTGATCGAGATATCGAAAATTCTTTAGCCGCTTCAGCGCAGGCTCTAGAGAGTTTTACACCAGACTGCATGGCATCATTTATATAGGTATGTACTTTCTCTCTTTTCTCGTCGTTGCTCAGCCAATCGCTCATGTCCTCAGTTTGGCTCTCGCAGCCGCCTAAAACCAACACACATTCGCCGCGAACCGGCTGCCCTTTGACATGGTCCAGAATAGTAGCGAGAGTGCCACGTATAAATTCTTCGTGCAATTTGGTCAGCTCCCGCACAAGGCAGGCCTTACGCTCGCCACAATGATTGAGAAACGCTTCTATGGTGCGCTCTACTTTGTGTGGCGAAACGTAGTAAACAGAGGTACGTGTCTCTTTTGCCAGGGCCTGTACCTTGGTATTTAGCTCACCTTGCTTATCAGGCAGGAAGCCCTCGAAGCAAAAGCGGTCAAGGGGCAGGCCGCTGCCCACTAAGGCTAAAACAAAAGCCGATGGGCCGGCAATTGGAATGATGCTCATTCCAAGAGCAATGGCGCTCTCTACAACAGGATGGCCCGGGTCACTAATCAAGGGCATGCCAGCATCGCAAATTAGGCCTATGGTTTGCGACTGGTTGTTGATTTCCTCGAGAAAGCGCAAACGCTCATGCTCGTTGAATTTATGGCAGCTAATCATGCGTTTCTTCAAGCCCAAGTGATTGAGTATCTTGATAGATATTCTTGTGTCTTCTGCCAATATCAGATCGCATGTACTGAGAGCATCAATTACACGCGGAGATATATCTGCAAGATTTCCAATTGGAGTTCCTATTATGAACAACTTTCCCGACACGTTGACAACCCTCAATCTCTACTTGTTCAAAAACTAGGCGGCGGTGGAAACACCCAGACAGACAAGTATTAGAGCATTTTATCTTTGAATGCAGTTAAGCTATATACACTTGGCAAGCAAAGTTTTGAACAGGTTTTCTACAGCTGTAAGTAATTTAATTGAACAGCTTAAGCAGAGCAACTTGCTATGGAAAAAAAACCGTCTCTCCCTTGCGGCACAAACAAATCGGATGCTTGCTAAAAATTGCGATCTCACCTTTCAAGCTTTCCTTCAATCAATTTGTAATAGAGCGCTTAACGTTAGCCTTTTCATCGGAACTCAAAGTGATAACGAAGTGGCGACTTTCTATATGCAAACTACTTCTTGGAAAACTCAAGCCCCTTCTTGAAGACACTGATATTAAGCGGATATGCGAAGTGGGCGAATTGCTCCCTCGAACAATACTTACTGCACCACCGCTGGTTACGAGAGATAGAATTCGGCTGACGATCTTAGCTACCACAATTGATAGATTGCATATACTGTTGCCAATTGCTAGCAAGGGGAGCCACTTTGAAGCCACCCTATTGCAATTTACTTTGCTTTGATCTCTATAGATTTCGCCTCAACTCTTATGAGTAGGCCTTCACCTGATCATAAAAAGCGCTAAACTTTAGCAACTATGAAATATCAATCCACTCTTTTACTTATGTCATCTCTGGCGCTACCACTTTGGCCCCTGCTCCTCGCGACAGAAGCCCACAGTGAGCCGATGCAACAGAAAGTGATCAAACAGATCAAACAACTAAAACAAGTGGCGACGCCAAAACCAGCCAAGCCAGCAGTGCCTAGCATTCGCGACAAATGGGCCGTATTAATTGGAGTGGGACGCTACAACGACAGTGCCATCGGCAATGTCAAATATGCCACCAGCAATGTCTTGAAACTGGCCAAAGTTTTGGTTGACCCAAATGTCGGCCGTTTTGCCCCAGATCATGTGCTGGTTGTTACTCAAGATAAGGCTAATAAAGCCAATCTTGCTCAAGCTGTATACGAAGATTGGCTGATCAAAAAAGCATTACCAAACGATCTGATTGTTATCTACATTTGTATGAAGACCATCCCAAATGATGCCCAAAACGACTTATTACTTTTTGGTGCAGATGGCTCGGCCTCAGAGAAAGAAAAAACAGCTTCGTCTCTTGCCGGCATGCTCGGCGAAGTGCGCAGAAGAACTCAGTCAAAAAACATAGTTTGCTTGCTCGATACCACCATGAGCAATGCGTTGAACCATAGTCCGGCTGACAAGTATCCACGTGGCTTCAGTGAAATGCTTAAGAAGATTGGCGTGGATACCCAAACAACTATTTTGGCCGCCGATCTCAACTTGTTGCAATCAAAAGAGGCCAAACTTTCAAATAGTACGAGCTTTATTGAATATTTCACCGAAGGTCTAAAGGCTGGTGCAGGCATGCTGCCCATAGAGACAGTGGCCGGCTTCATAACTGAATCAATGGAAAAAGAAGGTGGAGCAGAGCCAGGCCCAGGAAAATCTCCCGGCTTGGGGCAAAAACCCGGTTTACTCATCAATCCCGAGAATCCGGAGCTAACTAAAGTCGCCTTTGGTATTCCTATAAAGAACACTGCCTTCTCGGCTGCCAATGTTCATGTGGGGCATTCCATCGAGCACCTAGAAGAAACCAACCCAGAGTTAGCAATTGCCGCCCGCCGCATGCAAGACATGCCAGATCCGACCAATCCCCAGAGCAAAATTGACCAGCTCCTGCAATCCGAGCAAAAGGCAGTCGCCGCAGGAAGCCAAGGAAGCCAAGGAGGCAAAGCGGCAGCAATCCCCGCACCGGCCCAAGACGACGAAGACGATGATAATGACGGTTCAAACGTAGACTTTGCCCCATATATGGCGGCCATGAAGAAAGCCATTCAGGCAAAATGGGTCTCACCGAAAGGTTTTGACAAGAAAAAAGTAGTCGCGGTCTTCTCCATTCTGCGCGATGGCCGTATTACCGAAGCTGAACTAGTAGAAAGCAGCGGCAGTGTCGAAATAGACAAATCGGCCATGCAAGCACTGAAGGATGCCTCGCCTCTGGCGCCTCTACCAAAGGGAGCGCCAAAGCATGTGCAAATTCGCTACCAATTCGACTACAAGGTCAATTGATAGTTTTCAAGCTTTTGGCACCTGTGCGGCTCGCCAGGGTTTTCATGAGGAATATTAAAGAGAGACTACGTAGAAACCACATTGACGGTGGGGTAGGCAGAGCGTAAATTCATAACATAAGCAGTGAGCTTAAAAACGAGCTGCCCCCGGACCGAATACTCCCCAATCGGTGTTACTAAACCTAATATTCTCTCTCCCAATATTTTTGGGCTGGCAAAAAAGAAGGACACAATCATGGCTAACGGCGAGCGTCACATTGATAAACATGAAAGCAAGAACGATGAAGTTCCTAGCTTAGGTGGACTTGGCGGCGATTTGCTTTCACAACCTCAGAAAGGTGCTGACAAAGTAGCCAACTTGCCTGAGGGAGATAAGACTACAGTTAAAGATCAAGTTGCCACAAAGCTTGACGCTGCTGACATCAACCAACAAGTCGGCGCCAAAGTTGAAGAAAAAATGGCCATGCTCGGTCGCTCTAACCCTGGCGAAGCCAATGGTTTAGAACTTCTGAAGGCTAAGAACTCAGCTGGAGACACTGTGGTTGACGACTGGAAGAAACAGTTTAAGAACATCGACGCCAGCGTCTGGGCCAAGTTCGAGAAGTAAGCAAGTACTGATATTAACCGAAGATTATTAAGCACTTGAGAAACACATGCCCCCTGCTGAACACCTCAGCCCAAGGCATGTGTTATTCTTTGGGGGCAATACAAAGTTGTATCGAACGTATATATAGTGTTTTTGGCGAGAAAAGAGAACCGTGCCTAATATTAAGTCAGCGATCAAGAGAGTAGCCGTAGCCGAGCGTAATAACGTTCGCAATAGATTCTGGAAATCTACAATGCGTAGCGCCCGTACTAAGGTAGAAGATGCTCTTGAAGCGAAGAATCCAGAAGATACTTCAAAAGCTCTCAGCTTAGCTTTCCAAACCATCGACAAAGCCGTTAGCAAAGGTGTGCTGCACAAGAATGCTGCTAACCGTCGCAAGTCACGTCTGTCGTTGAGACTGGCCAAGCTTCAACCTAAAAAATAGAATTCAAAAAACAGAACTGAGAGCAATGCCTCAGTTCTGTTTCTTTTTGGAGTTTCCCGCTATAGTAATGTGGCTGGAGCTCTTTTTTTTGTGCCAAAATCCAGTCAGGATGCAGGATGTAGCAGTTTTGCATATACGAAAATACAACATTGCCATATAGAGAGGCTGAGAAGCTAAATGGAAATCGACGTTGGAGCTTTTTCGCAGGCGCAGCCACAAGCGCGCATTGACACTTCTCTTACTTCCAGCTTGAGACCTCAAATCATTACTCCCCAAACAACTACAGTCGACTTACAGAAGATATCCGGCCCAGTTCACCTGGCCGGAATCGGTGGCATTGGCATGTCGGCCCTGGCACGTATCTTGCTGCAACGGGGGCACAAAGTCTCTGGCTCAGATAAGGCCGCCAGCCATATCACTGAAGAACTAAAAGAAATGGGCGCCGAGATTTTCATCGGCCATCAAGCTGAAAACCTGGCCTCTGCTGGAGCCCTGATAATTTCTACGGCCATTGTCGCTGGCAATCCTGAGCTAGAAGAAGCTAAGCGCAAAGGTCTACCAGTCTGGCACCGCTCCGAACTTCTAGCCCATCTAGCCGAAGGCGACAAACTAGTAGCCATAACCGGCACCCACGGTAAGACCACAACCACAGCCATGGTCGGTCAGGCTCTTATAGAATGCGGTCTCGACCCATCTATTGTTGTCGGTGGTATTTTCCATCATATCGGCTCCAATTCAAGACTGGGCCAGGGCGGATATTTCGTCGCCGAGTCAGACGAATCGGATGGCACCCACATTCGTTCTTTCCCGTACATCTCGGTAATCACTAATATAGAAGCCGACCACCTGGAAAATTATCCTGGTGGACTCGATCAAATCCTTTCCACCATGGTCAAGTTTCTCAGCCAAACCAAAGCCATGAGTATTGTCTGCACTGACGATAAAGGTTGTCGCGACCTGCTTGAGCGCGCTTCGGCCGCAGTGGTCAAGGCCAAAATAGTGACCTATGGCACACAGAAGGCAGATAGTGCTCAACCAGGACAAGGCCCAAATTATGGACCAGAATATGGACTAATCAGCCTGCCTGGCTTTGAGATGCAGGTTTATCACTCAGGCAAACTGCTTGGTTCTATGACCATGAAAGTACCTGGCGAACACAACAAAATGAACGCCCTGGCGGCCGTTGCAGTGGCAATGGAGCTAGGTAAGTCATTTGAAGAAGTAAGTGCGGCGCTTTCTACCTTTGGTGGCGTCGACAGACGCTTCCAAATGATTGGCGAGAAAGCCGGAATTACAGTGGTTGACGACTATGCACACCACCCAACAGAAGTAACGGCCACTCTGAAAGCTGCCCAAGAATACCTGCGAGTTACGCGCACAAATCAAGGCAAAGAAAGAGGACGGGTAGTCTGCTTATTCCAGCCCCATCAACCAGCCCGCCTGAGAGATCTCTGGCAAGAATTCAGCGAATCCTTTACTGAAGCTGATCTGGTACTTCTGGCCGACGTTTATATTGCCCGTGGTGGCACAATCGAAGGAATTGATTCTGAGCATTTTGTCAAAGCAATTAAGCATGACAATGCTCACCATCTATCGGGGCCCACCGCTCAACTGCCAAGTAAGCTTCTGCCCTACCTTCAGCCTGGTGACTTGCTTCTCACCGTTGGTGCCGGTGACGTCACTAATATAGGCAATCTCTTGCTTCCTCTTCTTCAATAGCGCCATTATGGAAGATGTACGAAATGCACCGCTAGCGCGTTATACCACCCTGAAAATTGGTGGTGACGCCGATAGGCTGTGTCATCCTCAAAACGTTGACGAGCTAGTAAATCTGGTGGCTGAGTTAAAAGCCGCCGGTCAGCCCTGGTATGTAATTGGCGGTGGCTCCAATTTACTGATTTCTTCGGCTGGCTATCGAGGAACTGTAATTCGCACCACCCAGATGACCAATATTCGTATTCTCGATTCTGGTCTACTTGAAGCTGAAGCGGGTGCACGACTGCCGCACTTAGCCAAGCACGCCGCTCAAAAGGGTCTAGCTGGTCTAGAATTTGCTGTTGGTATTCCTGGCACCGTGGGAGGTGCTGTAATTATGAATGCCGGTGCTCACGGTAGCTCTATTTCAGCCATATTTGATAGCGCTATGGTTTTAGATAGCCTCACTGGTGCAGTAACTGAAATGCGCAGCGATGATATGGCTTTTCAGTACCGCCGTTGCGCCCTAGACCCAGCGCGCCATGTGGTTCTTTCGGCCAAGTTCAAAATGCCTTCTGATGTGCCTGAAGAAATCGAAAGGCGCACCAAACACAATGAAGACTATCGCTTCAAGACTCAGCCACTAGGTTTTCCTAATGCTGGCAGTACTTTTAAAAATCCTCTTCCTGACAAGGCCGCAGGCTTCTTGCTAGACCAGGCTGGGGTAAAAGATTTAAAAGTAGGCAATGCCGCAGTTTCTTCTATTCATGCCAACTTCGTCGTCAATTTAGGTGGCGCCACCTCTGACGAAGTGATAACCCTGATGCAGCGCATGCAAGAGCGCGTGCACGACAAATTTAAGTTGGATTTAGTACCCGAATGGAAGACTATGGGTACATTCACAGACGAGCAATTAAGCGTCTGGCATAAAAAGACAGCAGTGGAGAAAAAACAGTGAAGATAGCACCTAAGATGACCAAGGAAACCGTGGTAGGCGTGCTTTACGGTGGCCTCTCTAATGAACGCGAAGTCTCACTACGCTCAGGCAAAAATTGCTACAACGCCTTACTAAGACTGGGCTACAAAAATACTGTTCTAATTGATGTCAGCGAAAACCTCACAGAAGACTTGAAAGAGAACGCTGTTGAAATCGCCTTTCTTTGCCTCCATGGCAAATACGGCGAAGATGGAACAGTGCAAGGCTTACTAGAGCTGATGAAACTGCCTTACACAGGCTCTGGAGTACTCTCCTCAGCTCTAGCCATGAACAAGCCCCTGACCAAGCGTGTGTTGAGTGCTCAGGGTCTGCCGTTCCCCACTAGCTATGTTATCGAAGAGCACGAAAGTGATAACTTTGATCAGTTCATCAAAACCTTGCCCGCACCACCAGTGATGGTGAAGCCATTAAACGAAGGCTCCTCTGTTGGGGTATTCAAAATCGATGAGGCCAGCGAACTGGCTGGCTGCGTCAAAGATACTCTAAGAGAATTTGGTGGTGCCATTGTCGAAGGTTTTGTCAGTGGGCAAGAAATTACCATTGGCGTTTTGGAAGAAAGCCATGTCTCAGCCAGCGCTGGTATCGGCAGCCACAGCCATAGCAATGGCTCAGCTGTATTAGCTCACACAGGCACACAACTGGTGGCACTGCCGATTTTAGAACTTAGACCAAAGAGTAAGGCTGGCTTCTACGACTACGAAGCAAAATACACCAAAGGCATGACCGAATTTGTCTTGCCGGCCGAACTATCAGAAGCTCGCACTGCCGAGGCTCAAGAATTAGCCAAGAAGACTTTCAGAGCTCTTAACTGCAGTGGCTACGCTCGCGTAGACATGATTGCTGGTCATGACGGCAAGCTATACATATTAGAAGTGAATACACTGCCAGGAATGACTGACACCTCCGACTTGCCAGCCATGGCTGAAGTAGCTGGTATCTCTTACGATCAGCTGGTAGAGCGCATCTTGCTAAGTGCTGGCCTGGACAAATAATTCCGGCAGCAGCAACCATAATATTGAGCTAAAGACAGAGCTTTAGCTAGTGCACTTTAAGTGAATTCAAGAAACGAACAGTCTTGGGCTGTTCTAAAGCGCCGCCAAAGACATAGAGAATGATGTTGTGCTTGTCTTCAACACACACTTGTATAGTGGTTTTCGAGCCGTCCGGTTTATCGAATTGATAGAGTTTGCCGCGCCAATTGGCACCAGCGACTTTCTCATCAACTGAACGCACCGTGGGATAACCAGACTTCTTCATGCTGCGTTCAAAGGTATCGGCAAACTCACGGGCAAAGATTTCTATCTCTTCGTCCTCACTCAACTTCGAGCGCTGGTTGATACTGACTGTGTAACTGCACTCTCCATCTTTTGATTCATATTGGGGCAATTGAGAACTTTTAGTTGAGGCAACCACAGGCATAGGCATATCAACCGTAAATTCGTGATCTGGATCAGTGAAAGACTGCCAATCACTGGCAAAACAAGCATTACCAAAAACACTACAAAAAGCACCAGTGCAGCCAACAATCAGAGCCAGGCTCAATAGCTGCCGCACGCCTCTCATCTCTTAAACCAACTCATGATCTTAGCCAAGAAGCCCTTGCGCTCAGGTTTTAAATCTCGCACAGACTTCATTTGTGGACGCGAGACTTGCTGATTATCGCTGGCTGATATTCGTTGATTAGACTGCGAAGTACTTCTCTGTGAAGCGGTCTTGGGCTTCTGAGCAGCATTCTTTTGCGAGGCCGAAATCTTAGGATTGCGGGTAGAAGAAGGGTTAGGGTCGCGGCTACCAAAGGCCCTGAGACGGTCGAAACTGGCCCGTCCCGAGTTAACAGAGGCCGATTGCCGCTTCCGTTCGTTATCTTGCTCTTGGCGAAGAGCGCTGGCCGCTGCAGCCATACCTGACTTCATGATCTTCTGCGAGATAAACTGTTCTTCTTTTGTGGTGTTGGAACGCTGCAAGAAGACTTCATCAGGAATCTCAAACTCGGCGTGCATCTCCTGGTAGATACGATAAAGAGTATGGCGCACGTGCCTTGCCGTTGCTGGCCTATCCTCAGGGCTGTGCGAAGTGAGCTGCTTCACCAAGATATCTAGATTAGGATGCACATCAGCTCTGTGCTGACTGGGCTGACTGGCAGTAAGCGGTTTAGGCCTCACCCCAGTGAGCAGGTGACCGATGGTGGCACCCAGGGCGTAGAGGTCGCTTCTAGTCTCAGGCTTACCAAAATATTGCTCGGGAGGTGAGTAGCCAGCCGTAACAACTCTAGTGGCAGATTCTTTCGGCATGAAGGTTCGGGCGATACCAAAGTCAATGAAGACTATCTGACCTTCCGGGGTCAGCATTAAATTGCTAGGTTTAAGATCTCGATAAATGATTGGCGGCTCTTGGTCATGCAAATATTCCAAGACTTCGCAAATTTGAATGCCAACTTTGACTGTGTCATCGTCGTTGAAAGCGCCAAAGTCGTTTATGACAGACTCAAGAGAACTACCGCGCACATAGTCCATCACTAGATAGTGCTTGCCATCTTCGGTTGAATAGCTGTCGAAAAACCGCACCACACCAGGGTGATTCAGGCTTTTCAAGAGAGAAGCTTCGCGTTTGAACAGCCGCACTGCTTCTGAACGCTCTTCGGGGTCAGCGTATTTACTATTGAGCTGTTTAACAACGCAGGAAGAATTACCGGCAGCAGAATCCTCGGCCAAGTAGATAACACCCATGCCGCCAGTACCAAGCATCTGTAGCCATCTATAGCGCTTAAACCAAGGATCGGTCGAATCGGTCACCACAGGTCTCCTGCAAACCTCTAACTATGTTCCCTCGGATTCACCCTTTTTATTGTAAAGGCGCCAACTGCCGCAACAGGACTTTATCTTGCTTATCGACACTTGAAAACACAAAATCTTCCAAAATACCAGACGAAAATATGTTGACATACGTTTGTATGGTTGGTATTATTTTCGAATCTCCCCCACCCAAGTTGTTAACGAAAGCTAGAAACTAGCGGAGGTGATTTATGAGTCTTGCCAATGTATCACTGGTGGGGAACCTGGTAAAAGCTCCTGAACAAATTCAATTCTCGAGCGGCAGAATAAAAACAACCTTGGTTGTAGCAGTAAATGGCTCAAACAAATCAGGAGCCAAAAATACGGATAGTGATAAGTCTGACAGATCTGATGGTAGTAGTCCAAACAAGGAAAATACTGTCCCTGCAGACTTTTACAGGGTCGAGACCTGGGGTAAGTTAGCGGAACTTGCTTCCAAGTATTTGACCAAGGGTAATCAGGTGACCGTCTCGGGCAAGCTTACTTTGGACCATTGGACCGATAAGCATGGCGCGAACCGAATTACTCCCGTGGTTGAGGCAAATC
Organism: uncultured bacterium; assembly: GCA_913063055.1. Classification (GTDB taxonomy): domain Bacteria; phylum Cyanobacteriota; class Vampirovibrionia; order Obscuribacterales; family Obscuribacteraceae. The sequence goes on from CAJXZK010000032.1 coordinate 16,101, forward strand.
AGCTCTCGCTGCCGCCGAAACCGAAATCTTCGGAGTTTGACACCAAAGGCAAGGGGGCAAGTTAGCTATAGACTGGTAATTAGAAGTGCAATAACTCTAGAATAAATATCGCTCCTCCCAACACACCACACACAAGTTAGGAAAGAGCAAAAGAAGAAGGAAAGGTTTCGGGCAACCTTTCCTTTTTTGATGGTGTTGGATTTGCCGCTATATACGGTACCGCTTGGAAAGCTTAAACCGGACTTAAGAAGCGCAAGTTGTCAAGCAAAGCTCTGTAGAATCGTAAGATTCTTAGTAGAGGCACTAGTGTCACCATGGACCCATTTTTAGTTCTAATCGCGGTCATAGTAATCGGTATCAGTCTAATCAGTCGTTCTTCAGAAGAATGGTTCTTTTTTGACCTCTTCAGCGGAAAAATGTTCGACTCAAATTACTCTACTAATCGAACCAATTTTGAGTTCAATGGTTTCTTCTACATTTTACTGACAGCAGTAGTTTTAGCCGGTGGTTGTCTTTTGTTTTCGACCTTGGCAGAGGATCAACCGAAGAGAGTATTTATTCCTATTGAAGACAGAAAAACCACAGTTGCCTCAGCTCATTTGCATCGAGCAGCATTAGCGTCACAGCACACATCACACCGCACCTCAAGTAGCCACAATGCTACAACGGTAATTGCGCATAAAGCCTTGCCTCATAAGGCTATAGCCCAAAGTAAACACTAGCTTGACGAAGCCAATCTTTCAAAGAAGGTTTCCTGGCGTAAGCAGGGAAAAACTTTTCAGTGAACACTTAGCAGGAACATTCGAGAGCTAGAAATAGTCCTTGATTAAGTCAATTGGTTGTTATCGACTGACGAGGGAAACAGCGTTGTAAACTCTAACGTCTGTAGGTGTCTTCGGAATGTAGCTAGAACTATAACCGCTGCAAGTGCAGACGATTTGGTTAGTTAGGAGAATATATGTTTGCAAGAAAAAATTTGGTACAAGCTGCGCTGATCGCCTCTTCGATCTCACTAGTAGCCGCCACCCAACCGGCTTGGTCTAATCAATGGACCGATATGTTCAGGACACTTTTACTGCCACAATCTGGTGTCGCCAGTACTGATTCAATCGCAACCCGCGACACTCAGCTAACAAACCGAATCATTGATGCTATCAATGCCAATAAGTTAAGCACCTCTGACACCCAGAGCTTGAAATCACAGCTAGACAAAGTAAAGACCATGGAAGCAAGCTACCGCTCTAGCCATGCCGACAACCAACTTGACGCCATCGAAACAGCTACATTGAACGCCGAGTTAAACAAAGTTGAAAACTCGCTCAATCAAATGCTGGGCTTGGCCTCCAGCACCACCTACGGTGCTTCAGTAACTACTAACGTAGACATTTCAGATGCTGCACTTGCTGATATCAAACAGCGCATCACCCGCAACCTCACAACCGGTCGGCTAACAATTGACGAAGCCCGTTCACTGACTAATCAATACAACCGTGTCTTGAGTGATCGCAACAGCTTCAAAGCCGATGGCACCCTTTCTTTCGATGAAAACAATCGCTTGAACCAAGAGCTCGACGAACTCAAACGTAGTCTCTCAGCTAATAGCCGCGATACTCAAGCCTGGCCTGGCATAGACGGCCAGCAAGCCGCCCAAGCTAAGCGCATCGACGACGGCATAGCCGCAGGTCGAGTTTCTCGCACAGAATATGAGCAACTAAAAGCTGAATCCAATCGCATCGCCAATCAAGAAGCTGCCGCAAGAGCAAACGGACTGCAACTAGAAGAAACACTGGCACTAGCCACTAGCTTGAAAGACCTAGATCAACGTATCACTGTTTCATTGAAAAATTCAATTGGCTCAGGACCTAACTATGGCGGCAACCCGTACCAAGGTGGATGGTCACATGATAGAGACGGAATGGGCGATAGAGACGGTCGCGATTTTGATATGCGTCAGAGCTATGTGCTTAAGAGAATCGATGAAGCCACTGCTAACGGTCGCTTAGACGCTGCTGAAGCTGCCGATTTGCGCGCTGACTACACTCGACTGGAGCAGCTAGAAGCTTCTTACCGTGCTGACGGCAGACTTAGCTCTTCCGAATTGAACGTCTTACAACAAGGCTTAGAAAGCATCACTAGCGAACTGAAGGAAAAATCAGCCTCGATTGCGGTGCAATACCCCGAGATTGATCGCAAACAAACCGAACTCAAAGCCAAAATTGATCTAGGCGTTTCAAGCGGTAAGATCAAGCGCTTTGACGGTCAAAAGCTAAGCGCCAGCCTAGCCTGGATTGCTTCTGTCGAAGCAGCATTCCGTCAATCAGGTGGCACACTAGAAAAAGCAGAAGCAGATCGCATCATCGCTGATCTCGATCGCTTAAGTGCAAAAATTGATCGCAGCTCTAGCAACCCATTGCAAGAGCTAATCACTCGCAAAAACGATCTGCAAAGAAAGATCGACGAAAACAGTGCTAGCGGAAAATTGTCCTACCGTACGGCTCGCAACCTCCGTCGCGAGCTAGACAGAATAAGCTTTTCACTAGCTGCTTATAGCCCAACTGCAACTATTCCAACTGCTGATATTGTTCGCATTACAGCTGACATGGATAGATTGAACACCAGCATCACCACAGGTCTTACCTATGGTGGCAATTATGGCTCAGGCGGTCGTGGCGATTGGAATCAGCGCTAATTTTAGTGCTAAGAATCAGTGCTAGACGACAGCAAATCAGCTAGTCTGAATTGAAATGAGAAAGGGTCAAGATTCGTCTTGACCCTTTCTTTTAGAGTTTCATTTACACTTTACCGATATATTTAGCTCTCGGCCGAATAATGGCACCATAAGTACGCTGCTCAATAGCGTGCGCAATCCAGCCAGCAGTTCGACTAATAGCAAAAATTGACGAACCAGAGCCTGCTGGTAAAGCTAATGCATAAGAAATAGCAGCCAAGCCCACATCTAAATTGGGTTCTTCCGACAACTGCTCACGCACTGCTTCAACTAATTCCAAAAGACGCTGCAAATGTTTATTCTTTGGCGAAATACTACTAGCTACTTCGATTAGGTATCTTGCTCTGGGGTCACCGCCTTCGTAAAGTTCAGTGCCAAAGCCAGGAATACTTGGATGATTGCGCAGATAGTCTTTGAGCCAAGCCTGGGAGCTCTTATACTGCATGCTATTACTTACTATCTCTTCAGCTCTTCGACTGGCAGAGCCGTGCAAGGCACCACTGAAGGTGCCTAAGGCGCTGAGCAAACATGAATATAGAGAAGCATCACAGGAAGCTGCGACCCTAGCGGCTAATGCCGAAGCATTAAGCTCATGGTCAGCACACAAGACCAAACAGCAATTAATTGCCTTAGCCTGTTCCGCCGATGTTTTGCCACTAAAGCCAGCCAGCAAAGTTTGAGCTACAGGGAAAGGACCATCGGTAATGTATTTCTGATTTTCGCCGATACCAGTGGCGATGGCCATAGTGACAATTAGACGGCGAGCCGTATCTAGTATCTCGCTCGATAAAAGCTGCCGACTAATTGGATCTTGCAGTTCAAGCCAAGACACCAACACTTTCAAGACATCAAGAAAATTGCCGTCCCTAGAGCTTAGGGCTCGAAGCGGCCGGGGAATACTGAGAGCTTTGGTTTGCCTCCAGGTGGAGTCATAAACCACTTGCGTGTCCCACAATAATTCAGCGACTTTGCCAAACGGGGTTTCGGCCCGAGCCAAATCAATAGCGCTCTGGCCTCGGTAGCGATGGCCATCCTCGCGAATCTCAGTAATTGATGACTTTACTACCGGCCCAGTCCAAACGGGTTCAGCATCTTTGGCATTTTTAAAGCCGCGAGAAGACTGTCTCAGTTTAATCAGATCACTGAGCCTGTATGAACGCTCACGGGCATTCTCCGAAGGCATACTGACAATCTGCCCACGGCTAGCATAAGCATACAAAGTAGCAGACTTAACTCCGAGAAATTCGGCGGCCTGTGCCCCGGTTAAGAGCTTGTCTTCAGGGTCAGCCATGGCTGCCAATATATGTGGAAGCAGGACGAATTAAACGTCCTAGTGCACGCTGTTCGGCAATATGTGCCAACCAACCGCCCACTCTCCCGGCAGCGAACATTGAAGAAAAGGAGAGATGATGAATCTTCAGTGTATCAAGCAAGACCGCTGTATAAAATTCAACGTTCGCTTTCAGCGGCTTTTCCGGATGACGCTCAGCCAATATGCGCTCAGCATTGCGTTCGACCGCCCGAGCCAAAAGCAGACGCTCACTGCCTGAATGATTCTGCTCTTCAAGCAGACTAATTGCCTTTTCAAAAATTGCCGCCCGGGGATCGCGCACCTGATAAATGCGGTGTCCCATACCCATAATGCGTTTGCCATGATCTAATTCATTAACCAGCCATGCTTCGGCCTTATCAGGCGAGCCAATCTCATTGAGCATCTCCAAAACCGGACCAGGAGCGCCGCCATGAAGTGGTCCTTTTAGGGCACCAATTGCAGCGACAACGCAACTGACATTGTCTGATTCAGTTGAGGCAACCACGCGAGCAGTAAAAGTAGATGCATTCATGCCGTGGTCAGATACTGTTGTGAGGTAAGTATCTAGCGCTGCAATTTCTTCAGCCGTAGGCATTTTATCGGTCAGCATGCGCAACAAGTCGCCAGCTTGACTGAGGTTGGCATCTGGGGCCAAAGGCTCTAAGCCCTTTTGTACCCTTGACCAGGTAGCAGCAAAGAATCCGACAGCCGCCGCAATCTTTATATAGGCAGCCAGAGTTTTCTCAATTCCGCCGCTGAGCAAACTGGTGGTTGTGCGCAGCACTTCCATTGGCTCACTTCTCTTAAACAGACTGAGATTTTCTTGGGCCAACTGAAATGCTTCGCAGCGCCCCTGGTAAAAAGCTTGTTTCATCTCAGCCAGGGTCATTGTCTCTGGCACTAGCCCCTGCCATAGCAAGCTGCATGTCTCTTCAAAGGTAGAGGTGAAACCAAGAGTCTCAGCATCAACACCTTTAATGATCAGGCGTCCCAATTTTCCATCAACTTCTGAAACTACTGTCTCAGCGACGACAACGCCGTCTAGTCCACTGTTTACTTTTTCCAATTTTGGCCTACCTAGGGTAGAAACGGTAACGCTAACCACGAACAATCTCTCCGGGTTTTGATGTATTGACTCAACTTATTCAATATATCAACTCAAGTGCTGAAATGATCTATTTTGCGCGCAAAAGTCGAGATTAACATATTGATGACTTGATTTTAGCCAATCAATATATCAATATATAGCTAACAGGCAACATTAATCAGCAATCGCTCTTAAGACACGTGATAGGAACAAAAAAAATGGCCAATCAATGCAGTAGCGACCAAAATGCACTTACTAAGAAAGAAAGAGAAATAACGCAAGAAGCCAGCGCAAGCAACCAAGACAGCGAGCGTGTTCTTACCGAGCAAGCCAAAGACTTTCTTCAAGCCCTACACCACGCCTTCAACCCGGCCATTAAGAAGCTACTAGAAGCACGTCAAGAGCGCCAGGTGGCCATTACCAAGGGCGAAACCCCAGACTTCTTGCCCCAAACTGTTGATGTGCGCAAAGGCGATTGGCAAGTCGCCCCAGTTCCAGCCGATCTAGCCGACAGAAGAGTTGAAATCACCGGGCCAGTTGAACGCAAGATGATGATCAACGCCTTAAACTCAGGCGCCAAAGTATTCATGGCTGACTTCGAAGACTCGCTAGCACCAACCTGGCAAAACATTATTGATGGCCAAATCAATTGTATGGATGCAGTAAGAGGAACGCTGTCATTCACAAGCCCTGAAGGCAAGGCCTACACACTAAAAGAACAAAGCGAACTAGCAACCCTAGTGGTTAGACCACGGGGCTGGCACCTGACAGAGAAGCACTATCTAGTAGACGGTGAGCCAATTTCGGCAAGCTTGTTCGACTTTGGTCTGTATTTCTATCACAACCACCTTGCGCTTTTAGAGCGCGGCACTGCGCCCTACTTCTATCTACCGAAACTAGAAAGCCACCTCGAAGCCAGACTGTGGAATCAGGTCTTCCACTTTGCCCAAGATCGCCTTAGCGTTCCCCGAGGCACAATCAAAGCCACCGTGCTAATTGAAACTATTCTTGCCGCCTTTGAAATGGAAGAAATTCTCTTTGAATTAAAAGAGCACATCGTCGCCCTCAATGCCGGCCGCTGGGACTACATCTTCAGCATGATCAAAAAATTCAGCAGCAGAGCTGATCGCCCCGCCCTGCCTGACCGCGCTCAAGTGACTATGGCAGTGCCTTTCATGAGTGCTTATGCAAAGCTACTGGTCGCCACCTGTCACAAACGCGGGGCCCACGCCATTGGCGGCATGGCTGCATTTATTCCTAGCCGCAAAGACAGCAAAATCAATGAAATTGCTTTTGCAAAAGTGCGCGAAGACAAAAATCGCGAAGCATCTCTGGGCTTTGATGGCACCTGGGTGGCTCACCCAGACCTAGTACCTGTGGCCAAAGCAGTCTTCGACGAAACCCTTGGCACAAACCCCAACCAGGTACATATTCTCCACAATGATCTTAAAGTAGCCGCTTCAGACCTGCTCGATACCACTATTAGTGGTGGCAAAATCACAAAAGCTGGAGTCGCAGCGAACGTAGACGTTGCCTTGCAATACATAGAATCTTGGCTGAGTGGAGTAGGAGCAGCAGCAATTCACAACCTCATGGAAGATGCAGCCACGGCCGAAATTTCCCGAGCCCAAATCTGGCAATACATTCGCAGTTCTGCCAAAACCGATGAAGGCGAGATCATCACCGCCGAACTCTACAAAGAGCTGCGCGATGAAGCCTTAAAAAATCTCAGAGAGAACCCACTAACAAAAGCTGATAGCAGACGCTTTGATGACGCCGCTGAGATTTTAGACCAAATCATTCTTACCGAGCAATTCGTCGATTTCTTGACCATCCCTGCCTATAAGCACATCTAAAACCCACACCCACTCTGAGGACCAGCCCTATGCAATCTAATTCTCGCCCTACTTCTAGCCCTAATTCTAGCGTCAAACAAAGCTTTGCCCAACAAGTTGAAGAGCTAAATCAAAAATGGGCCAAAGACTCAAGATGGCGTGGCATCAAAAGAGACTATACAGCAGCTGAAGTAGTACGTCTGAGAACCTCAATCAAAGTTGAGCACACCCTTGCTAAAGTGGGTGCCGAGCGCTTCTGGCAGACGCTGAACACTGAACCTTATACCGTAGCTCTGGGAGCCATGAACGGCTCACAAGCAGTACAAATGGTGCGTGCTGGTCTCAAATCGATTTACCTCAGCGGCTGGCAAGTGGCTGCTGATGCCAATTCTTCAAAACAGACTTATCCTGATCAAAGTCTCTATCCTTCAAACAGCGCCCCAGAACTAGTGAAGCGCTTAAACAACGCTCTGATGCGCGCAGACCAAATAGATGTTAGCGAAGGTAAAAGCAATATTGATTGGTATGTGCCAATCATGGCCGATGCCGAAGCTGGCTTTGGCGGCCCAGTGCATGCCTTCGAGCTAATGAAGAGCATGATTGAAGCAGGCGCTAGCGGCGTTCACTTTGAAGATCAATTAGCTTCTGAGAAAAAGTGCGGCCACCTCGGTGGCAAAGTTTTAGTGCCGACGGCTCAATTCATCCGCACACTAACAGCAGCCCGCCTGGCTTCTGATGTATTAGATGTTCCAACCATCATAGTTGCTCGCACCGATGCCCTCGGCGCCACACTTATGACTTCAGACATTGACCCAGCCGATCGTCGCTTTATCAAAGGCGAGCGCACCGTAGAAGGTTACTTTGAAGTAGAAGACGGCATCGAGCCAGTAATCGCTCGCGGCCTAGCCTATGCACCATACGCCGATGTACTCTGGTATGAAACATCAAAACCAGATTTGGAAGAAGCAAAACAATTTGCAGAGGCCATTCATGCACAGTTCCCCGGCAAGCTTCTAGCCTACAACTGCTCACCATCATTCAACTGGAAAAATCATCTCGATGACAAAACTATTGCTTCGTTCAACGAACAGTTGGGCGCTCTTGGTTATGTCTTCCAATTCATCACTCTAGCTGGCTGGCATGCCACCAATATGAGTGCCTTCAAACTAGCCCACGCCTTTGCTCGCAAAGGCATGTCTGCCTATGTAGAACTGCAAGAGCAAGAGTTTGCCAGTGAAGACCTAGGCTACACAGCAGTAAGACACCAGCGCGAAGTCGGCACTGGCTACTTTGACCAAGTGTTAATGGCAGTATCTGGTGGCAAGGCTACAACTGGCGCTCTAAAAGGCTCAACTGAAGAAGAGCAGTTTCAAGTAAGCGAACTAGTTCCAGTATTGGCATAGCACCTAGATTTCACTCGGTCGATTCGGGAAGAGGGCTCAGTTCAATATTTGAACTGAGCTTTCTCGTTTTCATTGGGCCAATTTAAGGCGCGAAATCGACCAAACAGACAAAATTCTCTATAAAATAGGTCAAAATGAAAGACTTCTTTTTGACATCCAGCGCAAGCAGAGCAGCAGCAATGCTATCAGCCTCATTGCTATTGTCATTAGTATTTGCGGCGATACCAAGCCAGGCACTGCCAATTTCAGGTAAAAAAGCGCCCACTACTTCTGCTGCTCCTTCGCAAGAATTTGATAGAGCGACGAGACTGTTTCATCCGGATGCATATGCCAATATTCCTGAAGGGCGAAGTGGAAAAACCATTGGCTTAGCGATTATTCCCAGATTGCACGCTAAATCGGATGGCGGCGAGAAATCTATAGCAGAACTAATTGGACATATTCCAGCGATTAGCATGGCCATAACAATGCCACCAAATGATCCACTTTATCTTTCCAAATTTTTGAAGTATCTAAAATCCACTGGCCGGAAAGTCGATTTTCTCTTTATTGCCGGCCATGGTCTGCAAAAGATCGAGAATGACGATGTTGTCGCAATTAACCTAGGCTCTGATGAAAGCCAGCGGCTAACGCCAGCAGTACTAAATGTAGTGGCGCTAGAAAAGGAAATCGCCAAGTTAGAGGCCTCCGGGGCAAATCCAGAAAAGAAGAAAGAATTGTGCAACAAAGTTGACTTGATTTACGAAGGAGCCTCCGCTCTAATTCCTGGCGCCCAGCTTATTTTGCATAGCTGTTATGCCGGCCATTCAGATCAAACAGAAATGATGAAAACGTTTGCTACAGCTTTTCTTGGTGTCAATGGTGGCAGCGCTATCGGACCAAAATACGCAATAAGATCAGAAATGCTTGGCACAAATGGCGATCCTAAAGGAATTGCGGAAACACTTTCAGCAACGATTTCCACCCGGGCCTTGCAAATTGGCAAAATTTTGAGGGCCAAGCGCTACGTTCGGCCGGGGGACGCATATCTAGAAACCCAGTTCTACACTGAGCTATCCGTGCCGGCCAACCAAATCAAAGTACCAACTTGCTGCGGTCAAGATAAAGAAGCCTGGCGCAAACTAGTTGGCCTCTGGCGCAGCTCAAATGGCAGGGTAATAAGAATTAGCTGTTCTGCATCAAATGAACTAAGTGGAGTCTTTGAATCTCTTCCTGCTGACTGCAACTATGCAATCACCCCAGGAGCATTATCGTTTAAGAAGGGACTAGCAAAATCAAGCAATACAGTACGGTCAGATAATGGTTATTGCTATTCTAAGAAAGCAGATAATTTAACTCCTCATAATTCGTGCCCAATAGAACTAACAGTATCGGCTGACGGCCAAAAAGTCAGTGGCAAGCAAACTGTTTATCAATACTACGATGGCTCAAAAACTTGGGATGCTGGAGCTGTCGAAATTCCAATAGATTGGACGCGCATAGGCAATTGATGACGCCTGAAGTTTTGCATACAAAATTTCGTTACCCAGAGCAAAACACACTTAAGCTCCAGTCAAAGCTACAGCTAATTTGGTGCCCAACAACGCCTGTGGTCTCAGCTTTGCTGTAGACGATTGGACAATGCTGCGACGTTTTCTCGCGCTCGGCAGCGAGGGTGGCTCCTATTATTTTGTATTTGCCAGTTCGCACGAGATTGTAAACTCGTCGTCCCTCGGAAGTAACCGCGTATTCATCTCCCAAACCGGTCATCCATTTTCGGTCGAGAGAAAACTGTCTAGCGACAATGTAGTCGGATATTCCAGTGCTTCCAGCGGTATTTCTCACCACATCTCTGAACAGAATATTCCAACCTCAGCGATATCTCTAGCTGAACTCACCTTCGGTGGTTACCACTTGGTTCTATTTGTGCGAAACTTGCAATAGTATTGGGAATGACACACTAGCGCAGGTTGAGCAAAGAAGTAGAGTTTGACAAAACTAGAGTTCAAGACGAAACTCCCGCCTTTCGTCCTAGCGATTACTACAGTTTCATTGATTTCTTATGTGCTGGCATTCACTACATACGAGGCTACTGCGCGAAATCACAAAGATAGACCTTTACCAGCAGCTAAAACCAAGAATCTAGCAAAAACGTCAAAAGCAGCACTTTCCAAGAAAGTTTATCGACAAGGCAAGGTAGTTGTCGAACTATACTCCAACAGCCTTGGCATAAATTCCATCAGTGCTTACAGCGATCGGAGACTACTACTTCACAAGTCACTTAAAAGAGACTACAAAGATGGTCACCTCATGTGGCTTAGTTTTCCCTATGTGAGTAAACGAACAAGACCTGTCCATACATTTGACGGGGGTATAGACGATTTCATTTCTATTAGCGAAAAATCGGCCTCATCTCCGTTTGTCCACTTTGATAGGACTGGAGCAGTCAATTTGATTGTGGCTCACAACCTCGGAAACGCAGCAACCATCTATAACATCTACTCACTTCAAGGTCGCGGCGAGGAACTTCCTGCAATATCGGCAACGCGTAGCGAGGCACAGTTCATAGATATTGACCATGACGGGGTTTGCGAAGTTATCTCATCCGACCCTAGTTTCTTTGGATGGAAAACAAGCAATGCCGGTTCGCCTATGCCTATGGTTGTGCTTAGGCTGGACCACAAGCGATTTAAACTAGCAACGACACTTATGACAACCAATCCCCCATCCGAAAGCCGACAGCAGGAAATCTTGAATTCTTGGCGCAAGATTTGCACTATATCTTTAGCTTCCTCAAATGCAACAAGTGAAAAATTGAAGCCCAGTCAGATGACCTTCAAGGTGGCACCAGTCGTATGGAGAGACATGCTCAACCTAATCTATTCAGGTAATTCAGGTATCGCCTTCAAGCTGCTCAATAAATTCTGGTCTCCATCTTGCTTTGCAACGAATTTAGAAGTGAATGACGATTCCACAGAAGTTCGCACAAGCAAAGAAAAGTTCGAATTGATGTTCCTGCATCAGCTTTCATGCAGCGAGTATTTGGAAGGGCTCAAACTGCTAAACAATCGCGATGCCCGCATCCAGGCTCTAAACCCTCAAAAAGATCGTGCAAGCAGCATCTGATACTAATGCAAGCCGAAACCTGAATGACACTTCAGTTTTTCCGAAAACGATATTTCGTTACCCAGAGCAAAACACTATTGCCAATATTATGAACTGCGACTAATATAGAAATCTTGCCCTTATATTCAGGTGGCACCCAGTATGTGGGTGAATTTCTATGCCGAAACTAAATCTGCACTTTTTTACACGCAACAAGAAGGCCCCAGTCAAAGCTACAGCTAATCTGGTGCCCAACAACGCCGGTGGTCTCAGCTTTGCTGTAGACGACTGGACGATGCTGCGCCGTTTTCTCGTGCTCGGCAGCGAGGGCGGCACCTATTATGTGGGCGAAGCCAAACTCACTGTCGATAATGCCCAGGCGGTTATGCGACTACTTCTGGCTGAGCCATTAAAAGTAGTAGATGAAATCGTAGCGATTTCAAAATCAGGCCGTTCGGCTAAGAATGACGCTTGCCTTTTTGCCCTGGCAATGGTGGCAGGCCACGCCAATGATGAAGGCAAAGCAGCCGCACTGGCAGCCCTGCCATTGGTGGCGCGCACAGCCACTCATCTATTTACTTTCGTTGAATACGCCCAATCATTTCGCGGTTGGGGCCGTGGCTTAAGGCGTGCTGTCGCTAACTGGTATACAAGTATGCCGCTAGACCGACTGGCATTGCAGCTAACTAAATATCAGCAACGCAATGGCTGGTGCCACCGTGATTTGCTGCGACTATCGCATGCTAAAGCCGACGATAGCGCTCGCAATTTGCTTTTCAAATTTGCCATAAATGGTTCTGTCGAAGGAATTGAAAACCCAACTATTCTTGCATTCCAAAAATTGCGCGAAGAAGGGCTCGACGATGCTGCCGCAGCAGTCATTGTCGATCAAAATAGTGTGCCAATAGAACTGGTGCCAGCAGAACTGCGCGGCCCAGCAGTCTACAAAACCCTGACACAACATGCCGGCCTTGAGTGGTTGGTACGCAACGTTGGTAATCTATCTAAGGCTGGCGTTCTCACTGTACAAAACCCCGAAACACTCAAGCTTGTCGCTGATAGGCTGGGCGACAAAGCCGCTTTGGAAAAATCACTAATGCACCCGCTCAAGCTGCTGGCTGCGCTTGTGGTCTATCGCAGTGGTCACGGGGTGCGCGGCTCAGGAAGCTGGGTACCAAGCCCGGTGATTGTTGATGCCTTGAATGATAGTTTTTATAGCGCCTTCAAATCAATCACTCCCAGTGGCAAGAGGCTATGCCTTGGTCTTGATGTATCTGGCTCCATGGCCAGTATGAACGTTAATGGTATCGCTGGTCTAAGGGCCCGCGAAGCCTGCGGTGCCATGGCTTTGGCCACAGCCAAGGTTGAAGAAAATCCAACATTCGTGGCCTTCGATGTCTCGCCCTATCATCTTGCCCTAAGTGCAAACCAAAGGCTTGATGATGTGGTTAGCCTTCTAGCTCGCACTGGTGGAGGTGGCACCGATTGTTCGATTCCAATTAAATGGGCGCGCGAAAATAAGGTTCCTGTTGATGTTTTCGTCATCTATACCGATTCTGAAACCTGGTATGGAAACGAACACCCCGTGCAGGCGCTAGATAGCTATCGTCAAGTTATGGGCATCGAGGCTAAGCTCGTTACTGTTGCTATGGCGGCTAACAAGGTATCGTTGGCCGATTGCACTGACAGTCGTATGCTCAACGTGGTCGGCTTCGACACCAATACGCCAGAAATAATTTCGCAGTTCATTAGAGGTGAGATATAATCGAGAAGCCGGGTCGAAGGATTCAGGTTATCAATGGTCGATAGGTCACAGGTTCAATTCCTGTAGAAGAATTTGGCAACAAATTCTTTGTAGCTCAGTGTTAGAGCAATTGAATAAACACCTGCTCCAAAACTTATCCGGCACCTCTTTCACAAGAAAATTGAACTGAACCTTATTGCCAGTTACCTCGATGCCATTTGTTAATTCTTTGCTGGTTCAATGCGAATTTTATAACAATTACCGACGTTAATTCTTTAAGTTAGAAGCTCAGTTAGCTACCGCGGGGTTTATCAGCCCCTGACTTAGCGACGGACACAAATGGGTGAAGGCAACGGACAATTGCCGGGCCATTGAGTGTTAGATTCTTACTGATACAATATATTTCTCAAAAAATCTAAGTAGCTTGGTCGCGCCAGCTTCCGTCAAGTGCCTAGGTTTTTCGCTAAATTACGTCGCCTGGGGTGAGTTGAATTGAAGAGAGTCATATTCAGTTTGGTAAGTGTGGGCTCTTCATTGGTCCCAAGCTCCTTCAAGCCGGCGCCAAGCTCTAACAAGAGACGACAGCTTAGTCGCACCTATAGCCTCGAGAAGACCGGGATGACGCAAAAGCTCCTTGCCGCCTCACTGTTATTGCTAGCTTCCGCACCGGCACTGACTTCGGTTCGAGCATATGCCCAGGTCTTTGACCAACCGGCTACTGTCAACACCGTTCCTCATAGCGTGAGTCTAGACACCACTACGTCTTCAGCTGTTTCAGTGGCAGGAATAGGCGCTGGGTCGACCCAGGGCATCCTTGTCACAACGACCGAAATGATTCCAAAGGGCACTTCCACCGATTCACAAAGTGGCACCGGAGCAAACGCCCCTACTGTACCTCAAGCTCCCGGAACACCGCAGGTTGATGTCGTTAGTGGCTTGATTCCAGCCGTTGCGGCAGTGACCTTGACTCCAGATGTACCAGTACTTCCAACGGCTAATACACATTCAACAACTTCCAGCACCGTAGCTAATGCGGCTCCAGTCACTGACTCAACTACGAACAATCCGATTAATCCTGTTGGCACCAGCGCTCATTCTGGAACGGTTACTGTAACCACTGCCCCATCCACCAGCAGCCAAGATTCCTCAGCAACTGCTACAGCTCCGGTTTCAGCCACCCCACATTCTTCAACTGTTTCCGCAGCTCCGGTTGCACCTAATGCCGATACATCTGGAAGTATTCCTTCCGCGCCTGTAGCAGCACAAACTGTCGTGACCACTCCCACTACTCCCTCAGCTCATATCACCCTAACCAATGGAACCGTCTTTGGCACTGGTCTTGGTCTCGATCTCAGCTCTAGCCAGACAACAATTGCAGCTCCTGTAGACCAGCCCGTTAACATTGTAGTAGGGGGCACAATAGGTGCTAATGGGATTGTGACCGGCGGAACCACAGTGACAATTGCTCCTGGGCAAATGATTACTGCTTCACAATATGTAGCGCTAACGCAGGTGGTCGAAAACGGCAGTCAAAGTATCGTAATTACTGCCACTGGCGCAGCTGATGGCGGCAGTTTTTCATTACTGGCTGGGCAGACAGGAACTTTGAGCAGCCTGGTTTTGCCAACCAATGTAACTCTAGGTGGTATTGGATTTACCGATGCTAATCCATTCACAGTTAGTGGTTCAGCAAGTATCCTTGGTTCGTTCTTCAGCCTGCAAACGAATTCATCGTCATCTTCAATACTGAACTTTGGCAATTTAACGGTAAGCGGCCTTCTCTCGGGTGACTCGTCACAACTAATTTCCTCTGGACCTTTTCATATCCCAAGCGGCTTATTCTCCTCTTCGGCTTTAACACTGAATACGGTTGGCTCTCTACAAAACTTCGGCACCATCAGTTCGGCCGGTATACTTAACATAAATGCCGGATCTGACTTCACCAACAGTGGCATAATTAATGCTGCTACAGCTCTCAATATCAATACGCCCCAAATTTTCAATCTTTCTGTAGGCAACCAGGCGGCTTCTATTCTTGCTGGTCAGAGCGTCAATCTTAACATCGCGCAGCTAGTTAACTCCGGCAACATCGCTAGCATGTTGGGCGACATCAACGCCTCTAGCAAAGCTAGTTTGTCTGTAGAAAATTCTGGTGGTGCGCTGAAAGCTACCAACGGCACAATCAACTTAGTCAGCAACAATGACACTTTGAGAGTCATGGGTGGCAATTTCGATGCACCTTCTCTCAACCTCAAGGCTGGACACTCAATAGTTGAGCTGCAAGCCGACGCAGTAAGCGGTGTGGTTAATGCTTCTGCCGACAACGTACATTTATATACAAGCCAATCAGATCTCAGACTAGGCAATATTGATGCCTCTGGAGATCCGACTCTGGCTAGCCAAGCCAATATCATTATCGATGGCACTATTGCCCCTACCAATGGTGCGAACCTGGCGATTGTTGCTGGCGGCAATATATTGAGCGGTGTCGGAGGCCAGCTCGATACCCGTGTGCTGACACCAGCTGGTGGCAATGGTGGAAACCTTAGTTTAATAGCGGGTGCGAACTTTACTGTCGACGGTGGTGGCAATGTCGTATTGACCGATTCGGCTAATGCTGGCAAGGGGAGCATTACTGGCGGCTTCATTGATCTGACCGGCAACAACGGTGGCACTGGACCGATAACCACTATCACCACAGCTGGTACTGGCGCAACAGGTAACGCAGGCTACGTTCAACTCGTAGCCTATTCCGGCACTGGCACTGGGAACGGGATAGGTAGTGGTTCTATTATGCTGCCCACCACTGTTTCAATAGATGCCAGCGCGGCTAATGGAAATCGCGGTGACGTCAGCATTATTTCAGGCGGAACTGTTCAGACGGGTTCTATTACCGCCAATAAAGTGTCAATTTCGACCTTCACACCAACTGTTGGCAGTGGAATGTTCTTTGATGGCACAGGCACCGCCAGCAACGGCATTAACTCATTTGCGACAAGTGGTACTGTCAAGAACACTGTTGTTCAAATTATAGGAAATACTTCAGCTACAAACGATGTAAGTATTTCTAGCGGAACCGTGAGTATAAACGGAAATATTTCAGCGAACGGCGCTGGCGGTCAGAGCGGCGCTTCACTTGACGGTGGTGATGGACATAACATCAACATCAACGCGGTTCTCGGCGTTATTATGCAAGGCAGCTTGAGTGCCGTGGGTGGAGGTGGAGCCGGCAGTGGCTCAGCTACATCCACTATGGACGGAGGCAAAGGCGGCAATGGTGGCCAAGTTACTTTAACGACGACTCAAGCTCTTTCTCAAGCAATCAATATTAATGGCGGAATTAACGTCTCTGGCGGCGGTGGAGGCGGTGGAGCTGGTAGTTCTGAAACAACAGCTGCAACGAATGGCGGCGCTGGCGGTGTTGCCGGACTAGTGAAGATAAGCTCAGCTGGTGGCGTCATAATATCCGGAAAAATACTAGAGCATGACGGTGGCGCTGGTGGTGCTGGAGCCAATGTGATTGGCGGGGTCGGCGGTGGCGGCGGCGGTGGCAGCGCCTACGGCGGCGGTGGCGGCGGTGGCGGTGGTGGCACAGGCAACAT
>CAJXZK010000033.1 GCA_913063055.1 uncultured bacterium
AATGATACGGCGACCACCGAGATCTACACCTCTCTATTCGTCGGCAGCGTCAGATGTGTATAAGAGACAGCATCAAAGACACCATGCTCAAGCTCTCGGGCGAACTGCCTGTGACTGTGAATGGTGTCACTTCGACTTTGGCCACGCGCAACACCCACTCGAAAGAGCTGGACATCGCCATGGGCTTCATCGAAGCGCAGTATGCGGCCATGGGCCTCAAGACTGTTCGTGACCCCTACACCGTGCGCGGCAAGAAGCTCAACAACCTGGTGATCGAGCTGCCCGGCAAGACCAATCCTTCGCGGGTTGTTTTCGTCGGCGCTCACCTCGATTCCACCGCCGGTTCGCCTTGGGGCAACGAGAAGGTGGCGCCGGGTGCTGACGACGATGGTTCGGGAACTGCCGGTATGCTCGAGCTTGCTCGGGCGCTGAAAGATCTCGATCTGCCGTTCACTGTTCGCCTGATTCACTTCACCGGCGAGGAGCAGGGCCTCTGGGGTAGCTACGCCTATTCCGACAAGGTCGCTGCGGCCAAAACCGATGTGGTGGCCATGGTCGAAATCGACATGATCAGCTACTGCGCCAAGCCTGGCAACCGCCTGGACATCCACGATGACATCGACCAGAACGGCTCTCACGAGCTGACTGTGCGATTCTTCCGTGCCATCAAGCGCTACGGCATCAACCTCACGCCGGTGGACACGCACAACAATGCGGTGAAGGACCGTTCCGACCACGCCGGCTTCCTCGACCATGGCTACAAGGCTGTGCTCGTCAGCGAAGAGTTCACCGACGATGGCTTCAACCCCAACTATCACACGGTCAATGACCGGGTGAAAAACTGCAATCTGCCGTACATGGTGGAAGTGCTGAAGGCGGTTACCGCTGTTGTGGCTGAGCTGGCTGACCTGAAGTAATTCGGCGTAGCCGCTGATCCGGGCAACCGGTAAGCGGCTTCGGCTCCCTAAGTACAAGCGTGAGAGCCAGGGTGCTGGAGGAGAAACCAATTGGTTTCCTCTCTAGTGCCCACTCTCACGTTTGTCTTTTTCTGTTTTTCTACCATATAGGGTAGTTGAAGCTGGCAGCTATCTGTCGAATCGCGGCGAGAAAGGCGTAAGAAATTCAACTTGAATTTCTTACGCCTTTCTTCACTGATTAACCTGTAAAGGTCTATACCACTTCGATTTTAGCGGTCATGGCGTGTACTGCTCCGGGGCTAAGGATTATGGCATTTTCCAAAGCGTTAGCTGTCTCAATGCACACCATTTGCTTCCAGGCGTCTTCGCTCATATCGGCCATTTTCGCTGTCAGCTCTGCCCCTGGATTCCAGATTAAAGTAGTGTTGGAATGGCTTTTGCTAATGCTTATGCCTCTCTTCATCACCGGATCATGCAAGACTACCGTGGCTTCTGTGTTGATGTATGGTCTGTCGGTCTCACCGCGCAGAGTGAGGAGTGTCTCTTCTTGTCGCTTTTTCTTGAAGCTATCGGTTTTGTCATAGTATTCGTTGCCAGCCAGTCCCTCGATGGTGATTTTTTCGCTATCAGCAACCAAGAAGTAAGTATGCAAAGCTTCGGCGAAGCAGAGTTTTCTATCTGAGCAATTTTTGACTGTAAGCTGCAGTTCAAGCTCGCTGCCAATGGTGAGGTTGTAATTCACTTGAAATTGCTCAAAGCCAAGCGCCTGAGATACTTCGTTGGCATTTAAGGCTAGTGAGAGGGTCAGGTGATCCCCGGTCATTGAGCTAGAAACTAACTGCCAATCGCTGGTGCGAGCAAAGCCGTGGGCCGGTCCATCACTGCGCGGGTCACAGGTGTTTGCCGTGCGCGCTCCAAACCAAGGGAAAATTATGGGAATTCCACCGCGAATAGCCTTTCCCTTAATGAACGAGGAGCGTTCACTGAGAAACAAAACTTGCTGGTGTTGCTGTGGTTGCCACTGCGTCAGGTGAGCTCCTTGTAGGTAAAGCTCCGCGCTGCATGTGTTTGTGGTGATCTTAAGTCTCGTCAATTCGTGCTTGTCATCGATTGCCAAGATACCTGGTATCTCGAAATCTCTGTAGCTGGCCATTTGGTTAGGGTTCATGCTTGCAACGATGCCTCTAAAAAGTCTGCGTGGCCTTGTCTATTTTGCTATTCTAAATGACCAATTTTACGGACTTTTTTACGGATAATATGCCTGTGTCGTATGACAACCGCCCTTCTCAGCTAATGCCAGAATCGGGAACTCCAGATAATGTGGAGGCTATGATGCAGGCGCTGCAGGGTAATTTAAGAGAGAAACCAATCTCTTATTTGCTCAAAGTGGCAGCCTATTATGAGGCCACAGGCCATTTGTATATTGGTACTGGTGCCTTCAATGTCAAAGTTCAGTTCGGCTTAGGAAAACCAGTAAACGCCAGTTCGCCTTTAGGGAAAGGCGAAGAAACAATAGTCGATCTTTTCACCTGGACAGATGGTCAGTTGGTCTTTGAACTTGGTCGACAGCCCGAATCAGTTAATATCTTAGAATCGGCGGAAGGCTTAGTTACTAAGGGAGAAGCTTTCCTTGCCAATCTCAAGTTCTTAGAAGACAACTATATTACTGAGAGTTCTTTTCTCATCCGCTCGGCAAAACTTTCTAAGCGTAAGTTAGAAGCCATTGTCAATTTGAGTTCATTGACTAATCACCAGGCTTTGCTTGATATGTACGGCAATATTTACGGCACCCTCAATCTTGCTGATGTGGCTGAGCGAATGGGCTTCAAGCGCAGTGAGTGGGTTGCTGCTGCGGCTGAACTATTGCGATTGGGCTTACTGCTTGCCCCGGATGGTAGAAGTCTGCAGGTATTTGACACCAGTAGTGCCGACTTGACACAAGATGAAGCTCCAGTAGTTGAGCCGCAAAAAAAACTTAGCGAGCAGAGTCAAGCAACAGTACCAACACCTCCCACCGATCAGCCCAAGCAATGGCCGAGTGAGCCGAGACCTGTGAGCTCTAAGACCTTCAAGGTTGGTGTTCCCGAGATGCGACATCTTGAGTTTTCCCACTTAGAGAACTCTTTGAAGGTGCTAAGCAATCCTGATACTGAGCTTCTTAGCGACGAGACTTTTATATTTATGCTCTCCCATGAGTTTGCCAGGGCTCATCGTTTTGGTTCGATACTAACCCTGGCGGCATTTTGTATTAGCGCCGAGAATGCAACTGATAACCTGATCTCTCTAAAAGATCTTCATGTCATTACAAAGGCATTGCTAGAAACCAAGCGCGAAACGGATCTCTTGGGCCATTTTGGCGAGCAAAGTTTTGCCTATTTATTGCCTAATGTAGACTCGGCGCAGACTTGCATAATGGTTGATCGTATTAACCAAAGCCTTCCTACTTTGTTGCCAACTCTGGGGCACCTCCGCCCTATGCTTCATTTCGGAATCTCCACGGCTCCTACTGACGCCACTTCGATTGTGGCCCTGAGCACTATGGCTCAGGCAAATATGCGGATGGCCGCAGAGAAGCGTGTTAATCGCTTAGCAATATAGTTCAGCCACTTTGCTGCTAGTAAACTTAGCCAGGTAAAGTCAGCCAAAGGGAAAGCCCACCACTGTGTTGGCTGGCGCCACACGTGCCTCCATGGCTAAGCACAATCGCTTGGGCCAGAGGTAGTCTTAAGCCTAGTGAAATGCTGGCAGATGCTAACTCGATTGGTTGGAAGGGCTCGAAGAGTTTGGCGAGAGGGGTATTTTGAAGCACTAGTTTTTCACTGTTAAAAGCTATTGTGTAGGCCTTCTTGAGATTGGTAATTACCATCGTCACCGAGATATTGATTGTGTCACCGGGCTCACAGAGGCGCAGAAGTCCTTCTAGGGTCTTAGTTATAGCTTGCTGCAAACGTTCTTGATCAGCGGCAATTTTGCCTTCACAGCCTTCGAAAATTACCGAGACCATCACCGCATCGGCCAGGCTGTAGAGCGTATCAACAGCAGAGTCTATGACGTCTTCTAGGTCAAACTGAGTGACTCGCAGATCTAGTTGACCAGCTCTCAGTTTTTCTAGATCAAGCAGATCATTAATCAGGGCAATTAAAAGCTCGACCTCGTCTTCTGCTACTTTTGTGCTGGCCACAATGGCATTGTTCAATTCGCCGTATACGCCCATAGGCAGCATGTGTAAGAAGCCCGCCACCGAGGTGAGCGGTGTGCGCAAATCATGGCTGACCATGGCCAGAAAAGCTTCCTTCATTTTCTCAATTTCGCGCTTTTCGGTGACGTCGATGACCGTGGCTAGTTGTTTGTTCTGCTCTGTCAGATGGCCCAAGGAAATATCTGTTACCGAAAATTCAACTGGTATTTGGCTCTGGTCTTTCTTGGCGGCAATTAGATCAACCACCCCTTCAATCAAGCTACTATCCTGAAGGGGGGTGGGTTTCGCTCCCGGAATGAGAAAGTGGCTGGCAACTTTTGTGCCGACCATGGCACCGCTCTTAAAGCCGAGCATTTTTTCCAGGGAAGGATTGGCATACTCTATTTCTTCGGCGCCATTACTACTCGCTCTATCAGCTTCATGATTTTCAGAATTTTTTGTATTTTTTGCATTAGTAGTTTGGATAATTGCTAAGCCAATCGGCATTTGATCGATTATGGTTTGTACCTGCTCTTCGCTAGCCTGCACCAATGCTTCTTCTCCTCTTAGCGAATGAGACATTTTGTGAAAGGCTTGATCGAGCAAGGCGATTTCATCGTCACCTCGAAGTGGCGCCCGCAGTGGTTTGCGCTGGCGCAGTCGTAGTGAGTTGTCTTCAACAATTGTTAGGCGTGATGTAATGCTCCGGGTGAATAGCAGCGCCAGCGCGAAAGCCACGACAATGTTGAGTGCTACGCCAGCCCAGAGCAAGTACTTAATCATATCCCGCTGCGCTTGCAGCACCTTGGGGCTAGCGCTTTCGATCTTCTTTTCAGTATTGAGGAAGTCTATTAGATCGCGAATTAGCCCTTCCATATTTTTTTGCACTTTTGCTCGGAGCTTCACGGCATATTGCATGGCAACGAATTGGGCTTCTTTATCGGTGATAGAGCGCATTTCGGCCAGGGTGGCCATACCTTCTGTGACACTGCTTTCGATTTTTTCAAGCAACGTCAATTGATTCTTATCGTCTTTGATATGCTCTTTGATCCACTTAATTTCGTCAGGAATTTGCTGCCGCGCCTGTTCGTATCTCCTGATACCCTCGGGGTCGTGGCTGACCAGGTATTTCGCCACGCTATCACCAGCATCGTAGAGTGACTGCAGCATGTCTGTGGCTCTGGCGATCACCTCTTTAGCGGTTTCCTGCTTTCTCGATTCCCGCTCTGCTTCTTGTAATAGCCAGATATGGCAGCCGACGAAGAGCAGTTCCATTGCCAGAAGTAGCAGTACGACTAATAGTCCTTTAAATCTCAGGCTCAGTGAAAGTCTCATTAGCTCTCCCTCTCAAGGGGAAGCTTGAGCCAGAAGACGCTGCCTTTGCCTTCTTCACTGTTGACACCGATCTCGCCATTGTGGGCTTCTACTATGGCTTTGCAAATGGCCAAACCCAGGCCTGTTCCACCTTTCTTGTGGGCATCTGCTGCTTCTACCTGGCGATAGGCGATAAACACTGACTGTAAGTGGGCCTGAGGAATACCTCTGCCGTGATCAATCACGCCAATTTCAATGTAACCGGGGGATTGCCTGGTGGCTAAGGTCACCACTGAACCGGCTGGCGAAAACTTGATGGCATTCGATAGCAGATTGACTAGCACTTGTACTATGCGGTTGGCGTCAACATTGAGAGTAATTGGGCAGTCATTCACCTGCAATTGCACTTTATGTTTTTCAGCAAAGACAGTGACAGCATTGACCGAGCGTTCGAAAATCAGGCTGAGGTTTTCTCGGGCCGGCTCAATTTCGATTTTGCCTGATTCTAATTTGTCGAGGTCGAAGAGGTCATTGAGCAAAAGTACCAGCCGTTCTATATTCTGCTGCATTAGTTTGGTCGTTTCGGCAACCTTGGGCGAAATGGTGCCAAGGGCGTGAGCCTGTAGCTTACTGAGGAATGACGAAACTTTTGTCAGTGGCTCCTTCAGCTCGGTGCGTACCATGGCAACAAATGCCTGGCGCATTTGCTTGATTTCCTGCTTCTCGCTACTATCGACAATCATGGCGAGAGTTTTGCTTTCGCCGTCCATATCAATGGCAGCCATCATTAATTCAGCAGGGAAGGTCTGGCCATTGCGGCGCAGTGCTGTTAGTTCAGTAGTTCTCCCTCTGAATTGCTCAGCGTGGGCGAATGTTTCGGGAATTTTTTGGCCGTTAGCAAAGAGCTTGGCTAGTCTCTTGCCCATTAGTTGATGGCTGGAGTAATTGAAACTTTCTTCAAGAGTCGAGTTCAGAAATTCAATTGTGCCGTGGGCGTCGAGCATGGCAATGCTTACAGGCAGATGTTCAATTAAAGCCCGCACTCGTGCTTCGCTGGCCTTAAGCATGGTCATTTCTTTGCGCATGGCGTCGGCCGTGTCGTGAATGACACTGTCGACAGTCGCTATCTCATCATTGCCATTCATCAAAGGCTCTAACTTTTCACCCTCTTGTAGTCGCGTGATGTTTTCAGCGAGTTGTTCAATCCGGCCGGAGATGCGACTGGTGAAGAAATAGGCAATCAGGGCCGCCACAATCAAGTTAAGTAATAAGCCGCCAATTAAGACAATTTCTGTTTGTCTTCTCATTGCTCTTTCAAGGTCAGGCCCCGCTGATTCAATTTTTTGACCAATTGCAATTAAGGCGGGAATATCTTTGATCAGCTGGTTTACCATGGGCTGAATGGTCTCGCGTTTCCTGGTCCAAGCCTCCTTGGCGCCGGGGTCGGCCAGAGTTGAACTCTTGCCTTGAATGTCTGTAATTACCGGCAAGCAAATAGTGATGTTCTCATCGATTCTGTTGAGCAGAGCAATTGCTTCTTCATTGTCTTTTAGTTCGTTTTTAAGCCATTTGATAATGACTGGTACTTCTTCTTTTGATGCCGAGACACTATCGGCGGTGCCAAGTTGCAAACTTCTGGCATAGCGACCCACCGCATCTCCAGTGTCGTACATCACCAGCATTAAACGACCAGCCCGGGCGCTCACCTGACGGGCTCTTTCCTGCCGGGCTGCTTCAGCCTCCGCCTGGTTGAGAAGCCAGCCTAACGTGCCAATAAAAGTCAGTTCACAGGCCAATAGAAAGAGCACAAGCAAAATTCCTTGTTTTGCCAGGCTCAACATTGGTCGTTGTCTTTTAATGGTCTTCAATTTTCGCCCATTCAAGGCTGCTAGAGGCTGCTAAAGGAGAGTCTGAGGAGTATAGCGTTAATTTGGGGCTAATTTTAGGTAGAGCTTGAGGCCGTTTTTCGCCCGACTGATGATAGTTGAATCGGGGTATATTCTTTGCACTGAAAGGTATAGCTTGTCGGCTGTCAAGGAATAATTTTGTGGCCAGAATCGTAGTGGTGGAAGATGACGTCAGCCTTGCTGAGCTGGTTCGGGACTTTCTCGAACACGAGGGCAACCAAGTTAAGGCCTTTCACAACGGTTTGGAAGGTCAGAATTTTATCTTGGCCAATAACCCCGATTTAATTATTCTCGATTGGGATTTGCCTGGCCTTACCGGCATTGAGATTTTGGCTGACTATCGTGGCTTTGGTGGCAAATGCCCTGTGATAATGCTCACCGGTCACCAAGACGTCGACGACAAAGAAAAAGGCTTCGATGAAGGCGCCGACGACTATCTCACCAAGCCCTTTAACTTGAAGGAGTTAGGTGCCCGGGTGAGAGGTCTCTTGCGTCGCTCACAAGCGGTAATTGGAAACGTGGTTACTGTGGGAGATATAGTCGTTGACCTCGATACCAGTAAGGTGCTCAAAAGCGGACGCAATGTCACTCTTGTTCCCCGCGAGTTTCAGTTGCTCTCTTATCTCGTGAAGAACCGCAAAGAGACTCTGAGCCCCCAGGAGCTGCTCGACAACGTTTGGACCAGCGACGCTGAGATGACTCCCGAATCGCTTAATAACGTTGTTCGCAGGCTTTCCAAAAAGCTCGACCCCGATGGCCGCATTCTGCGCATCAATTCGATCATGGGTAGTGCCGATTACATGTCAATGAACGGCAGTAGCATGGGAGCTGCTGGTATTGAAGGCCCTCTAGATGATCACAGTGATCGCGGCGACCCGCTCATTGGTCGGGTTCTAGACAACAAGTATGAAATTATCAAAGTTATTGGCGGTGGTGCCTCTGGTCAGGTATACAAAGCTAAGCACAAAATGATGAATATTACTGTGGCAGTCAAGGTTCTGGCACCCCAGCTTAGTACTCAACCAGACTTAGTGCGGCGCTTTGAGCGGGAAGCAAGAGCGGCTGGTTTACTCAGTCACAAAAATGTTTTGATTGTTCATGATTTAGGAGTGACTGAAGAGTCGCAGCCTTATATGGTGATGGAATATCTCAATGGCTTTAGTCTGGCTGAGCTTATTGAACAGAACGGCAAATTAGCGCTGCCCGATGCCCTAGAAATCGTGTCGCAGATTTGTCTCGGTATTGGCAAAGCCCACGAAGAAGGGCTTGTACACCGCGATCTTAAGCCCGGAAACATTATGCTAGTGGCCGAGGGCGACGAAACTTATACAGTCAAAATTGTTGATTTTGGCCTGGCCAAGTCAACTAAAGCTGAAGAAAACGCACCTAACCTGACCCAGACCGGAGCCTTAATTGGCACACCTTCTTATATGAGTCCGGAACAGTGTCGCTCAGAGGCCACAGATCATCGCTGCGACCTTTATGCCATTGGTTGCATGATGCATGAAATGCTTACTGGTGAGGTGCCATTTGTCTCAGCTAATATCATTGAGACTTTCATTAGGCATGCCCAAGAGCCACCACCTGCGCTTGTTTTGGATGACTTGAATCCTCAGGTTAATGCTTACTTGCAGTCAATAGTGCACCGTTGTTTAGAGAAGAACAAAGAGAACCGCTATCAGTCTGCCGCTCAATTGCTGCAAGATTTGTCGCGAGTTTCAGCGGCGGTGAAGTAACAGCCTCAATTGCCAATTATCGCCTAAGCTGTTTTAGCTTGAATGCCGCAATATCTAGAGTCGTATTACCTGCGATAATCAGCTCAGCGATTGCAGCTCAGCTTACAAGTCACTAAGCGGTTTCTTCGGCTTTATGCGCCTACTTTCTGATTGAAGCCTGAATGCTTCAAGCTTTGCCGCAGCATCATAGGCTGGTTGTAAAGGTGTGGAGGTTTGAGGCAGAGTTGGCTCACCATTATCTTTCTGATCCGGCATTGAAGCCAAGTCGTCTTTTGAGGTCAACCTAGATGTCTCGCCACCAGTTTGCCTGTTGTCTTGGCCAGTTGAGCGGTCTTGTAATTTTTTACCTCCGCCTCCATCTCTTTCTCTGTCACCGCCGTTGGTATCGTCATTGTCATTGGTAGTGCGATCAACTACTTCGTCGTAGTCGTGGGAAGGCATGTAGCCATCAGGGATGCCACCGCTTTCTTTGATGTTGAGCTGAGATTCAGTTACTTCTTGCTGCAAGCCTTGAATAGAACGCATTCTAGCAAGACTTTGTTGCATTGTAATATCGTTGAATGTTTCGGAGAAATCTTTCGACTTTTGCTTAGCTTGATCGATGCCAGGGGAAGGGCCTGGCAGTGACAATCTTCTCGTTGGTTGTCCTGCTGTCACATCTACAGTGTCAGACGGTTTGTTGATCTTTGGCGCAGGCGGATCTGGGCGTACTACTAACCCTTCTTTGTCTGCATATAGGGGCGCTAACTGACGGCTAACTTTTAAGTTTTTCTTGCCAATATTTGGTATTAGCACTTTCCCGTTGTTGAAGTCGTGTGCTGCTATAGTGGTTCCTTCTGGTCGATCTGCTATATCGTTGGTTTTGATCAAATGAATGAAGACATCTTGAACTAAGCGTGCTCTCTGCTCATGCAGTGAATTCTGATATTTGTTTGCTTCTCGGATGTATGCCAGTCTGATATTTGCGCAGAGCATTATATGCACAGCTGTCGGCATTTCTCTTTCAAATGATTCTTTGGTGAGGTTGCCAATTTTCAGCGGTGTTCCGTGTTCGTTACCAGCAAACTGCTCGTTGGCAAATTTGAAGCCCAATAGTTTGAATCTGCTGATTGCCAGCTGCTCATTGGGAACGGCAGCGGGGTTTTCAGCGGCAATTGTTTCAAGCCATTTCTTTTGGGCCGCAGCTCTACTTGCTTTGTCTGGTGCGCTGCTAGATTCGATCAGATTGGAGAGAAATTCTGGATGACGTTCAAAAAACGTAGGTTCGCTCAAGATAGACATGAAAAGATCGTCTTTGAGCGAAATCGCTCGGGCGCTTCCTTCGCTTTGGTTTTCCTTGCCGTTGCTGCCAAGGTGGTCTGTAATTTTGAGTCTGAATGGGTCGTAGCCAAACAACGATTTTCTATATTCCGAGTTAGCTGTTTGAGTCTTCAGATCGCCTTCTGTGACAGCAAAAATTTTCTTGAAGACTGTCTTGTAGTCGAAGCCAGCAGGTGGGTGCCCGGGATTGCCACTGACTATTTCTAATAGCTTTCTTTGATCGGAGTCAGCAAGGATGTCATTGGCAGGCTTGCCGGTCAACAACTTGTATAGAGCTTCGGAGGGAACTTCTACTCTGTGCATTTCTTTGAACATCGAATCAGCTAGACGATGCCCTGCTACGTAATCGCTGTCGGTTCTAAGTTGTTCTGGAGTCTTGCCAATTCGTTCTGACAGCCAAGGTGCGGAGGCAAGGAAAACTTGCTCTACTAGTTCTTTGCTAGCACGGGATGACACTAGTGTAGAAGAATCATTGAGCCGAAGTGCTGAACAGAAGTTTATCCCGTCTGCTGTCAGCTCATAGTGATTTGGGCTCTTCTCTTTGACTAACGTTGAGAGGTCTAAATCTTTGCTGTTTCTGAGCAGATCTAAAGCTTGTGCTCGCAGAATCATATTTTCTTGAATGTAGTGGCCGAAGGCTTCATGGCCGAGCACGTCAATTTCGAACCTGCCAGGGTCTAGAAAAGCGTCTCTTTGGAGGCTAACGACACCAGAGCCTTTTGCGTATTCGCCTTTTTCATTTTCTTTCAATGTCGGAGAGCCAGCTGTAATTTTGGGCGGATTGAAGCCCATATCGTTAAAGCATTTCTGCAGCAGATTTTGAAGTTTAAGGGCTCGATTGTCAGCAATTTCTTGTGCTCTGGGATCGCTTGGACTAATTATTTTCCAAGACTCTTTTTCGGCGCCAACCACTCTAATTAACTCTCGATAGACATTGGGAATATTCTCTGGCAAGAATTTTCGTCTATCGAGATCGTCAAAGCTCATCGCTTTCATCTTAAGGAGATTTCTTTGTGTTTCATTTGGAGCGCTGTCTGAGTCAATATCATTGCCTTTGAAAGCTTGACGTTCTTGTCTAACCTTATCGTTGTGCTCTTGCAAAGCCGAACGGTAGAAATCTAACGGCCCCATACTTGTGTCTACTGGCCGAGTCCAGACTGCTTCATTTTCTTTTTTATGCTGCTCACTCAGCGGGTTAGTTAATTTTAGGAAGTCGTTCCTGTGTGCTTTCTCTTGGGCGTAAGTTGGAGTTTTCTGTTCCAGAAGTTCTCGCCAGTTCCTGAACTCAGTATCAAGCACCTTTGGTGGTGGTATCTTTTTAAATTCGAGTTTCTCTGGTCGCTTTTGAGTAATAGCAGGGTCAGCGGCTAATCTTGCTTCGTATTCTTTTAGCTCTTTGTCGGCTTTTTCTACTCGTTTTAAGCGAAGACCGGCTTCTTCTTGCCCTTTTTTATCTGCAGTGCAACGGTCGTCGACTGTCTTTAATAGTGATGCGATTGCCGCTTCTCGGCTTGCTCGGGCTTCTCTATTAGAACCCACTGGGTCTGTGTGGTGCCCAGGCTCATACTCTGCGCTGCCAATGCTAAAGCCAAAGCGCAGAGTTGGTACTGATTCTCCATCATCATTTTTGATCTTTTCAAGGGGAACATCGGGTTCAAAGAGCGATGGTTTCTTTTCTCCATTTTCTGTTTTTGCTTCAGTGCCAGTAGACTTTCCGTACTCTTTTAATATTTGTTCTACTTGCACACGACGTTCGTGATTTGGAGCAATGATAATAAAACTGCTACCGCCTGGAGAGCCAACAAAGCAATCGTGGGGAATGCGTGCGCGCAGGTAGTCGCCAGCATGTTTCAACAAGACGTTGCCTTGATCGTGGCCGATCTGATCATTGATTGGTTTCATATTGTTGAGGTCAGCCTGAATGACAGAGAATCGTTCTAGGGGCTTGCTGAAGTCGCGAATAGAATTGTCGCGCTCTGACTCTGGTTTGTTAGCCTCGGCAAAGTCGCGCTCAGCCTTAAATACAGAGCGTCTCAAGTTGCGGTCGCAGATCTCTTTGGCCGCAAGGTCAGTCTGTGGATTAACCCATAGACTGGCACTGGCTTCGCGCCGCTCTAAATACATGCGACGACCTTCGATTCCCATTCTTTCGAACTTAGCGCATTCTAGTTCTAGATGTTTTTTATATATGGTTTGCTTTTCTGGTCCAATTGCCACAAATTGTTCAATGTCGCTTTGCTGTCTTTTGAGCTCTTTTACTTTGGCTTGGTTTCCTTCTTGAACGAATTTCTCCACTTCTGATTGAAGGCGCTGACGCTCTTTGTTCTGCTCTGGCAATGGTAATTGCTCAAATTCTTTTATGTGATTTAGGGCTTGGCGTTGTGGTGCTTCCATGGTGAGCAACTGCTGATTTGTCAGCAATTCTGCGCCAATACTGGCTTCTTCACGATGACTTCCTTTGGGCTCCACAGAATGGTCGGGCTTCCAGGCGTCAGGCACTGGGCTAAAGTTGTCTGTTTGTCCTTGTATCTTCTCTTTTTCTACTTTTTCCTGGGCAATTTTTCGCTCATTCATTACGGCATCGGCGCGATCTACCAAATGATGTGCAGTATCCGTAGACTTCATTTCTACTGCCCCTACTGCCAGTTTGATTAGAAGCTCTTCGACTTTGCCATTGGTTCGATCTGGATGCGCGGGATCGTCTTTTTCTACTAGAAGCATGCCGTACTTTTTGCCGAAGGCATCGGTTTCAGTGTAGCCTCGGCAAGCTAGGTGAATTTGATCAAGCTTTTCTACCAGCGCTTTTACTTCTTCTTTTGAGCGAGATTTATCTAGGAAGATCATGATTTCGTCGCCACCGGCTCGAGCTAATAGTTCGCTGTCTTTGAGGCCGATTTCTTTGGCGATATGACGAGTCAAGTAGCGCAGGGCGTCGTCGGCTCCTTCTCTTCCCATGCATTCATTGGCGAGTTTGAAGCGACGGACGTCGATTGAGACTAAGTAACCCCCTTTGTCTTTTTTTGCGCAGGCCTCTTCGAGATAGTGCATCATGCCATTGAAGTTGGCATAGCCTGTCAGCATGTCTATTTTTGAAGCAGCATGAGCACTCCAAAACTTATTGATGTGCTTGTTTTCGAGAAGGCGGGCAAAGACATTCTCGCTTATTGTCTTGTAGGGATGAGCATCTATGCCCTCAGCTGATTTGGCCGAAGTTTTTTCTGCTTTCAAATTGTTGGACGCTTCTTGATGGGCTCCAATTGCTCGACGAACATCGTTGTTTACTATCGCTCGTGTCGCTGTTTCCGCTGCAGTGCCTCGCTGCTCTGCTCTCTGTCTGCTAGCAATAGCAAATTCCATATCGTGCACTTCGTACAGGGCACGTTTGAGCTGACCAAGAGAAGTTAGATATTGACGCTCTTTCAAAGTCAGGTTGATTCCGCCTTCAGACGAGAGGCTATAACCATCGACTAAGTCGTTGAGCTGTTTCTCAAGTTTTAGAGCCGCTTCCTTGCCGTGCAGCCGCTCTTCTTTGGCCAAGTAGCGCTGCCTTAGTTCCCCTTCGCAGGCTGACATCTCGTTTAGTAAATGCTGAGATTCGATGCGAGTTCCGCCTCCAAGACGCACAAGAGCTGCGTCTGCTTGGCTATCAACTTTGCCATTGAGTTGATGAACCATTGACGAATTAAGCATGCCTAGCTTCCAGCTCAGTAGTTCCAGGCGTTCGTGAGGGTCAGTTGGCTTGGCTTTAATTCTTTCTTCGAGCCGGCTTAAATGTTCGTCTTTGCCTGCTCTTAGCGTGGTATCAAAGACTTTGTCTGCCGAGGCAATTTCGTGACTATCGCTTTTTCTCCAGGTATTGCCCAGTGCGATATCTATCCTGCTAGGGTCTAGTTCATAAAGCGGCTGCCCGTTGCTGTCAACTGCACCGGTGCGTCTGATGGCGAGGCCATCTTCTCTAAAGCGTTCGCGCAAGGGGGTATTAGATTGCATGTCTTGGGCTGACCAAGGCGAGCTTAGGTCTTTGATAATGCGCGCGTGTCCCCGATTAGGCGTGAGGCCACCAGCGCCTAGATGACTAGCATCCATTTCTAGAACAGCGTATAGATCTCCGCGCTCTTTCATGGCCACTAGCTGACGAACTAGATCTTGGCTGTCTTTGGGGTTAGCCACTACAAATTTCTCATCCCTTCCGGTCATGAATTTCATCATGGGTTCAAGTTGTTCGGCGTAAAAAAGATCTTTGCGACCGCCGTTTTGCATGCCAATCACTTCATTGAGCACTGATTGCACAATTTCGCTAACTTCAGTCTTTTGGCCATCCACTCTTGTGAATGAATTTTCAGGACGTGTGCCAGTTCTGGCTGCATCAATATTGAAGTTGCCAGCGCTATCTATGAAGCTTTTTATGACTTCGCCTTTGTGATTTACAGCAGCGCCAGTTTCATTTAATACTCTAAGAGTTCTCAGCCAGGTTTCAGGATGCAGGGCGTATTCTCTTTGCTCGCATGCCGCCAAGGGGCAGGTGGCATCACTACCCTGGCTAACAAATTCAGGCTTTGCGGCCAAGCTGAAGAATTGGTCAAGCCAATGGTGCCTTTGTTCCAAAGGCACTTTGCCAGGCGCTTCTAGCAATTTGTTAGCATCATAGAGAAGCTCGGCAATTTTTCTTTCGGCAGTTGCTGGATCTTTTCTTAGACGATCCTGGGTGTCGAGCATGCCCTCTCTGATGTACGCAGCGGCCATTGGGTCTTGAATTGAGTCTAAGTGCTGCTCGAAGGTCGAAAGTTCTTTGTGGTAGTCGATGGGGCCGACACTGTCTCCCGGTAAATATCTAGTTGTTGAACCATCGAGGTGATTGCTGGAAATAGCACCAATTTCATTGATATGGTGCACCGTGCCATCGGCATCAATAGTGATTTCTTGGCAATATTTTGTATGGTGGCCATCGACTACCATATCCCAGCCATCTTTGGTTTTTACGAGTTCCGCACCGGCTGAAAGCTTTAGCTCGGACGGCAGGCCATTTTTGTCGCGCTTTATGGTGGTTTCGTGACCATTGGCATCGACAATTTTTGTCAATTGATCATTCTTACTTATTAGTGCAGAACCATCTGGCTTTTCCATCGTCTTAAAAGGCTCGCCATCCATGTGGCTTTTGCCTTCTTTTGCCAGAGTTCCGTCTGGCAATATTTTGATATCAGAATAGGCTTCTTTTTGAATGAGTTTGTCTGAGTAGTATAGAGACCAGCCTTTTTCCTCTTTACGCAGTTCCGCACCAGCAAAGGGTTCTATGCTCTTGGGCTGGCCTTCGCTATCGTAAATTACTTTAGTTTCGTTGCCATCAGTTTTTATGGACGTGACTTTGCCGTCTTCTTTTATAACGGTTGTCTTTGCACCCTTTGGTGTAGCGGTTTCTACTACTTCCTGATGTGCTCCAAGGGCGCGTTTCTCGACGCTGATGCCATAATGTGAAATTGTGGTAGTGCTATTCTCGCCGTGCGTAATTTTCAGATTGCCCTGGTTGTCGCTGTTAACAGATTTGACATTGGTAAGTGTGTGGTCTGGTCGGTTTGTTGACCAACCCTGTTCTCCTTTGCTTAACACCAGTCCGTTTGGCAGGCCCACCTGGGCCAGCTCCCCAGTGTGGTCCTTAATCAATACTGTCTCTAGTCCGTTGGCGTTTGTGACCACACTCTTGTGCAGCTCTGCTGGAGTCGCGCTGGTTGGTGCATTGGTTTTTGCTTCAATATTGGAAATGTATGTCGAATATTCGTTGGTCACTGAATCTTTGATTCTGGTTTGATCGCGGGCCTCAACTTTCTCGCCCATATAATGTGTGCCTATATGGGTAAATGGATGGGTGAAGGCTACGCTAGCAGCGCCGTCAATGGCTGCATCGAAAACAAAGGCATTCATGCGATGAGTGTTTTTAAACTTCTCGAATTTTTCTGCAGTTACCTGGCTTTTGTCTATGCCAAGGTCATGGGCAATGTTTTCGCGCTCAACTTCGTACATGCGCACTCGAGCATTGAGTGCTGAATTAATGCTGTTGTTCATCACCGCATCAGGATAAGTACTGATTAGTGTGTCAACGAATTTGCCTGTTTTACCGAAACGTTCTAGTGATGCCTTTGGCCCCATGTGTGACAGTGATGTAATGCCATCCCCTGCCAGCATCGCACCTGAGCCTAAGACTAAGTTAGTGAAACCGAGCTCCTCCGTGTTGCCAGTTTTTAGGGCATTGACCGAATTGAAGCTGGCGGTCTGGTAGAAGGCGTTGACAGCGCTGGTACCATAGCCGGCGCCCGGAATGACACCGGGCCCTAGCTTTACTGCTTTTGTAAGTATATCGCTGGTGGCCTTGTTTCCTAGAATATCGCAAAGTGCTTTTACTTCTGCACCTTTGCCTGAGTTCATTAGTGACGCCATTTTTAACGCTTCAGGATTGGCTGCTAATTCACTGATTGCCGCAGTGCTTGCTTGTTGTAGCTTTCCTGCTTTTTGCAGTTCAGCCAAGGTTTCAAGATTTTGATAGAGCTTTTGTTCTTTGGCTAGTGCTGAGAATTTCGACAAATTCTGCTCTTCTGCAATGACCTCTAATAGAACTTCGCTTTTGCCGACGGCAGTAAAATTTTTGGCAATGTGGCCGAGGTTGCCACCGCTGTACATCACTACTGCCTCGATACAACCACCGGCGCTGTTAACTGCAAGTTCGTTGAAGCTGCCGCCTCTGGTCTGCCGCAGCACTCCTGAGCTGAGGGCGCCTCCGCCAGCGGTGACTGCCAAGCCTGTTCTCAAGGTCATGGTGCCGGCGCTAACCATCGTCGAGACGCCACCGGTCAGGACCGTGGTGGCAGCCAATGCCAAACCTTCTCTGACATTCGATTGAACAT
The DNA here is from genome assembly GCA_913063055.1 of uncultured bacterium. Classification (GTDB taxonomy): domain Bacteria; phylum Cyanobacteriota; class Vampirovibrionia; order Obscuribacterales; family Obscuribacteraceae. Next base: position 17,266 of record CAJXZK010000033.1, read on the forward strand.
TTTGGCCGTCTTGCGATAGTTGGGTAGCATCGCTTGCCGCTACATTCATCTCGGCCAATCTTGTCTGCATCGATTGAACATTGTGGTGTATGTCTACCGTCGCCAATGTATTCGAGTTTAGGCCGCCATCAAACATAGCCTTGGCTTGTTTGAGAAAGAGCAACTGACCGTCAATTGTGGTGTCATTGAGTTGACTGATTTGCGCTTCACGACCGTGCAGTATGTGTTCGTCTACAGCATAACCAAGAAGACCCCAACTCTGCTTGTCGACGTACTCTTTGCCCATCTCAACGATTTTATCTTTGGACTCGTTTGATTGCCTCATAACTTCCTTTAAGTCAATCAGGCCACCTTCCACGAGTTTTCCCGAAGGATCTCGTCTAGTCTCACCTAGTCCCATAATCCATCGTTCGTTATGGTCGCCTTCAATCTTCATTTTGAAAAGGAAATCTGGATCGTTTTGCAGATTGATATCTTTGCCGTCGATTTGCGCTACATAACCAGGCTTTAGCTGACCGCATGGTGTCTCGGCGGCTATCCATTGTTTTGTTGCTTCATCAAAGCTTTTTTTGTATAGCTGGCCCTTATCAACCAGGTATTGATTGTGGCCAATTCTCATGTCCCCGCCTGTTTTGGCGCACTCTTGCGGGCTGCTTTGGCGTGGTACTTCAATCACTTTGCTGGCAGCAGGTTTGTCTGGTCTATCTTGTTCAGAGCGCACAAATTCTTTTGGTCCGCCGCGTAGGAGTTCAAGACTGGTGCGACCGTTTGCTGCTTCTGTAGCGTCTGTGATGCCTGAATATTGAATTTTATCGAGGGCTTCTTTGTATTGTTTCTCTCGTACTTTTACTCGTTCAAGACGGTCTACTAGTATTCCGCTACCATCGCCCTTAGATGCCAGTTCTGCGTAAGCTCTCTCTTGGGCCACTTGCTTGCGCAGTTGGTCTAAGCTTTGGATATGGCCAGTGCCATCGTTGACCCAATTGAGTTTGTTCTTTGTTTCGCCCTGTTCATTGAGGCAGACACAATTGAGAGAAGCACCCTTTAGCTCTTGGTCGGAAAGCGATCTTGTGAGCTGATTGCCGTTGCTGTCAAATATGCGTAGAGAGCCGTTAGCAGGATTGACACTGCCAACCACAGTATCTGTTCCTTTCTTATAAACTAAAGAGTTATTGACGTCATACTCGCCAATCAAATCAGGATTTTTTGCCACGGGAATTTTTAAATTACCCAAAGTGCTGAGGTTTGGTGCGACTTTTTCAAGAACGTGACCTTGACTATCAAGTAAGGCTCTGAGCTGTTCGGGAGTGACGGCATTGTCTTTTCTGTTGTACTGACCCATTTTCTGAATCTTTGCCAGAGAATTTTCTTCTACTTCTCCGGTTGTAAGCATTTTTTCAATTGCTAGTTTGTCTGATTTATATTGTTTAAGAGCTAGTTTTTGCGCTGTTTCTTTGGCGTCTGATGCTAAGTCACCTTGCTTGTCAACGGCATTGTAATAGCTCATAGCCTCACGCATAAGCGGTGGCGCAATCGCAGCAGCCTGATCTAAAAGAGCATGCTTGTTTTCTTGCGCTTGGGCTTCTGTTACAGCTACCTGTTTGAGGTCGAGATTTTCTTTTGATTTTGCTAAAGCCACATCTAAATTAACTAGGCCGCCAACGTTAGGTCTAGTCGTGCCGTCGGCTTGCACCTCTAGCGCTCCCAGGCAGGCGCCATGCATTTCTTTTGCTTGACCGTCGATAGTAACCTTGAACACAGCATTGGTTAAACTTGATAGAGGAATTTCTCGTCCGTTTATTACGACATGACCACCGACGAAGGTGCCGTCTTTTTTCTCCGTTGGTGGCACAAATTTTCCAATCTGTTCTTGTGTAGCTGTGTTTACTAGCATGCCTAAGCGCAGCTCTAGTTGCTGAGGTGGCGCTTGTTTGCCGTCTTTACCGATGACCGGAAGGCCAGTCTTGAGGTCAAATGAAGGTAAGAAGAATTGGCCATGAGATGTTTGGGCCAGATCAAATTGTCGCGCATGACCGTTTTCGTTGCCAACGAATATTGCGCTTTTATTTATCAGTTGTGAGATTCTAGTTCCAGTTTTTTCTTGTTGATCGAGATCTTTAGCGACGATTACCGAGCCATCTCGGCTCATCAGGCCCAATACTTTCTGATTTGGTTCAAATATATGACCGCCGACTGCTAGCATCTTTTCATTGCCATTAACGATGTAGCCGTTGAAGCCTTCTTGACGGGCTGCTTGTGTCTCGTTTTGGCCGTAGGTTAGGTCAAGATATTTACCGTTGCTGCCAAGTCCGGTGAATGCTGCTAAATGATCTTTGCTGTTAGTGATGTTGAATGAAGTATTGCCAATCTGCACGTCGCCATTGTCTTTAACTACTCCAATTTTCGTGACATTGTCTTTGTCAAATACAACACCATTTTCAACGTGATGCTGAACTAATTTATCGCCCTCTTTGTAAACTACTGTTCCTGTTGGCTGCTCGCCCTCTCTTGGTTTGCTCGGCCCGCGATGGGCCAAAAGCTCTCCGTGGTCTATTGCTGTGACTTGGTACTCTCGCATCGTCAACAGAGTCATGGTATCTAAACTTTTGACCAGTGTTGCTTTGTCTAAGCCACCGTTTTTGCCTTCAATAGAATCGGCTTTGTTATTTGCATAGTTGAGCGTGACGTCAATTTTTTGTGAGTCATTTCTGTAATTGAGTGATTGTGGCTTTCCCATCTCGTCGAGGGCAAGTTCTTTGCTGCTTAGTACTTTGCCTTTGTCTAGTGTTTCATCCTTGATTGTAATTTTGCCAATCTGAGTGTCTGTTACTTTCTCAGATGTTTTAATTGGGTTTATTCGATCGTGATGCAGATTGAAAGTTTCGTTTCTCTCTTTTGTGATGCCATCTTTTTCTTGTCGACTGAGGTCAATTCTAATGGTGGCGTCTTGTTTTTCTACGTCTATTGGTTTAGCAAAAACGAATTGATGTTTTAATTGACCATCGCCACCGTACTGCTTTGCTACTACTGTATCGTTACCAGATGCTTTGGCTTTCGACTCTGGATACTCGTATTTTAATAAATACAAGGCCCTGGTATCAGGACCGCTAGCTGATTTCTCTATTCGTTTGCCCTGGCCATCTTTGGCCACGGTGGTGATTATGCCTTCTGCTGTTATGTGGCGCTCAATTTCCCGCGGCTCTGTTCTCTTCTCTCCATGTGCGTTTTCGACTGTTACAGCGGTTTTCTGAATAGTGTGGACCTCACCACTTTGCTGATCGACTTTAATCGAATGATTTTTTGTACTTTCAGCTCGGGTGAGCATTTCACCCTGGCTGTTGATGACGTTGACTGCGCTTGGCTTTAGGCTCTTGTCTCCCTCTTTATATTCAATTCCTATGGTGGTTTTGTTTTTACCTTTTACTTCATCGACGCGGCCTTCTTTGTCATAGTGATAAGCTTTGCCGGTCTTAGAATCGATACATTCGCGAACATGTAGTTTCGCCCTTTCTTGAGGCGGCAATTTGTCGGCGTGAGGAACGTGCACGCCACGGTCGAGGCGGTCTATCTTTTTGGCAATATACTTTTCGGCTTTGGCTATGTATTTTTCGCTGGCATTGGCAGCTGTGTGGATGTAGCGGCTTACTATGTTTTCCTTGGGCGCTGTCGGTTTGTGGTACCCAGCTTTATCAGTGCCTTTGACATTGCTCTTTTCGTGGGAGCCGTGGATTAGATTTGATACCTTTCCATAAATTGAGTGGACGACTTCGGCCGGGGTATGTTTATCCACTGGAGCTTTATGGGGTTTCTCGGCCTTATCACTACCTTTCTTGCCGCCATTTTCTGGATGATTAGCCATCTGTTTTTGCTCGCTCTAGTAAATTAGATTTCAGGGTAACGGCAGACTTTGTCAAACTTGTGGCATAACCTTTGACAAAGGGAGACGTCTAGAGTTAACTTTCCTCGGTAAACTGACTGCCAAACTATTATTTCGCCTAGCAATAGCGCTTCTCTGGGAGAATTTATCGTGACTGTTGGCGATGCAAATAAGATGCCTGGATCTGGCGGCACTATGTCGGATCATCTGAAGAAGTATCGCGACTATATAGACGAGCTCAAGCAGGGCCGTTCCAGCGGAATAAGTGCTGCCTTTGGTCGCGCCACTGATTTGTTGCCGCCGGAAGTAATGGCAATCAAGGCTGAACCAGTAGACCTTGTAGAGCAATTAATTGAGTTAGAGAGTACGGTTTTAGACGATGACTTTGATCGCGCCTATTTGAAAGAGTCAGTGCAATCCCTCGTTCAGGCTTATGCTGAGGATCTGGATGATCCAGTTGGCCGTATTGTTGAGACGGAGAGTGGACGCGAAGAGGTGCTTTCTGTTTATGTTGAAAGCGGCGTGCGCATGTTCATGCTTTCAGACCTTTCAACAATTGATGAGTTGACTTTTCAAAGAACTCTTGTGCCTACCGACGATACAAATCGTTTGTGTGTGAATTCGGAGGAGTCGAGTGAAACACTTACTGCCTCTCCGCAGGAAGCTTGCCCTCCTGATTCGATAGCTGATGTGCACTCCCCTCAGTCGCCCCAGTCGAAACTAATTGATCAGCCCTTTATCCAGGCTGTCACAACTATCGATGGTTTGCCTCTGTGGCAAGTTTATTATTCGGCTGAAGGCCCAGAGCTTGTCTCGATGGCCGACGGCGGCATCGTAAAACGAGCAGAGGGCCGGCAAGAGTATGTCTTTTCTAGGCTCTCAGCGAGCGACGGTGATATCAAGTTTTTTATTCTCAGTGGCTTTGTCGTTGACCCCAGCACCGGCAACGTTTACTTTGAAGCAAACGAAGGAGCGTACACTGCAGCTTTCTTGAACAATGGCTGGACAATTCACCAATATCTCAGCCCCCAGGGGGAAGAGACATTCTTTGTCACTGAGCCCGTGCGGCCAGATCGTGTACCAATTACCATGAAGGTAAAGAGCATCGACCTCGATTTAAGTACAGGTGAAGTTACATACGAGACCATGGACAGTGCGGCCTCTATCACCCTAAAGAGTCGCCAGCTCTCAAGCTAGCCGTGCCCCTGGCTTGGGCTCGGGCAGATCAGTCTGTTTCAGGTCTTTGGCCGCATCTGGCTTGCCACGACGAATTACTATTTCTTGGCCATTGGCTCTATGTTCCGTGATGGTGCCATCAGGGCTGTAGCTGACAGAGTGCGTGGCGCTAGTGCGTTGGGTTAAGGTACCGTCGCCGTCTACCTCGAATTTAAGTCCGGGGGCCGGTTCTCCCGCTATTTTCGGTTGCTTGTACCAGAGATGGTTATTGACGTCGGCCACCCCGCGGTCCTGGCTGTAAACTATAGGCTCATAACCCTTTTGGGTAATGGTAACTTCACTTAAATTGCCTTTGGCGTCTCTCTGATAAGTGCGCTTGTCGCCATGAAAATCAGTTACTTCATGCACCCGGCCAGAGCTATCTCGTGTGATTGTAGCGCCAGTTTTAGCGTCAAATCCTGACTTCGGGGCCTCGGCGCCAGGTCGGCTTTCGCTGCTGTCGCCAGTCTGGTGGCCATCTTTCTTGTAGCCAGGGCCATGCTCCCATTTGTCTAGGTGCCCTGGTTTTGTGCGGGCGACAATCTTGCCGCTTTCAGAATCGACTAAATATTTGCCGTCTACTTGGCCTGTCTGGTCGCGCTGAACCAATAGCAGGCGACCGTTCTTGTCGAAACCAACTAACTCTAATGCCGAAGAAGCAAGTGGTCCACCTGGTTTGTGCAATTCGTTGTTGAGGAGCTTGATGCGATGGCTGGCCTCGGCAAGCCGATGAGCCTCTGCGGATGTTTCGGGCTTAGCTTCGTGGGCTTTGTCTCTGCTGTGGCCGCCGTCTTTCGCCGCAGCGTCTTTGCTTTGCAACCCCTCGGGAGCGCGGTTAGATGTGTCAAGGGGCGCTGCCTTTGCCGGCCCTTCACCCCAGGCGTTGCGCGCCATATCAATGACGCTTTTCTTGCCGGTCTCATCTTTCGCTGTCGTATCTTTCAGTATCTGTTCGCCAAAAGAATGCTCTTTCATTCAGTACCTACTTGAATCTCTAGGTTGTATTCGCTTCTCTACTTGTGCGTCTGTCTATATTGACATTATTGAGATCCTACCCTGGTTACTAGCTCTCTAATCTTGCTTCTACTGGCTAGCCAAGCTCTAATAACTTGGCGTGTGCACTTGATAGGCCTCGATTTTGGGAAAGACAAAGATAGTTTGTTAGTGGTAATCTGAAGTCTTATGCCTAGGGTTTTAGTAGTTGAAGATAATGTTGATTTGACCAATGTGGTTCGTTCTCTATTGGAGTTCGAAAACCATAGTGTCGATATCTTTCATACTGGCACAGAAGGCCTCGTTAGCATTCTGGCTAATCCCTACGATTTGGTAATTCTTGATTGGGATTTACCCGGAGTTAGTGGCCTTGAGATTTTAAAACAGTTCCGTCAGCGTGGAGCCAGAACGCCAGTAATAATGCTGACTGGCCGAAGTACCGTAGAAGATATGGAAGCTGGCCTGGATGAAGGGGCTGATGATTATTTAGCTAAACCTTTCAACATGAAAGAGTTAGGGGCGCGGGTGCGGGCTCATATCCGGCGAGCGGGCAGTGCCACTAATGATAGTATCAGTCTTGGTGATATTGAGATTGATCTGATCAATAAGAGAGTGACTAAGGGCGGCCGTACCCATAGTTTGCCTGAGCCGGAATTTCAATTGTTAGAGCTGGCCGCTAAGTATCCTCATATTCGGCCAACAAGTGACGATTTACTTGCCTCCATCTGGTCTGGCGATGCTGATAAGAGTGAACCCAAGCTGAAAATGGCCATTAGAAAGTTGCGCAAGAAGTTTGATCCGAAAGGCAGCCTTATTTTTAGTCATCTCTATCCTGAAGTTCGAGCTGAAGGTGCAACCCCGTTTTCAAAAGAATTGCTTGAGGCTGATCTTGATATCGACCCTTATCTTGGCACCATATTTAATGGCAAGTATGAATTGGTTGAACTGATCGGCGGTGGCGGCAGCGGCTTGGTTTATCGCGCCAAGCAGCTTAATATAGGCAGCAGTGTTGCCCTTAAAGTTTTGCATCTGAAGGCCATGGCTCAGGCCGATACATTACCGCGTTTTAAACGGGAAGCGCGAGTTACTGCCCTGTTATCGCATCCCAATATTGTCGCTGTACGTGACTTTGGTGTGGCTGAGCAAGGCCAGCCCTATCTTGTTATGGAGTTTGTAGATGGTGCCAGCTTGGCTGAGTATTTGAAGCAGTATGGTCGCCCGCCCTTGCGCGAAGTGATTGATATCTTTTCACAGGCTTGCTCTGGGCTTGAACATGCTCATCAAAAGGAAATTGTTCACCGCGATATCAAACCAAGTAATTTGATGCTTATTCACAACGGCGATGACGGTGTAATCGTTAAGCTTGTAGACTTCGGATTGGCTCGTTCAGTTAATGTCAATCAGGTTGATCAAATTACACAAATCGGCGATGTGCTTGGCAGTCCTGCTTATATGAGTCCTGAGCAAGCCCGTGGTGAGCTGCTTGATAGAAGAACGGATATTTACTCTCTTGGCTGTGCTTTGTTTGAGACTCTGCAAGGTAATCCGCCCTTTAATGGTAAAGATTCAGTAGATATTTTGGTTAAGCAGATAACCACTGATGCGCCAGAAATGACTCTGTATGGCCTTGCACCAGTTTTGCAGGTGAAGCTAAATAAGATTGTCGCTAAGTGTTTGGCTAAAGACAAAGAGCATCGCTATCAGTCTGCCGCTGAGTTGAAAGAGGCCCTGGGTCAAGTTATGGCAGGTAATAGCGTAACCGAGAGTTTAAAGGCCGATGTGCCAACAGAACCGGTGAAAGCAGATATTTGGTCTGGCCGCCGAGAAGAATTACTTTCCTGGTTCAATCATCGCTTTAAGCACTGAGCTAGTTTGGCTGCGCTTGCTCTCCTGTCGGAGCCGCGAAGATAAGCCTAGCTAGCTTCCCAGGTCTCAGTTCGCGGTTAAGGCCATGCACCAAAAAGAGGCCCTGGTCGAGGTTTCATTTAATGTCATTTTTTCTGCTCCGCAGCAGGGCAATGTGATATTCTGTCTGCCCCCTGTAGGATATAACTGTGAGTTTAACAGCAGCTCAACCTAAGACGGATTCACTTACCACCACCGAAGCCTACGACATTGGTCTGGAGGCATATACATACTTCTATCCGCTTTTGAGTATGGAGATTACGCGTCGCCAGTGTATCAATCTTGATGCCGGTGTTAGGCCTGGTTCGGGGCCGTCTAACTATTTTTCGCACATGCGTGCTTACCCTGCGGCAGATTTTAGAACAGTTGTCCGTCCTAATTTTGACACTCTCTACTCTATTACCTGGTTTGATCTCTCGGCTGAGCCAATTGTGCTGTCAATTCCAGATTCCAAAGGCCGTTATTACTTAATGCCTATCCTCGATATGTTCAGCGATGTTTTTGCCAGCCCTGGCTGGCGTACGAGTGGCACTGGCGAGCAGCATCTGGCTATCTGCGGCCCGGCTTGGAAGGGCCAATTGCCAGCTGGTGTTGAACGTATTGATTCGCCCACTAAGTATGCCTGGTTGATCGGTCGCACAAAAACTGACGGGCCTGACGACTATGCTGCTGTTCATGAATTCCAGGACGGTTTGCAGTTAACTCCGCTTTCGCAATTTGGTTCAAGCGCGGCCCGTTCTATTCCTAAAGTGAAAGTGGATAGTTCTGTTGACATGACTACTCCACCTCTCGAGCAAGTCAATCAAATGTCTGCTGAAAAGTATTTCTCTCTGGCAGCAGAGTTGCTCAAAGAGAACGCTCCTCACATCACTGATTGGTCTATTCTCTCCCGCATGAAAAAGATTGGCATGGTACCTGGGCAAAGTTTCGATATGAATGCTTTGAGTGCAGACAATCAAAAGGCTGTGGCTCAAGGTGCTGCAGACGCTTTGAAGTTGATGCTTGAAAAACTGCCAACTCTTGGTCGTCGAGTCAATGGCTGGAATATGAACACAGATACCATGGGTGTCTATGGCAACTATTATCTCAAGCGAGCAATTGTAGCCATGGTGGGACTTGGTGCCAATCAACCCGAGGATGCGGTTTATCCTCTCAATGTTGTCGATGCTGATGACAAGCCGCTCAACGGTGCCAGCAACTATGTAATGCATTTCAGCAAAGAGGAACTGCCGCCAGTTGATGCTTTCTGGTCGCTGACCATGTATGACAAAGATGGCTTCCAGGCTGCCAATGTTTTAAATCGTTTTGCCGTTAGCTCATGGATGCCCTTTAAGTACAACGCTGATGGTTCGCTCGATCTCTACATTCAGAACAAAACTCCTGGGGCAGATAAAGAAGCCAATTGGCTTCCTTCCCCACTCTGCGAATTGGGATTGACAATGCGTCTCTATGCGCCGAAGACAGCAGCTTTAACTGGGGTATGGAATCCACCGGCAATTAAGAAAGCAAACTAGCTAGTTGCTCTGAGCGATTGGAATAAATTAGTTGCCACTTTAGTAAAGTAAGGTGGCAGCTATTTTTTTGACGTAAAATAGGCAAAATTGAAGGAGCAAAAGTGACCGAGAGTAAAAATAGATCAGGCGCTGTCAAAATTTCTCAATCTGATCAGCCGAGCACTGAAGAAGTTTCAGCTGTTACGGAGATTCTCAATAACAACAATTTGCGCTATGGCTATCAGTGGGCTTCATTGCCCCTGAGTGTTGTGCTCAAAGATGCTCAAGAAAAGCTTGTGGGTGGCTTAATTGGCTCGACTAATTGGGGTTGGCTGCATGTCGATCTGTTGTCGGTAGAAGCGAATTTGCGTGGCCTCGGTTATGGCTCGAAACTGCTTGAAACTGCTGAGAACATCGCTCGTGAGCGCGGTTGCACTTTTGCTTACCTGGATACCTTCAGCTTTCAGGCCCAGGCTTTTTATGAGAAGCATGGTTATGAAGTTTGGGGCAGTCTTGAAGATTTTCCTCCTGGTGCCAGTCGCATTTATTTGAAGAAGAGTTTGTCAATCAAGTGAGGAAGATTTTGAAATATTTGCCCCAGTCGGTGTTGCTGACAGCTCTTTCTTCGGCTCTGTCTTTTGCCCCTTTTTATAGTCAGGCGGCTTCAGCCAATGACTCTAAGGCGGTATCAAAATCTAAGCTAAAGTGGCGAGACTTTGATCAATCGATTTTCGCTGAGGCTAAGCGCGATCATAAGTTTGTCTTGCTCGATCTTGAGGCCGTGTGGTGTCATTGGTGTCATGTTATGGACGGTGAAACCTATAGTGACGCTGCTGTGCAGAAATTACTTAACTCTAAGTATATTTGTGTGCGGGTTGATCAAGATGCCAGGCCTGATTTGAGCAATAAGTATGAAGAGTATGGCTGGCCAGCTACAATTATTTTTAATGAAAATGGTGGCGAGATCGTCAAACGAGCTGGCTATATTAACCCAGAGAGAATGGCTCGATTGCTGCGCGCCATCATCAAGGACCCTAGCCCTGAGGAAGTTTCTTCTTCTTCTTCTTCTTCTGGGGCTGCTGCTGCCGCTCCCGCCTCTCCTGATAGTGGAAAGAATGGACTGACTTCTGCGTTGCGTCAAGAGTTGATTGGTAAGCATGTCAGTGGCAATGACTCTAAATATGGTGCCTGGGGGACGTATCAAAAGTTTCTTGATTTCGACTCGGCTGAATATGCCATGGTTCAAGGGCTGGCTGGTGAAAGCGAATCCAAAGTTAGAGCAATGGCTGCTCTTGATGGCGAGTTGAATTTGCTAGACCCGGCATTTGGCGGGGTTTATCAGTATTCGACTGATGGAGACTGGGCTCATCCCCATTTTGAGAAAATCATGCAAACTCAAGCCGAGAATATGCGCTTGTATGCTCTTGCTTATCGGCTCTATGGTGAAGAACGTTATCTTAAGGCGGCGAAGGCCATTGCTCGCTATCTGCAGGAGTTTTTGAGTGCCCCGGATGGTGCATTCTACACCAGTCAAGATGCCGACTTGGTTTCCGGCGTTCATAGTGGTGAGTATTTCACCCTCGATTCTGCCGCCAGGCTGAAGCAGGGCCTTCCTCGTATTGATAAGCACTGCTATGCCCGCGAGAATGGTTGGGCCATTAATGCCATGGTCGAGTTATATTTAGCCAGTGGCGATAAGCAGTATCTCGATCGAGCCATAACGACAGCGCAATGGGTTATGGCTAATCGCCAGTTAAAGCTCAGTGCGGCTACTCAGCTTGGTTTCAGGCACGGCGAAAGTGATAAGGTTGGACCATTTCTTGGCGATAGCCTGGCAATGGCTAGAGCTTTTCTCTCATTGTACCGAGCTACCGGTGAGCGCAAATGGCTGAACCAGGCCGAGCTAACTGGTAATTTTATTGATAGTCAGTTTAAGCAGTCTATTGCCAGCACCACCATCGACGAGAACGTACAGTTGGTGCGCTTTGCCAATTTGCTTTATCAATATACTGGTGAGAAGAATTACAAAGCGCTGGCGGAGCAAGCCTTAGCTTTTCTTGCTTTGCCTGAGACAGCTCGTCGCCGCAAAATATTTGTGGCGGGAATTCTTTTAGCCGATCAAGAGTTCCTAGCTGAGCCGATACACATAACTATCGTTGGCTCTAAGGCCGATGCCCAGGCAAAGGAGCTATTTACCGCTGCTGGTGCCTTGCCTGCCCCGTATATGCGGGTGGAGTGGTTCGATGCAAAAGAAGGGCCCTTGCCTAACACTGCCCTGGAGCTACCACAACTGCCCAGGGCCGCAGCATTTCTCTGTGGCAACGGTCGCTGTTCTACTCCTGCTTATGATGTCGCTGCCCTCAAACGCTTGTTTGAGCGGGCCAGTAAAATAGTAGCCAGATGATTTGCCAAATTACTGAGCGATGGAATGCCCTAAGGGGATCTAATATACTTAGGGACGGTTGCTGTTAATTCTGACCGCTGTCATTGAGGAGCTGTGAACCCAAGACTTCTAACTAAGTCATTTCTACCAGTGGCCGCGAGCTTTGGCCTGCTCGTCAGTGAGGTTATTGGCTTATCTCCTATTTGTTTACCAGCAATTACCACGTTGCCGGTAAGTGCCGCTGCTAATGAGGTCAATCGGCCTACCTCTAGTGGATTTGATCAGACCTATGCTCTCTTTGGGCGCGAGCTGAGTAAATATTTGGAGAATGGCAACGTTCACTACAAGCGCTGGAAAGAAGATCCGGCTGGTCTTGATCAGTTTTTACAGAGTCTTGCTGATTTGCCAAAGCAAGAATATGAGCACTTTTCCACTGAGCAGAAAAAGGCGTTTTGGCTCAATGCTTACAATGCCATCACCATAAAAGTAGTACTGGATAACTATCCAATTAAGGGCAGCCAGTCGCAGTATCCGCCCAGTAGCTTTAGGCAAATACCTGGTGAGTGGGAAAATGGTAAGTTCAAAATAATGGGAGCCCCTGTCACTCTCTACGAAATTGAACATGAAAGATTGCGCCATGAGTTGCCGGATCCAAGGCTGCATTTCGCTGTGGTATGTGCTTCTAGAAGTTGCGCCAAGCTTTCACCGCAGCCCTTTGTGGCCGAGGACCTCGATAAACGCCTTGACCAGTGCACCCAAGACTTCTTTGCTAACCCCAAGAATCTCACTGTTAATCCGCGTACTGGTGTAATTCGAGTCAATAAGATCTTTAGCTGGTTTACTCTCGATTTTGCTGCCAAGGCCGGTTATGCCAAGCGCACTTTCCCGCCACCAATGGATGAAGACATCATTGCCTCCTACGTGAGCTTCTATGTGCCAACTGACGAGCGTGATGTTATTGCTAAGTTTCGTTCGCAAGATAAGCTAGTGCTCGACTACTTGCCCTACGATTGGTCGCTAAACGACGCCGACGAAGCCAAATAAAAAAATGACAATAGATTCTAAGCTTGGGCAGGCTTGAAGTAGCGGTCAATTACGGCGTAAATCGCCTCTTTGGCGCCAGGTGATGGATGATTCTCTGCTTGCAGAGTGAGGAAGCCGCTGAAGCGGTCGAGGGCGGCCTGGGGAATGGTGGATTGATTCTTGGTCAGACCATGGGCGCCAAGAACGTCATTGTTGCATTCCATCAGGTTGGCAATATTTTTTAGCCCGGCAGCTGTTATTGGCGCATTGCGTCCTTCGATGGTGGCGAATGCCCCTAGAGTAGAAGCGGCTACTGCCTCTACTGGCCGCTCTTTGCCATTAACTGTGCTTGAAATCGCATCGAAAGCTTCATTGCCTTGAGCCTGGCGGTTGTCGCGACCAGCTTGATAGTGCTCAGGGCTGAGTTGAGCCTGGGTAATCTGCTCATTACTGTGTTGAAAGTTGTCTGCAGATCCTGAATGTTCCAGTGCGCTCATGGTTGCTCTCCCGGTCAAAAATAAAGATTGAATTCAGCAGTCGGCTGGACGGCGAAAATTCAATAGTCAACGCTCTCTATTGTATGTACCCGATATTGGCGTTAATTGGGCAGCCATTGGCTTAATTTAATACTTGACTTGGGGGTTTTCCCCACTGGAGGCGCTTTCTGCAGCGAAATCGCCATGTAATGCCGCCATTATGAAGTTGGTGGCGATTGCCTGACGCAAGCCGATGCCGATTATAGGTGCTGGGTCGGGTAGGGCTGTGTTGAAGGACAGATTGGCATTGTTGTCGAAGTGACCAACCAGGTGTAATACGCGTCCTTCGCCAAAAGGAAAGCTCAGGGCTAATATGCCTAGTTGATCCGCGTCTAGGCGCATAAGATCGCGACTGCGGGCCAGTACTTGTACTGATTTGCCTCGGATCACTCGGACGATTTGACTTTTATCTTCTAGCTTCCAGTGGGCCACATGGGGCACCCCCGCTAGTAAAATTGGGTCTTGATCAACCACTACAGCATCAACCACTCTATCTTCGGTGTCACAGCCATTCCATTCAACGTATCCAGGAAAGGCTTTCTTTAGGCACGAATCAAGGGCCCAGTCGGTGCTGAGGAGGTAGCCGCCTTTGGCAACAAATTGACGCACACATTCAATTGAAGCTTCGCTCAAATCGCAACCGCAGTTGATCACCAATATTTTGCTGCCGGATAGATCTGTCTGTGGCAGTTTATCTTGGGTAATTTTTGTCGAAGGGAGGCCAAAATTGCGCAAAATATGGCCGCAATCGTCCCATTTTCCTTTGACTTCAACTACTGTTGTTTTAGTAAATTGGGCACTCTGGCCGGGGTGTGAACGCTCTAGCCAGGCTTTGAAAAGCGCTGGTTGGACAGTGGTAGTTTTTGCTTGGTCAAGGTAGGGAGCTTGTTGTAAAAATTGAGCAGCCATACCATCTAAGCCGCGGTTTGGCCGTTGCCTGGCGCTAGCGCGCATTGTCGCAGAGCTGACACCGCCGGTGATGCGCATGGTGCCATTGCTATTAACTTTTAGTACCGGAGCTGGTGGCGTGATGTCGAGAGCTGAATTGTCGTCATCTCTGCTACCTCTACCTGAGGTCTGCTCTGCTGCTGAGTCAGTCTGCCCGTCACCTTGGTCGCGGTTGCCCCGTAGCTGTCTCATTCGGGCTGGTTGGACGCTGCGATCATCTACATAGTTTTCATCTGGCACCGGTGTGACCGGGGGGCGTCTTGCCCGAGCTTTGTTCAAGGGAATTTCATCAACATCGCCGTCAATCCAGTCAGAGGCCTGAACACTTTCGCTGGCAATTGCCAGACTCAGGGCAGCAGAAAGCAGCAATGCTGCCGGTTTATAAAAAGCTTGTGAGCGCCTCGATTTGTCCACACCGAACCTGCTTGACTGGGTGGCCAATCAATGAATAGTAATTGACTGCCAATAGATAAGCTAGCACAAAAGTGAGGAATCTTGTATCGCCGGTGCAATAGCTTGTAGACGTGCCCAGCGAGCTCGTTAGAGTTTTGCCTTAAGTTTTGGCTGGGTCGAGAGCCGCTATAAGATTGAACTAAGTAAGATTGGCTTAGGCCCGCTTGCGTTGGTTCTCGTCGTTGCGGCGCACGTCGTTGTCGCTGTCGTTTATGGCGCGACGAAGCGAAGCAAGTGCAGTTAGGTTTGGCCAAATCACAGCTTTCATTTCTTCAAATTGGTACTCACCAATTTCATGCTGATCATAGCGCCGGCAGACATCTTCCCAGAGTTGAAAAAGTGTCTTGGGGCAGCAGGTTTCGCGGGCCCGTTTCTGATATTCGAGTAAATCAAAAGCTTCTATGGTCGTACCCTCCAACTGGTAAGCCGGGGCTTCTCTTTTTAGGATGCGTGCAAGTTCGACCCGTGTCAAGTAAGACTTCTGTATGATTCTTTTGTTCCGCAAAAATTACTGACACAAGCTTTGATTGGGAGTGAGCGGAACGCTTGTGCACAAAGGGCTTTGAGATTCTGCTACTAATTCGCTCAAATATGATTCGGCAAAAGCTTTTTCAACTTGAGCAATAGCGGTCGAGAGTCTCTTATGTAG
>CAJXZK010000034.1 GCA_913063055.1 uncultured bacterium
ATCTTGGCGACAAACTCGCTTTCGCTCATGCCGACCATGGTGGCTAAGCGCCGCAGTGAAATTCGGGTCGGCATAACTTTGTTTAGCAAGGGATTGCGCAACCTTTCAAAGTCATGAGGATTTAGACTGATGACATACTCAAGAATATCTGGACTGGCCTTGAGTGCTTCAGAAAGCTTGGTATCGCCGTTCAATTGACGTCCTCAGCTGGCGGAGCACGCGGTAGCTTCAGTCTGCACTGGTAGTTGAGCTTTCTGCCAGGCGGCAGTGCCACCAATGACATTGACTAGCTCACTAAAGCCGTGTCTTTTAAGCAAGCTAACAGCCATGCTAGAGCGGTAACCACCGGCACAAATTACAGCAGTCTTTACGCCCCTCTCAACCGCCTCTAATTGCTGCTCTAATTCTGACAAAGAAATATTCTTAGCTTGCGGTACATGACCAGAGGCATATTCCCCTGGTCTGCGCACATCAAGGACGCGCAACTCTGGATTTGCTTGAAGCTGCTGGGCTAATTCCTCTACCGTAATTTGTTCAACCTTCTCAACTTTCAGTCCGGCTTTTTGCCAGGCCTCCATGCCACCACTAAGATAAGCGACAACATTTTCTAGGCCAGCTCTGGCTAGACGCAGCACTGCTTCATCTGCCTGGGTGTCTTCGCTGAGTACCAAAATGATGTTACTTTGGGCATCAATGACGGTGCCGCACCAAGAAGCAAACTGTCCACCCAGACCAACGCTATATGCTCCAGGAATATGACCCTGGCCAAACTCAGCTGGTGAGCGGGTATCTAATATTATTGTGCTGGGTGTGCTGCTTGCGGCAACAGCAGCTTCAACATCTTTGGGCTGCATCGCTACAGCTTTTTTGAGATCGTTCAATGAAGCCGCACCGCTGCGGTTGGCTTCAACAGCAAGAGGAAAGTAAGCTGGAACTTCAGGTAGTTGGGCCGTCAGCATGGTGACGAATTGCTCTTTGGTCATAGGCTGTAAGGCATAGTTGAACTTGCGCTGATTGCCAATGGTTGAAGAGCTTTCCTTTGAAATATTTTTTCCACAAAGCGAGCCAGCTCCGTGGGCGGGATAGACCTCTGTTTCATCAGGCAAAGTCAATAGCTTGTTGTGCAAGCTGTCGTAGAGCATTCCTGCCATTTGCTCTGAACTAAAGCCATATTTGCCCACAAGATCTGGGCGGCCGACATCACCAATAAAGAGTGTGTCGCCAGTGAGCAGCTTAGCGGGCTCACTGCTGTTCTTCTCTTTCACCAGCAAGCAGATGCTCTCCGGTGTGTGCCCGGGAGTGGCCAGAGTCGTGATTGTTAGGTCTCCGAGCTCAAACTCGGTACCATCGGCCACCGCTTCGTGCTCAAAGCGGGCCTTAGCCTGATCACTAAAGACAATCTTGGCACCAGTAGCCTCTGCTAATTCTTTGTGGCCGCTAACAAAATCGGCATGCAAATGGGTCTCAAAAATGTACTTAATGGTCAGTCCGTTGCTTTTCGCTTCTTTCAAATATTCATCAATGTCTCGTTGTGGGTCAACCACACAAGCTTCACCATTAGAGCCAATCAGGTACGAGGCGTGGGCTAGACAGGCAAGATAGAACTGTTTGAAAAACACGATTATCTCCATTATTTATCAGTGATCGGATCTTACCGCTTTTCAAGAAAGTAAAATAGAGCCTTACTTTCTCTGGGGAGCCACAAATGGCTTGGAATTTCCGCTTGAAAAAACTGCTTGCCGCTTCGCTCACTTTGAATCTAGCTTTGCTCTCCGGGGCTGCCATGGCTGGCCCTGCTTGGGCCGATGAAGCTGGGCAAAATAATGATAAAAAAGTGAAAACTCTTGAATACAAGAGGCTGCCAGGTAATTGTCAACCGGAGCGCTACGACCTCTATTTTGAGCCTGACCTCGAAAATGGTGAATTCGAAGGTACTGAAACCCTATTCTTTAGTGTCAGCCAGAGCACTGCCGAAATTGTCTTGAATGCTGTGGACCTCAGTGTATTTGAAGCTACTGTGGCCCAGACAAAGCCCGCTCATGGAGACTGGATTAAAGCTGAAATAGTGCGCGATAAGGAGGGCGAGAAACTCACCTTGAAGCTGCCTAAGGCTCTAAAACCAGGACAGTACGAACTCGCACTCAAGTTTAATGGCAAACTCTCAACCAAAATGGAAGGGTTCTATCTTTCTACTTTCAAAGGCAAAGACGGCAAAGAGAATAAAATTGCAACCACGCAGATGGAGCCAACAGACGCTCGGCGCATGTTCCCTTGCTTTGACGAGCCAGCCTCTAAGGCTGTTTTTAAAGTCACCGTGGCGATTGACCCAGCACTAGCAGCCATATCTAATGCTGGCGTTGAGTTCGAGAAATTAGACCAACGCAAGAACAAGAAGATAGTGACGTTTAAGGCCAGTCCAAAAATGTCTACTTACTTATTTGCATTGATTGTCGGCCCATTACAAAGTACTGAGCCGGTGGTGGTGAACGGCAAGAAAATCAGAGTCTGGTTTACTGAGGGCAAAGGCCAGCTTGCTACTTATGCACTCGATGCGGCAGCCAAGCTTCTTCCCTACTACGAAAACTACTTTGGCCAACCTTACCCGCTCGACAAGCTAGATTTGATCGGCATTCCCGATTTCTCTGCTGGTGCTATGGAAAACCTCGGGGCCATAACTTTTCGTGAGAATGCTCTGCTTGTAGACGAAAAAAATTCAGCCCTTAGTTCGCGCACCAGGGTGGTAAATATCGTGGCTCACGAAATGGCACACCTCTGGTTTGGCGACTTAGTCACCATGAAATGGTGGGATGATCTCTGGTTGAACGAAGCCTTTGCTACATGGATGGCTGACAAAGCTGAAGACGTTTTGAAGCCTGAATGGCGTATTTGGGATGACTTTGCTGTGGAGCGGGCGGGCACCCTTGATGCCGATGCCATTGTCGCCACCAGATCTGTGCAGTCACCGGTCAATTCGCCTAACGATGCTCTAGAGATGTTTGACGAAATTACCTATAGCAAAGGTGCAGCACTTCTGCGCATGCTTGAGACTTATCTGGGCGAAGACAAATTCCAGAAAGGCATTCAGACCTATATGAAGGCCCATGCCTTCGCTAATGCCTCAACTACTGATCTCTGGGACGCTCTATCAAGTGCCAGTGGCAGCAGTGCTGATAGCGCTTCAACTAAGAAGAAGTCTAAAGACAGCAAGAAGGGTCAAGTTGATGTGGCTAAGCTGATGGATGCCTGGGTGCATCAGCCCGGTTGCCCCATTGTTTCGTATGGTTTAGATACGAAGCCTGCAGCAAAGAAGAACACGGCGCTCAAGTTCGATGTGAGTCAAAAGCGGTTCTTCCTCGATAGTGCTCAAGATTTAGCTTCCGGCAAAGCAAAAACCGCTTTAATTCCCTGGCAGATTCCCCTGGCTGTTAAGGCGCAAGAGGGCTCCCCGAAAACTTCTAGTAATCAGGCAATTCTCCTCACTTTAGCCAAAGAACAGTTTGCGCTCGAAGGAGCTAAAGAGCCGCTCATGGTCAACGCCACGGGCAATGGTTATTTCCGTACCGGCTATAGCTCGCTGCAATTGTCTCGTCTGCAAGAAAAGAACCTGCCGGAGTTGCTTACGGTTAGCGAGCGAGTCTCTCTTCTCAGCGATCTGTTTGCCACTTCCGTAGCTGGTTTGTTGCCCATTGATCTTTATTTGCAGAGCCTTGAGAAATTCGCGACAGATCAAGATCCCTATGTGCTCGGACTGACAATATCTCAAATAAGTGAATTGGAGCAATTGCTTGAGCCCGCTAGCAAAAGTGGTTACCAGGCCTTTGTCGTCAAATGCCTTAAGCCACAGCTAGACCGCCTTGGCTACGAGCGCAAGCCTGGCGATGATGATCTGACTGCTGAATTGCGATCGCGCTTAATCAAGACTTTAGGCACCATTGGCAATGACAAGCAAGTCATTGCCTTCTGTCGCGATAAGTTTGAAGCCTACTTGGCTGACGACAAGTCTTTAGACGGCGATTTGCTTTCTCCTATAGTTCAAGTAATGGCCTACAACGGTGACAGCGATGAGTTTGTGCGCATTGAGGAAGCCTGGAGAAATTCCACAACTCCTGAAGCCCGTAATCGCAATTTATTTGCTTTGGCAGCTTTCAGAGACAAAGAGTGTGTTGAGAAAGCCCTTAACCTGTGTTTCAACAAAGAAGTTAAGGCCCAAGATGTGCCGCATTTGTTGGCACGCTTAATTGGTAGCAGCGACAGTCAAGCTGCCGCCTTTAAGTTTCTTGGTGAGCACTGGCAAGAAATTTATGACAAAGTGGGCGAACGAAAAATGCCAGATATTGTTGAAGCCTGTCGCAATTTCAATAAGCCCGGCCAGCTAGAAACTTTGAAAGCCTTCATTGCTGCACATCCTATGCCCTCTGGCCGCAGAAGTGCTGCCAAGACAATAGAATTTGCCACCATAGGCACCAATTTCAAAGCCAAGCAAAGTAGTAGTCTCGCTCAGTTTTTCGCTGGTAAATAGTGTTCAGAATTAGTTCTATTGTCGTTTCGCTGCTAGTGCTTCTCCTCAGCACTATGCGCGCTGATGCTGCCCAGCTACCAGAGCAGGGGGCGCAGCCTGCGGGAAATCCGCCGCGCATAATGCTCTGGTCGTGGCAAAAAATCGAAGACCTTAGCGCAATTGATACCAGCAAAGTCGGGGTGGCGCTGCTGGTTGGCCGCTTTACTGTTGATCAAAACAAAATTTCCCTTGAGCCCCGCCTCTCTCAATTGCAGTTGCCACCTGGCTGCTACCGCGAAGCTGTGGCTCGGGTAGAAGTAAAGCAAATGCCCGATGAGAGCAAAATGGAGGAGGTTAGTGCCAAGCTAGCCCACTCCATCGTCAATCTCGTCCTTGCTCACAGTCACTACGATGGCTTACAGATTGACTTTGATGCCAAGCAATTAGAACGACCCTTCTATGTGCATCTACTAAAGCAGTTGCGGGCTCGGTTGCCGCTGGGTCTTACTTTATCTATGACCGCCTTAGCCTCATGGTGTCAAGGCGATCCGTGGCTCAGACAAGCAATTGCCAATGACCGCTTGCCTGTAGATTATGTCGTACCTATGTTCTTCACCATGGGGGTGGGCAAAGAACAAGCCCTGCGCTTGTTGCAAGATAATTTGCCGGGGCCCTTCAATGGTCATTGCGCCCTCGGTTTTTCGCTTAGTGAGGCCGCAACGGTTTCGCTGATATCCACCAAGCTCAAAAATCTAGATCGCATCTATCTATTTTGCTCGCCGGGCTGGCAGCACGACCGTATAAAATACGCCGGAAAACTAGTCGACCAAAATTTACTTAAGGAGAAAAACAATGGCATTTAAGGTGAAGCGCTCAGGCTTTCTTAAGAGTACAGTTTTGACATTACTTGCCTGCACATTGACTAGCGGTATGCAGCCAGCGCTTGCCTGCGGGCCCTTCTACGATGAAGCTCTTTTCTCTGCCACTCTTCACCCCGACCTGCCATTTCGGCTCTACGCTGAGGGAAATCTCGCCCTGGTTGAGCCTACGTTTGCTCGCTCATATTTAGTTGTGGCCTATCGCTATTTGAACGATAAGCCTCTCAGTGCTGCTGAGCGTGAGCAGATCTTGAATTTCTGGCGCTTTCGCCTTGGTGACGCTAGCAGCTCCGACAGCGATAGTGCCGTTGACCTTTGGCTGAGCACGCGTAAAAAGACCTTTGGTCTCAAAGCTGATTCTTCTGAGAGCCTCTATCCCTATCGTTCAGCTGGCTCTAACGATGACTATAGTCCTTATCTAAATTGCAACGACGATGCCTTTAAGCAAGCAGTAAAAACGCTGCAAGAAAAAGTTGCAAAATATGGTGCCGGCAGTGCAGCCGTAAAAGAATGGCTCTCCGCCCAAGATAGTGTCTTTTGTCATTGCGGCGCACCACAATATGATTACAAGTTAAAAGCTCAAGGCAAAGAACCACCACTGCCATCTCCTGCTCCAGCCAATGCCTCTGAAGAAGTTAAAAGAGATAGAGCCTATCAGATTGCTGCTGCCAATTTTTATGCTAAAAATTTCGATGAGGCAGCCAAGCAATTTGCTGCCATTGCCCTAGATGGTGACTCTCCCTATCAGAAAGTTTCAGCATATTTAGTGGCTCGTTGCTTGATTCGCAAAGCCACTGTCAGCACCAGTAAGGGTATTGACCAGGTGGCTTTGCTGGCAGCCCACAGCAAGTTACTGGAATTGCAGGCCGACCCCAATATGGCTTCTATGAAAGAAGGGATAGAAGGTCTGCTCAACTTTGTTGGCTTAAGGCTAGACCCGGCGACTACCCTGGTGCAGCTAAGCAAGAAAATTGCTGCTGGTGATAATAGCCTCTACCAAGACATGGACGGCTATATTTACATACTTGATAGTGCCTTCAAAGAAGATTCTGAAGAAGCTAGTGAGACGCACACTGTCGATGATGCCAAGCTTGCTGCGGCAATGCATGGCGATGATATGACTGACTGGATCTGGACCTTTTCAAACAGTGACAAGGCTAGTATTGAACACGCTCACAGTCGCTATCAAGAGAAGAAGAATCTTGCCTGGTTGCTTTGTGTAGGCTCTAAACTCACAGGTAAAGAACCCTATGCTGGGGAGATTCTTGAGGCTCTGGCAAAGGTCGAAAAGTCAAGCCCAGCTTATGTGACAGCAAATTCGCAGAGGGCTCGTGTGCTTTCGGCGCAAGGCCATAATGACCAGGCAGTAGCTGCTATTGATAGTGCTCTGGCTGCTACCAAGGCACCATCGGCGATGAATGCCTTGAATCTGCAAAAGCTAATGTTAGCTAAATCTCTTGAACAGATGATCACTTTGTCTTACCGCTCACCAGCGATGATTGTTAGCGATGCAGAATCGCATGATCTTTCTGAACAGTGGCAAAAACTCGACCAGAAAAAGAGTGAGGTGCAGGGCTACCCTACCCTGCCGTCAATGTTGCGCCCCGAAGGTGCCGTTGCTATCAATCAAAAGCTTCCTCTCAGCCTCTTTCTTCAAGCAGCTCAGTCGCAACAGGTGCCAGCGGCACTGCGTAAAGACATCGCTCAAGCTGTATTCTGTCGTTCTATTCTGTTGCACGACCAGGCCAGTTCGGCCAAGGCTAGCGTTCTGCTCAAGCAATATATGCCAGCCCTGGCGGGCTTGCTTGCTCGATATGATGCGGCCGCTGCCGATAGCAAGGAATTTTCAGCAGCCTATTTATTGCTGAAGAACCCTGGCTCTAGACCCTATGTAACTGCTGGAGTTGCGAGAACCACCGAGTTTGGCAAAATCGATGACTATCAAGACAATTGGTGGAGCCCCATTGAAGCTGATAAGGAAGCGAAGTTTGCTGGTCAGCAGTTTCTCAAGGCGGCAGAGTTAACCAAGGCTAAAGCTGAGATAGCAGCAATCAATGCCTATGGTACTGGGCCTGACTATCTGGGTAAAGTTGTGATTGACTATGCTCGCAAGCATCTGAGTGACCCTAGAGTACCCGAAGCTTTACACTTGATTGTCAGAGCCACCAAATTAGGTGCCACTGATGAGAAGACTAGCGCTATTTCCAAACAAGCATTTCAAATTCTCCATCAGAACTATAAGGGCAACCCTTGGACCGTCAAAACACCATACTATTATTAGCGCCAACGGGAATCGAACCCGTATCTCTGGTGTGAAAAACCAGCTTCCTAACCATTAGAAGATGGCGCCAAATTCTCCCAGGCAGGAGTCGAACCTGCGACTAACCGATTAAAAGTCGGCTACTCTGGCCTCTGAGTTACTGAGAGATACACCCTGGGAGAGATTCGAACTCCCGACAACGCACATCCGTAGTGTGCTGCTCTGTCCGCTGAGCTACCAGGGCTAGTTTTGCATGAGTCTAAAAATTAGAGATTATGGACGCGCCAAGCCTAGCCACCACTGATGATGGCAGCAATAAGTGACGTTTTGTTCCTCGCGCTCGATCTAAGTCAAGCGCCGTCGTTTTCGCAAGCTCTCTCTCTTGCGCTTTCGCTCTCGTTCACGCCCCGTTTCGACGCGCTGAAACGCAGCCAGAGTGAGGCTTTGCGAAAACAAATAAAAGAAACTACTGGATTGCAAATGATGCATTATCGAAAACCTCTAGTGGAAAAGCACACAAAACCGAACAGTCTTTATGACCGTTTCTCGCTTGTCTTTCGCTCTGTCCAGAAGTTCACGATTAAATACCCATTAAAAATGGCCCGCCGGGCTCATTGCTCTATGCCGATATAACAGTTGTATCACACAAATTGAATATTGCAAATGAGAGATTTGATCTTTAATTTGCGATCGTTTGATTTAGTTACAGCCATCGTCTATTTCTTTTAGCGTTTGTTCAAGCGCTTCAGCCGGATAAATTGCTGACTTTGTTTCAGTGTCTAATTGTTGATAGAACTCGCTCAGGCGAAAAGCTATTGGTGCGTAAGTTTTTATTTTTGACTCTAGAAATGGTGTCATTGTTTCTGGTCTGGCTCCATTGCTGTTGATAAATGCGCGCAGGTGAGTTAACCATTTCCCCTGGCCATAAAAGTGCAGCATCAGAGTTTGAATTAAGCTAACGGCTGATACGCAGCGATCGTAAGAGCGATGGTGCCTCAAGAAATCTACTTCTTCTTTCTCTAAATCAAATTGTTCTGATAGTGCTAAGCCGAAATCGCTATAGTAAAGATTGCCGTTGCTAAGAATGTTATTGAAGTGGGCATCAAAGTGAACAAAATTATTTGCTCGGAAGAAGGCCGAAGTGGCAATGCAGTCTCTCTCCACTTGGGCCACAGCCCTGTCGGCGCAATTACTATCGTTGCCTAGCTGACCTAGTAGCCACTGATGAAGCGTTTCTGGAATATATTCAAGAAACAAGAGCAGATGAGCTGAAGCCTCATGCAGTGCCTCCAAACGATGGCGCACTGCCGCTGAATTGTCCCAGAATTCAACAGCTATATTAAGGTCTTCAACTTGGCGAGGAGTGATGGTATCGGGCCTTTTTCCTTCCAGAATTCGCCAGTGATATAAGAGGGGGAAATTAGTGCACACACCGGAAATTACCCACTCGGTGGCTAGCTTGTGAGCAGCTAGCTCTCGACCGGCTCCGAAGCCCGCCGACCCCAGGCGGTATTGAAAAAACAAAGGCAGGCCGAAGATATTTGCTGTAGACAAGAAGTTCTCTGTATCTCGCTCAAGGTCGGTGAGGGCAATTCGTTTAACAAAGACCATATGCTCGTCAATTTTTATTATCGAAGAAGTACCGCCCACTCCTTCGTGCAAAGGTGTGGCCTTTTGCAATAAAGCCGCCAGAGCGCTCTCACTATAGCCTGCTAGCTGGCTGGAGAGCTGCTGGTGGAGCTGTAAACGCGATTTTGTGGGCATAGGCTAGCTCTTGGGTGATAAAGACTGTGATTCAACTGGGGCCGCTTGGGGAATATTTTAGCCATGCCGAAAAGCGGAGAAGCCCACCCGGATAAAGGTGTGGCGGATGAGAGAGAGAAAGATGCTGCCAGCACTGGTCATTTAGTTGACTGGTGGGAGCGTTTCGCCAATAGTGCACCAAACCTTTCAAAAGAACAAGTGACCATGGCCGGGGCCGGTGTACTGGCCCTGGGGATGACCGCTAAGTTTGGGCCGAAAGCCGGCAAAGCTGCTATGAACTCACTTGAAAGCTTGACCAAGGTAGAACTACCAGCCTTTGCTTCGGTCAAACCAATAGCTGAGAGCGCTAAAGCTGGCGAGAATATACCTGGTCTAGTCAAGGTAGCTAGTGATAGCTGGTTGGCCCGAATTTATGAATCGTCTAAAAGTAGTGTTGTGCGTGTGCATGCTGGCGATGGCCAGGCTCTTGGTTCTGGCTTCTTTGTCGATAGCGAGAAACGCCTCCTGGCCACTAGTTACCACGTTGTCGCAGGTTTAGAGCATAACAAGCAAGTGATTAGACTATTTGGCGGCCGCTCTTATGAAGCAAGTGTTGTTGCTATTGACCAGGGTGCTGACCTGGCTGTTCTTAAGATAGCTGGCAATCCAGCTTTTCGCTTCGACGCACTTAAGTTGGGCACTCCACTGCAGGCTGAATCGAAAAGAGCTGCCGCTATTGGCTACCCTGTGCATGCTGAGTTGCCGGTGATCTCGCCTGGAAGTTTGAATTATCTTGCCTATACAGGCCAGTCTAGAATTGGTTTTACTATGAAAACCTATCATGGTAATTCTGGTGGCCCCATTGTCGGCCGCGATGGCTCGGTTTTGGCAGTACTAACAAACGGTATTGAAGCGGGAAGTCATTCTGCGCCGATGACCACAGGCTATAACGTTGAGCATTTGCGCACTTTGGTAAATTTAGCGCGCCATCGCGAAATCAAGGATGGAGTGCTATCAATTGACACTGAAATTTTAGCCCAGGGCCGGAAGATGATTTCCAGTGAAGACCTGAGGGCATTGCAAACTGCACCAGATACGATGGCAACACTAAAGCAACGTTTATCTGTAAAAGTTCTCAAGCAAGAAGTCGAGTAGGGAATTCAATTTGACATTGGAGCACCGAGGAACTGGTGCACTGAGGTCGTGTATTGATCGAAGTCGACATCATATATGTCGTTGTGTCCGGCGTGCTCAAGTCTGACCAACGTTTTTGCTGGTTGTGCCAGTGAATAAAGTGTCTCAGAGTAGACAATTGGTATTACTTTGTCGCGAACACCATGAAGCAGCAAAAGGGGGGCGTGAGGTTGAGTTAAAGCCTTCGTATTGTCGAGCTGTTCCTCTGAAGAGAATAGTGCATCGGGATAGAGATTAAGCCAGAAGAGTTTTAGGCGAGCGAGTGCGCGAAGCGATGTGTAGGCCGATTGCAGAATGATTGCATTCACCTTTCTATGGGATGATAGGTTGCAGGCGATGCCTGTTCCAAGCGATTCACCAAACACAACTATGTCTTGTTCGCGGTAGTGCTTGTTTGATAGCAACCAGGCAAAGGCTGCTGCGCCGTCCTCTCTCATGTGAGTAATTGAAGGTGAGCCGGCACTGAGGCCATACCCTTGATAGTCATAGATGAAAACCGAAAAGCCCTGACGCAGAAACATGGCTATGAGGGGCATTCTATTTGTCAAATTGCCACCGTTGCCGTGATTAATTAAGACCACTCGCTTACCATTGGCGACTGGCAAATACCAACCATGAAGTTTGGAGCCGTTTTGACTGCGAAAATAGACATTTTCAATTTCTGTGCCAACGATGCTATGGGCTCTATAAGCACCAGCCATGCTGGGATGAAACAGCATCATGTTATACAGAGGTGCTGCAACCATCGGCGAAAGAAGAACATAATAAATTAGTAGTTGCGGTATTAGGTTGCGAAGCGTCAATAAGAATGTTCGCCTATCTGTCCCTTGCAGCTTTTTGCTCACCGCACCCCACTCACTGGGATTGAAGGCCGCTGTGAGTTCTTTCAGTAGGCTGCGAATAAACGAGGTTATCATTGTTTACTCTATCTATTTGTCATCAACTTCAAATTCTTGAAGCCGGGCTAGCTGGTTCTCGTATGACTGCCTACGCTCAAGCGCTTGCTTAAGCAATTCTTCGTTACCCTGTTGCTTTGCCATGGCCATGCGATTGGCCCACGCAGCGATTTGACCTTTAATTTCCTCAGCAGTGAGTCTTGTGTCAAACGGCTGGACATTCTCATCTGGCATGTTCGCTCTCCAGTGATTGATCTTCGGCTAGGTTTCATTGCGACATAGATGTTTAGGCTAGCTTATAAGCTGGGGCAAAAATGCTAGTCTTTAACAGAATCTTGGGAGAGAAAGATAATGGATTTGCAGCTGAAAGGCCTTAGAGCGCTAGTAACCGGGTCATCGGCAGGAATCGGCTATGCTATTGCCGAGTTGCTCTACAAAGAAGGTGCCACTGTTTACCTCAATGGTCGTACACAGTTGCGGGTAGATGAAGCTTTGAAGCGCCTGCATGCCAGCGCCGGTACTAGCGGCACTGCTTATGGCTTAGTCTCCGATCTGGCTACTGCCGAGGGGGCGAACAAACTAATTTCTGAGCTACCAGACGTTGATATTCTCATTAACAATGTAGGTATCTATGAGCCTAAAGAGTTCGCTCAAATTACTGACGAAGACTGGCTCCATACTTTCGAAGTCAATGTCATGAGTGGAATACGCTTAAGCCGACATTATATCGAGGGCATGCGCAAGCGCGATTGGGGCCGCATTGTCTTTATTTCTAGTGAGTCTGGTGTAAATATTCCTAGTGAAATGATTCACTATGGTGTTACTAAAACCGCCCAGATTGCTGTTGCTAGAGGTCTAGCCGAGACCACCGTTGGAACGAGAATCACAGTCAACTCTGTACTACCTGGGCCAACTGCATCTGAGGGCGTTGAGCAGTTCATTAAAGAGATGGCTAAGCAGGGTAATACTAATGCCGAATCGGTAGAAAAAGAGCTTTTCGAAAAAATAAGACCAACATCACTGTTGAAGCGCTTAGCGACTTCTGAAGAAGTCGCCAGTATGGTCGCTTATGTCTGTAGCCCATTAGCTGCTGCCACTAATGGAGCAGCTCTCAGGGTAGATGGTGGCGTGGTTCGCTCCATTCTTTAGACCAAAGCTTATTCTGCTGAAGTGCCAGCTGTCATGAGGCCCCTTGGATTTGACCAGGGCGCCCTACAGTGGTCTAATCTAAACGTGTTATTAAAACGTCTATTTTCGACAATTCTCTGCGGGCTTATTTTGGCCCCTCCCAGTCTTGCCGTCGACAGGAGTACTTTTAAGCGATCTGAGGCTATGCAAGCGGCTCAAAGTCTGGGTATCCAGGAGAAAGTTGATCGACTTCTTTTTCTTCGAAGCAATTCGGACTGCTCTTCTGAAGAACTGCTAGTTCTAAGGGCTGCAATTTTGAGAAAGATTTTGCGCGCCGTGCTGGAAGTACGTCAGGCTTGCAACAAGCTTGACGTTGAACGCGCCTATACCTATGACATTATGCAAAAGGAAGAGCGGCGAGAACACTTCGTGAACCAGCTCTTCAACACCGCCAACTTCGCTCAAATTTCCACTTTTTATACGCTTGAACCCTTCATGCGTATCCATGATCAATTTGTCACATCAGCAATATTTACCACTATTAGTGGATCGCTCAACACTGCGATATCAACGTTCTCAAGATTACATGGAGCTGTTGCCAAAGCCAGCAACGTTTCTCCTCCAAAAGTATTGGCCAATATAGTCGACGGTGGCCCCGTCGATGCCAGCGGTATGCCCCCTTTGGTCTCCAAGTATCTGGATGCAGCTGCACCGGGTTCGAACAAATCTCGAAGAGAGGTACTGTTTGCTACCTGGCTGAGCAGTTATAAAATTGATGCAACGAAGAAAGAGGATCTTTGTTCCATCAAAGATCGGAAGAAAGCTAGCATAAAATTACTGAGGTCGCGCATTCTATTGCTGTGGTCACTCCATACTGCTGTTCAGGACTTCGATCGTCAGCTACTCTGTCTGCTCGATCAGTTAGAAAGCGTTCCAATGCCTGGCACAGAGTCGTCCGGCGTGACTGCAAGCATTATCAATTGCAGCGCTGGTGCTGCTGAGATGGCAAATCTTCTGAAGTTGCAACCATGTATAGCTGAACTGAGTCAGTTGAAGCAAACTGGTAGCCCGAGTAAAAGATTAAGCGAATTAGAATTGCGATTGCTCGAAAGGTCGCTCAGAGGTGCTTTGGAAGTACAGGTAGCTAGTGACAAAGTCGATGAAGATCTCTATTACAGCTACCATGTGGTTCTCTCTGACCTATTGCAGAGTAGAGCAAGATGGCTGCAAAAGACTTATGATGCGAATTTCCTCCAGTCAGGTATTCTCGGTATCGTTGCCGGTCGGCTTTACTTGAGTAGACATTCTTATGCTGGGGATCGCAAATTTGTAATTTCTGGGGGCAACGGAACAGCCCTCACTCTGCTCGCCATGTGGCAGATGCATGGCTTCAAGAGAAAATCAGATATGGGACCAAATTCTCTAGCGGAAATACTCGACCTTAATCCGGCTGACGATTGTCGATTTTCGCCGTTTGTATCAAGTCTTCTCAATTCGCCACCTCCAGGTTCGAGCGATGGCAAGTCACGTCGGGAGTTGCTCAACAATAGGTGGAAAGAGGCGAAGGTTACAACCTTAAACTTAGACTCTGCCAAAAATCTTCAGGCAGTTTCTGCCATGCCATCACATAAGTACGACACTATAAACGTCGTCAAAAATCGCATTGCGCTCCTTCATTCGTTGAAAAAGGAGCTAGAGTCATTTCAAGGAGAGGTGCTTGAACTTCTCCTCTGTACAGAATAGTGGTACGGAATGGGGGTGGCTATGTCTTTTGATGTATCTATGATTACTCAATTTGCGTGCGACAAATTTAGTGTACGGAGTTCTATCCTAGCAATATTTTCGGCCGCCCTCCTTACATTTCTTCCAAGCACAGCCGCTTTTGCCAGTGGTGAGCTTACACCTCAAGCCCAAGAAGCGGCAAAATTGATGGGTATCGAGGATCAAGTCTACAGGCTACTTGAATACAAGAAGACTAGGTCAGTGGATAACTATGATCAGGAAACTCTTGGGCTCCAGCTGTCGCTTGTTCGAAAAATCATGACCACTGGACTAGAATTGCGGTCGGCTTCCGCAAAATTCGATAGAGAGATCACTTTTGAGCAACAGGCTCTCGATAAGCTCACTCGCGAAAGAGATTTGGCCGTGTCATTAACTACAAATGCGAACTTCTTGCAACTGAGCATTCTCAGCACCATTATTGACGGTCCTTTGGAACAAACGAAAAATCGCCATATGATACTTAATGGCAATCGGCTTAATATTGTTTCTGGCCTAACGGTTGGAAGCCTAGCTCTCCTTGCTTTATACCAGCAGCGCGGGGGCACTAGGCATTCAAAACCTGAGGCTAATTTATTGGGGCAAACTCTAGGACTTGAGGCCCCTGATAGCGAGAAGCTGTCGCCTATTTTGTGGCAATATCTCAACTCTCCTGCCACCGATGCCGCGGGTGGCTTGACCAGGCGCCAGCAATTGACCGAGTACTGGGAGACAGCAAAAATACTTCCTATCAATATCAAAAAGACTTCCACAGTAGAACAAGTATCCGCTCTTGGATCGCGCCACCGCCAGCGGTATGAGTCAATTAAGCTTCTCACAGCGCGAGTAACAATGCTGTTTGATTTACGAGCTATGAGCAATATGCTCAACACTGGGCTGGTAGAATTGCTACAGGCGCTAGATTAACGAGCAATACGGCGTTCAAGAATGCCTAAGCTATTTCTTTTTTGCATATCCCCCAAATGAGTGATTTTAGGAGCAATAAATGATGCAGAAAAGATTCTTGTCTCTACAGAGTAGAAGATTCTATGCCTACTCGTTTTCACTTCTTTTCACGACTCTCTTCATTAATCCCAGTTTCGCACAGAGTGACGGACACTTAAGTCGTCAATTGGCTGC
Organism: uncultured bacterium; assembly: GCA_913063055.1. GTDB lineage: Bacteria > Cyanobacteriota > Vampirovibrionia > Obscuribacterales > Obscuribacteraceae. The sequence goes on from CAJXZK010000034.1 coordinate 15,496, forward strand.
CGCCAACATCGGCTCCGGTGCTGTCTTGCAGCGCATGCATAGTAGTCCATGCAAACTACCTAATGGTGAGTATTACGTTCCGGCTACACTTGCCACCATGCGCTGGGGACTTCTTCCAAATAAGGATTCCAAGCCCATATTGACAGTGCCCTCTAAGAGTTTGATTACTTTTGACACCCTGTCTTCTGAGGGGATGGTAGAAGATCAAGGCCGAGACCCTGTCAAGTTCTTTGGCAAGTTTGGCGTTAAGCGCTCTGATGTACTTGATGATGCTGTTGAGATCTGCGCCTCGAAAACCGAGCATAACATGGTCACCGATGGCCCCCATATAATCATGGGGCCGGTTGCTGTAGAGGGTGCGCAACCAGGCGATGTCCTGAAAGTTGACGTTATTTCGCTCATACCGAGAGTACCCTATGGCATTGTTGGTAATCGCCACGGCAAGGGTGCCTTGCCCGGTGAGTTTCCCCAGAATGATGGTCCTAAGCCGGGTGCAAGTAAGGAGCACCCGGAGTTGTATGGCAACGTCTTTACCTTTGTGCCAATCAAAAATGTTGAAGGCAAAATGTACGGCGAAATACATACAGCTTCTGCTAAGAGTGTGCATTTTCCCATTCAGCCATTCATGGGAACCATGGGTGTGGCACCAGATACTACAGATAGTGTCAATTCTATCCCGCCATCTTCGTACGGTGGCAACCTTGATCTCAAAGATCTTGTACCGAACACATCTTTGTACTTACCGATTGAATTAGCAGGAGGCATGTTCTTCATTGGAGATCCTCACTTTAATCAAGGTGATGGAGAAGTAGCCCTTACAGCCTTAGAAGCATCGCTCAGAACTAAGCTTAGATTGACGCTACTAAAGGCCGGAGATCCTGCCATTCCTGGTAAAGGCCCGTTTAAAGAGCCTTTTGCGGAGACACCTGACTATTGGATCCCTATTGGCTTGGATCCAGATTTAAACTTGGCTATGAAAAAAACCGTGCGGGCTTCCATAAAATTTCTTGTAGACAAAATGGGAATGGACCCTGCTAGCGCTATGGCTTACTTGAGCGCGGCTACTGACTTTGAAATATCGCAAGTCGTCGACGAAACCAAAGGCTGTCACGCTCATATAAGCAAGAAAGATTTCAAAAAGTACTGAGTAAGTGACTCGGAATCTCAAGTCTTTGCCATCTCCAAACGCTTTCCAAACTGTGTTATTGAACACCAAGTGCGTTTGTCATCCTGCTTGAATTGGCTACGTTATCGCGACAAGCAAGGGGAGAGATGACCAAGTCAGAAGATAACGCACAAGAGAATGACAAAGCCGCATGTTCAGGCAATGCATCCAGCACTGCAAAACCCGATGTAGTTGGCGACCTAGAGCAGCTTGGGAAATTGCGCGAAACTGGCATGATCAGCGAAGACGAGTTCCAAGCTATGAAGGCAAAATTACTCTTTAGTTAGTGGTTATTTTTCTTTTGACTGGCTTCCCAAGCTCTCAACTTTTGCACGCCAATTTCGAAGTCTTGGGCATTGGAATAAAAATTATGTTTGCCATTGTTGAAAGCTGGGTCGCGCACATAATAGATATAGCTGCTCGATGCCGGCATCAGTGCTGCAGTGATTGAACTCTGTCCAGGAGAGCCAACGGGACCTGGCGGCAAGCCGTAGTACTTGCGTGTATTGTAGGGCGTTTTTAAATCAAGATCGCTTTGATAAACGATGCCGTTGCCTTTCCACTTACCAATCATTTTTGAGGCGTAAACAATGGTAGAGTCCATCGCTAGAGGCATGCGGCGAGCAATGCGATTGTTTATGACTGAAGCAATAATGGGCCGCTCATCCTCTAGTTTCGCTTCTGTCTCGACAATAGAGGCCATTGTGATTGCTTTGTGGGCTGTTAGCTTAGAGGGGTTTGGCAGTTTACTCCAGACTGTGCGGAAGCGGTCAACCATTGCCTTTATCAGCTCTTCGGCCTTGGTATCAGACTGCACAAAGTAGGTATCAGGAAAAAGATAACCCTCAAGATTGTTGACCATCGGATCAATATCGGAAATCAAACTGGTTTTATTCATGAGAGCTAGGGCCTGTTTGCGATCGACTTTTAAACTCTTAAGTTTTGCCATAGCGTCTGCTATTTCAAATCTTGTCCAACCCTCGATTACAGTTAACTTGTTTAGCTCAATACCTCCAGCCTCAAGTGTCTTAAGAACATCAAGGGGAGCGATCGGAGAGGCGAAGCGATAGTCGCCTGCTCGAATAACTGGCTTGAGTCCGGAAAGCCGCACATAGAGCTTGAGCACAAAGGCTTTATGCAAAATGCCTTTACTCTCAAGTTTGCTCAATATTTCATCGAGAGCCATGCCGCGACCAACGGCAATTACATCCTGGTCATTGTGACTAATTGGTGTTTTTAGCTCGGCATCAAGCATGTAGCCAGCTACAACAAGAGAAAGCCCAATTAGTAAACCAACGACAAGGAGTATTTTTTTAGGCATTTGGTGGCAGTGACACCGACCATTGGTTAACGCCGTCTTGGCTATTCTGTTTGAAATACAGATGTGTGCGAACAATCTGCTGCTTCATTGTTGCCTTTGGCTGTGATTGGTTTTTGGCTTTCTTCTGCACTTCAATCATCACTGGTTCAATTTGCACATCGACTTCATTGCTTGTAAGCAATGGTTTCTTGTCTTCTCTATACAACTTGACTGTATCGCCTTCAATCTTGAAAGTTAGGCCAGCTGATTCAAGCGGGGCTAATTTGATACCAGGATTGCGCAATAATGAGGCTTCGCGATTGAGAATCTTATCGAAATAGGCAGCACTTTCAGGGCTGAGTTTTCGTTCGTCGTCGAGAGAATCTTTATAAAGCGCTCTGAGCTTGTCTGGCTTTCGTTCGTTTAATGCCGCCCAGTAATTCTGCAATTCTTTTTCAATGGCCTTCTTGTCATCATCGCTCAGGCTCTTGATCGCTCGTGATGGCTGATCTTTGGGCAAATTAAATGAAACTGTCTTCTTTGCTACAGCCCCATTTGACTCGTTAGCAGCCAGCACTACTTTGGCCACTTCTTCTTTCTTTGGTCCAACAGTGCGCTTCTCAATTAAAATCGTCATGGCATCTTTAGGATTACTGATGTATTCGAGTGCCAGCTCGTTGGCGCCCGGTATCAGATAACCAGAAACATTTACAGGCAAAGTCAAGGTGACGATTGGAGCGCTGAGGACATTCTGACCATTTAGCTTTGCTTTGCTCACTGAGCGAGCGCTACCAGTAAAAGTAATGAAATAGCCAGACAGCTCTTGTTTCTGTTGATTCTCACTTTTCGTTTGCGCTGGGACATCCGCCAGCATTGGCGCTTGAAATCCAGCGAGGGTGAAACTGACCAAAATAGAAGCGAAAGTTGCTTTTGAAAACATGGTTGGCACTCACTTTACTGCAATATCACTGTTCCTAATGACAGGGACATTTTAGCACTTTCACTAGCAGGTCAAGACAGAGAGCCTGCTTTGCAAGAGTACTGAAAGAAAGGGAACAGCGCGGCGCTGACGGCGTCCTTAATTTATACTAAGAGCGGCAAGCAAGTAGAGGGCATATTGAGAGGCGTTTTCCTTCCGTTAATACTGACAATTTTTGTTCAAGCTCAGCTGGGAACATTGTCTGCAGCCCTAGCCAATGGGGGCTCAAATGGCCTTGTGCGGGAAGGCGATTTTGCCACTCCGCCCCTTGCTCCGTCAATAAATCCCTCTAGAAAGAAGAGTGAGGGCAGCGCTACTGGAGCTGATATTAAACCCTTGCAGGGCAATATAGTCTCAGTTGATTTGACAAAGACTGTCATTCCGAACTACCAGGAGCTTCCTCCTGTCAGTGGCAAAGCGCACTCAGAGCGCGTTGATCCCCTTGTTTTTCGTGCCTGGTTAGCAAAAGCCCATCCTCAATTTCTGACCGGTGGTGTCAGTGAGTCGAGCCCGGTTGTTGAAGTTGCTGGTCAATGGGATAAGGCAGACAAGACATTATCAAAGCTGGATATACCTTATCGTCACGTCAAAGCACGTGAAATTTCAAGCGAGCTTTTGGGCTCCTGCAAAGTCTTGATTATCAATTGTGCCGGCGATCTAAAACGCGAAAAACTGCAATCTATTCGTGATTTTGTCAGCCAAGGAGGCTACTTACTCACCACCGACTGGGCTTTAGATCATATGCTCACCCAGACATTTCCAGGCTATGTCAGCTGGAACAAAGGTATTAATAGTAAAGACATTTACGATGCCGAATATTTGGCGCCAGATCCAATATTGGCAAACAACACTGTCAGTAGTGCCTTTTGGAAGTTAGATCAGGCATCGCATACGGTGCGTATCCTTAAGCCCGGAAGCGTTAAGGTTCTTGTTGCCAGTCGACAACTTGCCGCAGAAGATCCCGACCACGTCGGAGCCCTTGCTTTGATTTTTCCGTTCGGCCGAGGCTATGTTTTGCACATGGTTGGACATTTCGACAACAATGCCAAAATTGCTATTGGTAATTTCCTACCAGATCCAGTTCCGTCTCTGGGTATCAGCTTGCGTCAGGCAATAGCTACTAATTTTATTGTCGCTGGCTTAGAGGGTAAGCGCCTGCCCTACTAGGTGATTGTTTGTTGTCGCCGAAACTATTGCGTCACTCGTTGTAGCGATTCGCCAAGAAGCTGCAGGCTGCCATTGACCACCACCTTGTCATTGGGCTTGAGGCCGCTAAGAATTTCAACATAGCCAGCGGTGGTCTTGCCGATTTTTACTTTCTTCTCTAGGTAGAAGTCGCCTGGCTCGTCGACATATACCAGGTAGGTTTCACCAGCTTTTTGTACAGACGGTTCCGGTACCATCAGAGCAGTGGTTTCACCAACTTGAACTGAGAGGCGGGCAAACATCTCAGGCTTAAGCCTCAAGGAGCGGTTGTCTATAGTGGCTCTTACGGGCAAGGTACGGGTTTGGGCATCAACCTTTGAATCGACGAAGTCGAGTACTCCAGGGAACGATTCGTCGGGCAGGCTATCCACCAATACTTTTACAGGTAGACCTTTTTTCACGAATCGCAAGTTATTTTCTAAGACATTAGCAACAAGCCAAACTTTAGAGAGGTCCGATACCGAGAAGAGGGCTTTGCCGCCTTCGACTAGCTCACCGGGGTCACAATCGCGGTCAGTGATAATGCCACTGCGCGGCGAGGAAATTTCGAATACTAATTGAATATGGCGGCTTTTCACTACATCATCAACAAGTTTAGTCGAGGTGCCAAATAGACGCAGGCGCTCTTTTGTCGAAATAATTAGAGTCTGTTGCTTCTCATCGGTGGCCAGAACTTCTTCTTTAGCTTGCTCAAGGTCGCTCTCAGCTTGATCGACGTCGGCTTTAGCTGCAATCTTCTCTTCTAGCAATTTATTTTTGCGGTCGAAAACCTTCTGTGCTAGGGCGAGTTTCAGAGTTGCGTGTCGCTTTTCTGACTTTAGCTCTAGTAAGCGGGTCAAAAGTTCGCCTTGAATTTGGGCCACTTCATCGCTACGAATCTTAGCTAGCACCTGGCCTTTTGTTACTTGATCACCAGGTTGCACCAGCACTTCTTCAATGCGACCAGGCGCCAGCGAAATAACTGGTGTAGTGAGGTTTGTATCGGCCCGTACGGTGCCCGTTGCTTCACTCACGATCGGTAAAGTTTTGATAGCTACTGTTTCGGTGGTAATTCCGATTTTGGCCTGCTGAGCTTTCGACAAACCAATGGGATCACTTGGTCCCAGCACATGAGTTGTCGATGCAGTTGTAGACACCCCCGCCTTCGACTCAGCACTGGGAAGTGGAGACTCAGTGCAGCCAGTAAGCAAGGCTGTTAGCAGCAGTAGTGAAAGGGAGCGTTTCATTCTTTACTCAGGCTCTGGGGTAGAGTGATCAACTAGTATATCGCGGACAGTCTTAGGCCGCCCCGGGCTTGGGCTAAAGCGCAAGTATAGCGCAGGCAAAACATAGAGGGTTAGAAGAGTACAAGAGATCAGGCCACCAATTATCACGATAGCAAAAGGTTTTTGAGTTTGCGAGCCAATTTCGTTTGATAGAGCAGCTGGTAGCAGACCCACCGCGGCAATAGTAGCGGTCATAAGAACCGGGCGCATACGCGTGATTGAACCAGTGTATACGGCATCTTTGACTGACATGCCTTCGTGTCTAAGTTCATTGACGAACGACACCAGTAAAATTCCATTTTTTACAGCCAGGCCAAATAAGGCAATTAGGCCTACGCCGGCCGAGATAGAAAAATAGGTGCCAGTAAGATTAAGGGCAGCTACTGCCCCGATGGCTGCCAGAGGTACCACGGAGAACATGATTACCGCACCGCCCAGGGTGCCGCAGGCAATGTAGAGGATGGTTATAATAATCGCCAAAGTAATCGGCAAGATTACTGTTAGCTGGTGAGCTGCTTCTCTTTGCCTTTGAAATTCACCAGTCCACTGTACTTTGTAGCCTGTGGGCAATTTAACTTCGCTTAGAACTCGCTTCTGGGCATCTTCGACGGCTGTGGCCAAATCACGTCCACGAACATTGGCTCTGATTGTGCCCATGCGCGATCCAGCATCTCGCCATATCTGGCTGGCACCATTCACTTCAGTTAAAGTTGCCAGTTGAGCTAAAGAAACTGTTGCACCGGAGGGGGTGTCCACAAGCACGTGGTTGAGAGCGTCTTCTGTTGAGCGGAATTTTGGAGCTAAGCGGACAATCACCTCAAAGCGCTTCTCTCCTTCGATTACCGTGGTAGCAGGTGTTCCACCAATAGCTATTTCAGTTAATTCTTTGAGGTCGTTCTCGTTAAGGCCGTATCTAGCGGCCTCGGCCCGATCAATTTCAATGACAAATTGAGGCTGTCCTAGAAGTGGATCAACAATAACATCAACGATACCTGGAGTCTCAGCCATGATTGTGCCCACATGCTGAGCTTGCTTTTCTAGCTCGCTCAAATCTGGTCCTGATATTTTTGCTACTAGCGAGCCTTGTACCCCTGAAAGGGCTTCGTCAAGGGTGGTTTGAATGTATTGAGTGAAGTAATAGCCAACCCCAGGAATTTGCTCTAGATCTCTTCGCATTGAAGCGATTAAAAGCTCTTTGTTTTCTTTAAACTCAGGGCGCCAGTCTTTGGCCGCCTTCAGGTCAACATAAAATTCCTGGTCAGCAAAACGGGCCGGGTCAGTACCGTCATCGGGGCCGCCTACTTGAGAAAGCACTTGTTTGACTTCGGGATAGCGCAATAATGTCTCTCGTATTTGTCTAGCATTATTGACAGCTTGTGAAAGCGTCACACTACCTGGCTTGATCGTGGCCCGCAGCCAGATATTTCCTTCTTCAAGGTGAGGCAAAAATTCACTGCCCGTGTGAAGGAACATATTGGCGGCAATGGCGACGGCGACGATGGAAGACAAAATTACTGGTAGAGGATGCTTTAAACACCAGCTCAGGGTTGGTTCGTAAATGGCACGGGCGGCTGTAACTATTGGGCTTTGCCTTTCAATCAGCGGCTTTTTGACAAGAAAGAATGACGCTAGTACTGGCACTAGAGCCAGGGCCAGTAGACCGGCACCAAGCAGTGCCGAGACCATGGTGGCAGCCAGTGGTCTAAACAGTTTTCCTTCAACACCACTGAAAGTGAATATGGGCAGGAATGTCGCCACAATTACGACGATGCCAAAAACTATCGGGCCAGCCACTTCACGGGCCGAATCGGTCAAAATTAATAAGCGCTGTGCGGGAGTCTTGTCTTGCCCTTCTTCTGAAAGGCGGCGAATGATATTTTCGGTCATGACCACAGCACTATCTACCAAAATGCCGAAGTCTATTGCTCCGAGGCTCAACAAATTGGCAGGCACACCGAGCAGTAGCAGGGCAATGAAGGCAACCAGCATGGAGAGCGGAATGACACATGCTGTAATTACAGCTGAGCGTAAGTCAACTAAGAATATTGCCAACAGTACAACCACAAGGGTGATACCAATAGTAATGTTGGTGCCAACTGTTGTTAGGGTTTGATTAATGAGCCATTCGCGGTCGTATAGTGTCTGTAGCTTCACCCCTGGTGGCAGGGCGGCAATGATGTCTGGTAAGCGCTCTTTGATTGACTGTAAAACTCGCGAAGGGTTTTCGCCTCGTCGTAAGAGCACGATACCTTCAACGCAGTCGTCTTCTGTGTCTTTCCCAACCTGTCCGCGTCTTACCATTGGGCCAATTTCAACATCAGCTACGTCGCGCACTTTTATGGGAATACCAGCTGCAGTAGAGGATATGGTGACGTCTCTTAGATCCTCCTGGTTCTTGATTAGGCCTATTTGACGCACAATCAAGGCATTGCCATTGTGTTCGATAAAGCCGCCACCAGTTGTGGCATTGCAATGCTCTACAGCTTCAAAGACTTGCTTCAAAGTTGTACCTCTAGCTCTCAGCTTGAGAGGGTCAACATTGACTTGATAAGTTTTGGTGGGACCGCCCTCGCTGACGATTCCTATTACACCTGGAATTTGCCTGAAAAGTTTTTCTAAATCCCATTGTTGGATTGCTCGCAATCCCATGGCCGAAATATATGGACTAGATAGCGAATAGCGAAAAATCTCTCGCAGCGAACCCACGTCAGGTTCTAGAACCGGCTCTACATCTGAGGGAATATTGGCCTGCTGAATGCGCTCCAAGACCTGTTGTCTTGCCACTGTCGTGCTCGTGCCATCAGTGTAGGTAGATATGATTACCGAGAGGCCATACAGAGAAAGTGATCGCAGAGCGGTTTGACCCGGTACACCGTACATTTCTTTTTCAAGAGGAATGGTGACTAAGCGTTCGACTTCTTCCGAGCCTTTACCTGGCACGAGTGTTATTACCCGCACCTGAGGGTTTGACAACTCTGGATAGGCTTCGATGGGGAGCACTTTCCAAGCCGCAATTCCACCAACCAAAATCAACAGGGCAGCTATGAGGGTAATGTAGCGCCCTTTAACCGCCATGATAATAAACTTGTCAATTAGTTGATGCATGTATTCGCGGGTACCGATTCTTTCGATTAGCTTTCATCAAAATAGCGCACTGTAAATAGTTATTGGTCTAGTGCTTGTTGATTACATTATGTTCAACTTTGAATTGACAGGGCTATTTGGGCGTTAAGGCAATGCTACGGCCTCTTTCACTGCTTTGGCTGGCCGACCTTTCGCTGAAAGGTTTCTCTCCGGTAGACTGCGGAGACTAGAAAGAAGACTATGAGAAGATCACTATCGTCAAAATAGGTTTTCGCTTTTGCAACCAATCGATCCTAATCTCGCCGGAACTCTGGCAGAGGCCCTAATTATTCTTCTGCTAATACTGGTCAACGGTGTCTTGGCTATGTCAGAAATAGCTATTGTTTCGTCCCGCAAGACCAAGCTGCAGCAGTGGGCCGATAACGGTGATGTTGGGGCTAAAGCAGCTCTTAAAATAGCTGGTGCTCCTAATGATTTTTTATCGACAATTCAAATTGGCATCACTCTAATTGGCATCGGTGCTGGTGCCTACGGTGGAGCCAATATTGCCGATGATTTGGCTATCGGCCTTAAGTTGATACCAGCTCTTGCACCCCATGCCGCTGGCCTATCTATATCGATAGTGGTAATAGTGATCACATACTTCTCACTGATTATTGGTGAGTTGGTGCCAAAACGATTGGCCCTGCAGGCGCCAGAACTAGTGGCAAAATTTGTCGCTAAACCAATGGTAATTTTGTCTCGTATTGCCAGACCCTTAGTGCATCTACTTAGTGGTTCCACTAATCTAATTTTGAAGGCTGCTGGTATCAAAGAATACAGCGAGACGCCAGTGAGCCAGGCCGAGATTCATGTAATGATTGAGCAGGCTACTGAAGCCGGTATTGTGCAAGAGGCAGAGCAAGAGATGGTAGCGGAGGTCCTGAAATTAGGTGATCGCCGAGTAACGTCACTTATGACTCCACGTACTGAAGTGGTTTGGCTCAATGGCAGCGATAGTCTGGCCCAAGTGATAAACGTAATTGCCGATGATAGTCATTCGCGTTTTCTGGTCTGCGACCAGACCGTCGACGAAGTGCTCGGTGTGGTCGAAGGTAAAACCGTTATGCTGACAGCACTTGAAGCTAAAGAGCGGCCGGTGCGAGACTTAGTTATTCAGCCTTTATACGTGCCTGAAAATACTACTGCTCTGCAATTGCTTGAGCGCTTTAGAGACGCCAAGCAACAAATCGCTATTGTTCTTGATGAGTATGGTGGCCTCCAGGGCCTGGTTACCAGTGATGATATTTTTCAGGCAATCGTGGGTGATCTGCCAAGTGAAGGCGAAGCACCGAAGTGGGAAGCTGTTTCTCTGGAAGATGGTAGTTGGTTAATCGACGGCCATGTTTCTATTGAAGAATTTTTCACTCAGTTTTCAGTTAAGCGTGATTTGGACGATGGTGGCACCTATCAGACCCTGGCGGGATTTATTCTGGCTAGATTGGAGCACATACCTGCAGTTGGCGAGAAATTCGACTGGCATGAATTGACTTTTGAAGTGGTTGAACTTGATCGCCAGCGTATAGACAAAGTTAAAGTTAGCAAGACTGCCTAGCTGCAATTAAGCCATTGAGTACTCGCTGAGCAAAAGATATTTCGCTTTTGTGTCTTCTTCAATCACACGGGCTCCGCAGCCGTGGATAAAACAGTTGTCGGCTGAATCGTCATTTAGTGAGCTAATTTCGCCGACTAAAATTTCTTTGTCTTTGGCACATCCACAAAACTGGTGGCAGAGCATTGGTGGAATAGTAACGCTTTCACCCGGCTCTAGAATCAGCTTCTCACCAGGCTTTAGGGTCTTGGAGATGCCGTCGACTTGCACTACCACTGGACGATCTGCAATCGATTTCTCGTCTTCTGAAGCCCAACCCAACTCAACTTCTAGGCGACCACCGCCGCGATTGAGCAAATCTTCAGTTTTAAGCCAATGGAAATGCCAGGGAGTAACCTGCCCTGGTCTTACCATCATGGCTTTTTCTGCATAGGTTTTACTGGTTTGCGGTTTATTGGCCTTGAGCAGACCGTTGCGCACGATGAAAAGCAGCAAACCGCTTTTGAAGAAATCACCAGAACCAAAATCTGTAATATTCCATCCCATGCCATGGGTGCGAATTTCGTCTGCTTCAGTGCCAATTTTCTGCCAGTCTTCGGCAGTCCATTTAGACCATTGTGGCAATTTAAAGCTATGTTTGTCGAAGAAAACTAGCGCTTCGTCTATTAGTCTGTTGATATCACTTCTTTTCATCTTAAAATCTCATAGCAGAAGATAGAATTCTAAAGCAAAGGCATCATGACCGCAAAAATATCAACTCCTATTCGAGCACTTGAATTCTACTCAGGCATAGGGGCATTCTCTCAAGCAGCCAAACCTTATGGCATTGAAGTGGTGGCGGCTTTTGACCAGAGTCAATGGGCCAATCAGGTTTATGAACTGAACAATAGCCAGAAGCCCAGCTCCCGCAACCTCGATAGCATTTCCATAAAAGATATTCCCGAAGCCGATCTCTGGTGGCTTTCGCCTCCGTGCACGCCATATAGCCGCAGGGGTGAGCAGAAAGACATGTCGGACCCCCGGGCTAAGTCGTTTTTGCATTTGATCGAGTTTATGGCGCTGAAGAAGCCAGCAACAATTTTGCTCGAGAACGTTGAGGGTTTTCTTCATTCAAAGATGTATGGACATCTCTGTCAAACCTTAGAAAGCAATGGCTATATCGTCAATTCGATAAAACTCTGTCCGACCATGTTTGCCGTGCCTATGTTACGTCCTCATATCTTTATTGTGGCGAGGCTAGCTGCGGCAACAGCATTACCCCTTATCACGGCACCGCCACAAGCGTCTTCTGCCAAGACTCTTAGTAATTTTATTGATTATGGTTTAAACGAGGATACTGCAGCGCATCTGCTGCTCAGCGAAGTTGACGCAGAAAAATATGAACCAGTTCTCAATGTCGTAGATCTCAAAGATGCCAGTGATGCTGCGCAATATGTGATTTGCTTTACCAGTGGATATTACCGTTGTCGCAAAGCCAGTGGCTCTCTGCTGCGCCTGGAGAGCGGCCGATTGAGATTCTTCTCCCCTGGTGAAATACTAGCCCTGTTGGGCTTCTCAGCCGATTTCTCTTTATCAAATTTAGCCTTGCCAATCTGCTATCGTCTGGTTGGCAATAGTGTCGACGTTAGAGCAATTGACTATCTACTAGCAAATGCCTTGCAGTAACATAAATAACTAGATTAGCCGCGGAGACATTATGGCACGTGATTACAGTTCAAATAGAAGAGGATTCGAGAGAGGCCCGCGCAAGCCATTCTTTCCCCACGTTGATCGCACGTATCTAGCTTTTTACAAACCATTTGAAGTGCTCAATCAGTTCACCGCCGATGGTAGCGAAAAAACCACACTTGCGGCCTTTGGTTTTCCTAAAGATGTTTATCCCGTTGGTCGGCTTGACTTTGATTCTGAAGGTCTATTGATTTTAAGCAATGATGGCCGTCTTACTACCTCACTCTTTGATCAAGATAATCCCCACGCGCGCACCTATTTAGTGCAGGTAGAAAGAGAGCCTTCTGATGAAAGTCTGAAGAAGCTAGAAGAAGGCTTGATGATTGAAGGACGGCGCACGCAGCCAGCAGAAGCCTATGTTATCGAAGGCGAACCAGCATTGCCAGAACGTTCAAAGCCTATTCGTTTTCGCAAGACTGTTCCAACTTGCTGGCTTGAAATAACTTTGTTTGAGGGGCGCAATCGCCAGGTACGCAAAATGACTGCTGCTGTTGGTCATCCGACTCTGCGTCTCGCGCGAGTAGCCATCGGTGATTTGACATTGTTTGACCTTGGTCTGAAGCCTGGTGAATGGCGAGCCTTAGGAGAAGAAGAGGTTTTGAAACTCTTTACCTAAGGTATAAAGATTGAGCTAAGCGAGCACTGCCTATGTTCAATCACAAAGGTGACCTAGAGCAAAAGCCAGCTAAGAAAGATGACCATGAGGCGAAAAGCCCAGAGAGTCATGGCTTCGATCTAGGCAGAACTTTCAAGCAAGCCAGCGATGCCCTCGGCAAAGTTCAAAATGACATGATTGAGCGTGTCACAAATACTCATGTGAAGCAACAGTATGTCGCTAGCATTTCTCCAGCTTTAGCCAATTTGTACGTACGCGGCCGCGACATCATGCTCAGCCGCAGTCAAACGGGTAAATCATTGGCAGATCTGAGCGACCTTAGTGCAGCAGAGCGCCATGCCGCTCAGACCTATCAGCGCATTCATAGCGATTTACCATCCAAAATTCCTTTCTACAACAAAGAAACACTGGCCAATGATTTGGACCGCGACATTGTGCGTAAAGCTCGCAGTCAGCCTGCCTCTGCGGCTGAGCGGCCAAGTTCTGGATTGCCTCTTACCCAATTACGCCCGGAGCGGAAGGTTGAGGTTAGCTCAAAGCAAGAGATAAAAAAAGACTCGAGAAAAGACTCGCAAGCAGAATTAAAACAAGAATTAAGACCGCAATTACGGCAAGAAACTCGATCCACATCGAGGCCAGATACTAACTCTGAGCCTAAATCAGGAACTAATCTAGGACCTAAATCCGAATCTAAATCAGAGCCTAAATTAGGTACTAGCTCTGGGCCCAAGAATGAATCGAAAGACGACTTTAGAGCTGAGGGAAAGGGTGAAGCGAAAGTATTGGCAATTGCTTCTGAAAAGAGCTCAACATCAAAGCTCAGCACTATTAATGACCAACAAACAGTCTATAAGCAGGCCGACTATAAACAATTAGATCCAAAATATACAACTCAAGGCAGCTTCTCTAAAGCTGAAAAGGAATTGCTCGCTGGTTCAGAGTCCAGAAACAATGCTGCTGCAGCTAAGTCGGGAGAAACTACAAAGCCAGGCACTGCAGGCAACGCTCTGTTGACGGCCTTAGGAAAGAACAGGAGCGCAAGCGAGCCTTCGCGATCTACTCAAAGATTCGAAACTATCCGAGAGCCGAAAGGGCAGAAAGAGCAGAAAGAAGTACAAGTTCCAAGAGAGTCGCGAGCTCCTAAAGGACTCTACCCCAAGGTTTCTTCAGCAGACAGCAAGCCTGAAAAACAGTTAGAGTCAAGCAACCCCCGCCGAGAGAAAGCCGAAGCTACCAATGAGCAGAGGCTAGAGCCTAAAATTTCGTCTCCTCAGCAATCAAGCGCAGCGAGCTCAACTAGGGTCAGGTTGATTCCCCTCAGTCAATCAAATCTTGTCTTAGCTCATCGAGATGGTGCCATCAATGTGATTAGACAGTTGAGTGACCGCTCAGCATGTTCAACCATTAGGGTAGTGTTGAAGCCAATTGACCAGGCGACTCAGGCAGAGCGAAAGCCGGATGGTCCAGACTCTGGCAAAAAGAGTCAGCCTCAACATGCAGGTAATCGCCCTGAGCCAAGAATAGAGAATCGAAGCGCGCGTTTTGATCAAAAGATTGATCATCAGCCTGAGCAAAATCCGGGTCTTAAACCTGAAAGCAAGCCAGAAAAGAAGACGAGCTCTTTCGATAATAGTCCAAAGACACGCGCTCCTGGGCCGGGTGAGCGAAATGCTCCCATGAATGCACAAGAACCTTTACTAGACAGCCAGGGCAAAGTTCTGCGTGGCTATCGACTGAAGTGCCAAGACGCTGACCTTAAGTACCTAACTGGCCCTGAGATCGCCCTGTCAGCAATCATTGCCTTAGCCAGCATTGCCAAACTACGGACTGACCAGAGTATGTGGCAGACTGAATCTGTTGCCCTCGTGCAACCTTTTGCCGCGTCAAACTACGAGGCTGAACTGGCTTTCGATACTGGCATTTCGTCTGCTGCAACCAGAGTTGCAACGGGGGAAGATTTCGTGGAGCGCAGCAGTCTCAAGTTTCAGGACCATACCCCAGACAATAAAAGCAGTGTTTCTGAAACGAGCAGGAGCGTTTTCATTCGACCCAAGATACTGATTAGCGCAAACGATTCACTGGTGTCTATTGCCGAGCAGCTCTTTAATGACGCTGGCATTGCCTGGCTAATTCTGCAGCTCAATGAAGACCTTAAACCTGTCGTGATAGAAGGTAAGACAGTTGTGCGACTGCGCAGCCGTCAGGAAATCGTCATACCGGTCTATCAAGACATTATCGATTTTCAAAAGATGCGAACCAAAGAGATGTGCGGTGGCAACTTAATTACTGTTGTAGAACAAACCCAAATAGATAGAGAAGTTCTCGATATGGCGATTGCGCCAATGCTAGGTCACAGTTCAAGGAATGTTGACCCCTTGCAATCATTTCAGTCAGTACACTCGGTCCAATCGGTACAGTTTCCACAGCAGTTGCAGATAGCCGCTGATGAAGACGAAGAGCATTTGGGCTAACGCAGACTCAGCTAAGTTTTGTGACAGAGGGGCACAAAGTTGTCAGGCACTCGGCTAAATTTACTCGGGGCTCGGTAGGGCTATTTGTGAGGCACTAAGAGCAAGCAAGGAGCAGGCCATGGGAAGCGAACGGTTATTCAATATCAATCGTCATCACAGTATCAAGTTATTGGCCCTGGCTTCAACCGTAATGCTTCTCACCACGGGCTGTTCGTCAGTATCAGACTCTGAGAACAAGAAGCTCACTGAGCAAGTGCAAGAGCTGCAATCTGAGAATACAAGCCTCAAGGCTCAACTAGCTATTCTCAAAGATAGCTTCGCTCAACGTAAAATTGGTGAGTTAAAGACTGCACTGGCTGGCACTGACAAAATCGCCTTTGAGAATAAGTCGGTTGAAAGCCCCGATATTGCCAGCGCTACTAGCTCTAAGCTCGCCCCGCCAACACCGTCAACAAATCTAACTTCAGCTACCGGCGCTCAGGAGCAGGCCAACCCTGTAGCTAAAACTTTCAGTGACCTGGGCGACTGTCCCAATAAAGACCTAATTGATGATCTCGCCCGCTTGCATGTTTTTGACGATCTTGGCGCTGACTTTAAACCCTATCAGCCGATCACCCGTGCACAGTATGTAACCTGGCTCTACAAGGCCTACAACGCCATTCAACCGGGCCAGCGGCAATTGCACCTGGCGCCACAAGCGGGGCAGCAATTCAAAGACGTGAGCCCCAGTCATCCTGCCTACAAATATATTCAGGCCCTTGCCTTTACAGGCTATTCAATTGGCTACTTAGACGGAACCTTCCGCCCCGACAAACCGCTTACCCGCGAAGAAATGATTGGCATCAAGGTTGCCCTTGATAGCGGTAAAGACCTTCCACCCTACCGCAGTCAAATGGAATGTGTTTGGAAATTTAGCGATAGCAAGCAAGTTGATGAGCGCTTCACTGGCTACGTTCACCAAGACTTCTATATTTCTGGTCCTAAAGGTAACAACATCCAGCGTGCATTCGGCAAAATTGCGGCTTTTCATCCCAAGCAAGCTGTTCTGCGCAATGAAGCCGCGGCAACTTTATGGCAAGAAGGCCAATTTGGCTTCAATGGCCCAATTACAGCGGGTTCAGTCACAAACATTTAGATCAAGTCAAGCAGTGAATTAACTTAAGCCCCTTTGACTTAGCCGATGACGACTTAGTACGATCAGGCAAAAGTAAGAGGTTGATCATGGAATTTAGACAGCTAGGCAATTCTGGTTTAAAAGTACCGGTGCTGAGTTTTGGCACTGGCACCTTTGGTGGCAACAACGAGTTTTTCAAGTCATGGGGTGGCTCTGACGTCAGAGAAGCCACTCGAATGGTTGATCTCTGCTTCGATGCTGGAGTAAATTTCTTTGATACTGCCG
>CAJXZK010000035.1 GCA_913063055.1 uncultured bacterium
TACATGGTTTTCAATTGCTTAAGTGCGGCTTCGTAGCGACCTTCGCGAATGTCTACCAGGGTTGTTCTGATGGGGCTGTCGGGCACAACGGTGAAAAAACTAGCTTCGTTTTTGCCAGCTGCTTTATTTGCTGTATCTTGGTCTAAAAGACCGGGCTTTTGTGCGGCGCCGTCCGGGTCGGCTGTGCCTTCATCTTTTGCTAATTGCTGGGCTTTTTGCAGGGCTTCGGCTGCTCCAGGCGTTTCGCCAATTCCAGCCGCAGGGCCTGAATTTGGGTCTGGGCTCAAATTTGGGCTTAAATTTGGATCTGGCGGGGCCGCATCGGCAGCACTCGCTGCCTGAGCCGTGTTCAAGTCGGGAAAGTCACCAACTCTAGATGGATTAGGATCATCGGGGCGGCCAAGGCCTTCAAATGGATTGCCGCCATTGACTGCTTCGGGTCTTGGCGGCAGGATGCTCTGAGCATTCGCCTGGCAGGCCATTGCTAAAGAGTAGCCCAACAAGCAAGTGCTCAGCCTGAGCCTGATTGTTTGGCGGCTTTCTTTTGTAGAAATACTCTTCCACATAAAAACTGACCTAGCGGGTATTTTGGCGTACCAGTTTAGAAACACCGGGTATTTCTAGATATTTGCCCCGTAAAGACTGCACAACACCAGCTATAACGGCAATGAGATAAACAAACTGAACTGCTTGCATGGTGAAAACCAGGCCGGCTCCGAATATCCCGCTGGCGCCAGCGGCGGCTGGTCCAAATAGTCCAAGTATGCCGCCCAGAGTGTTGCCCAGAGCACTGCCTGTCCAGGCAATGAAGGTATTGAAAATCGACAGTAAAATCGCTTGGACAAAGTGAAAGCGGAAGAACATATTTTTGCTGTAACGGCCATTGGCGATTACATAGATGAGACCAGCAATGCCATAGGTGAGGTAGCTCGCTGCTGACATCACCTTCATCATAGTGTCTGAATTTTGTTGAAGTTTAGGTTGAAACTTGGCTGGCATTGTTGGCTCCACCGGTAATGGTCTGGTCTAGGCGCTGTTTTTCTGGACAATTTCATTTTACAGTGTATTTATCAACCCTACTGGGGTGAAAGATCGCCTAAACTGATTGACTGGCTGTATTTAGGGAACATTTAATGGCAGATATGTCTGACCATGAGCAATACCAACGAATAATTGACCTGCTTTCAGCTAATGAGCTGGAAGACGTCATGGAGCGCGTGGGTAACTTGCTCATTACCGTCAGCGGCGCCCAGTCTGCGGCGATTTTGATGTGGGACGCCGACCTCGATACTTTTGCCGATCGCGCCTATGTGGGCGACAAGCAAAAAGACTTGAGAGCCTTAACTGATGCCTTTGTCGAAGCTTACGACATTGAGGGCTTTGATGCCGGTGATGTTGAACTCAAAGTTGAAGATCTTCTCGAAAACGAAGATATTACTTTGCCGGCCTCTTTGCTGAAAAACCTCGGCGATGTTTATCTTCTCACTGCTATTAATCAGGGCGAACGCCGTGCCTTCGTGCTCTTTACTGGTGCTGAGTTGCCTGCGGTAAGTGCTGTGGAAGAGGCAATTGCTCCCTATCCCATCGCTCTAGCTTTGGCGCGGGGCTGGGAAAGCAAAGAGTTGCAGCGCGAAAATGAGCGGCTGCGTAGTCAGTATGAAGAAATTGAAGACAAGACCAGCAATATGGAAGAGCAGACCCGCAAGCTCATCCACGACATCACGGCTCGTGATGCCATTCGCATGAAGCATCTTGAGCGCGAGCGTCTGGTTTACTGGATTAGCAATGCCGTGCGCAGCTCAGTGCATATCAAAGAAGTGCTTGATACCACGGTTGAGAAAATTGGTGCGACCTTTGGCGTTAGCCGTTGTCTTTTGCTCAGGCCGCATGACAGGCTAACCGAGCTTGATGTTTTTGAATACACTCAACTCAATGTCGCTTCGGTGAAAGAGATGTTTCACAGCGACATGGGCCGCGATTTCACCATTAAGGCTCTGAGTAAAGAGACTCCTGAGAATATTGAAGATCCAGATCATGACGATCGCACAACCTATGATCGGGGATTTTTGAAAGAAATGTCTTTGCGCAGTGGTTTGATTGTGCCTCTGGTTATGCGCGATCAAGTACTTGGTGCGCTCTTCTTGCAAGATACTACGGTCAGTCGCGACTGGAGTATTGATGACATCTCTTTGATTGGCTCGCTAGCCGACAACCTCTCTGTGGCTATTGAAAATGCCGAGCTACACCAAGAGCGCGAGCGGCAAGCTGTGATGGACGGCCTTACTGGGGTCTTTAATCGCCGCGCCTTTACTGAGGCTTTGCACAAAGAGTTTGAGCGAGCCAAGCGCTATGAGCATACTTTGTCATTGATTATTGTTGACCTCGATTTTCTCAAGAAGATCAACGACAATTTCGGCCACATGGCTGGTGATGAAGCCATTCGCGCCATTGGTCAGGTGCTGCGCCAGTCTTCTCGCTCGATCGACTTTTGTGCCCGTTATGGTGGTGAAGAGTTTTGTTTGCTCTTGCCCAATACCGAAATTGATATGGCCGAGCAACTAGCTGAGCGTTTGCGCCGCTTGATTAATGAAATTGAGGTAGAAGGCTATGGCAATATCTCTGCCAGCTTAGGCGTGGCCAGCTTCCCTCTTCATTGTGATTCGGCCGATGATCTCTTCCATAAGGCAGACGAAGCGCTTTATTGCGCTAAGCAAGGTGGTCGCAATTGTGTCAAAGTCTCTACGGCGCAAGGCTCTGGCCATAAGTCTGGTGAGTCCGAGAATACATCTGAAATTGCATCAGAAATTACATCTGGGGGTGCCCCTGATAGCACTCCTGAAATCGTCACAAATTAAGTCTTAAAGCAAAATGTAGTCAGGTTCGCTTTTTACCTAGCAAGGTATAAAGTGAAGTAAGAGCCGTCTTTACTGAAAGGGAGAGAGCCCACTGTGAGCATCATCGATAATGTCATCAATACTGTTACCAAAGAGGTAAACAAAGTTCAGTCGCGGGCCCAAGAAGGTATTCAGGCATTCAACTTAGCTAATCAAATCAAAGAGTTAGAGCGCAAGAAGCACGCCAAAATGGCTGAGATTGGTCGCCTCATCTTTGATAAGCATCAAAACAACAAAGACGTCAGCGAAGACTTGTTGAAAGAACGGTGCAGCGAAATCTCGGCTATTGATCATGAAATCTCTGTGCTTCAATCAGAGCTAGATCAAATCAAGATTAATCATGATCCTGATGCTACGCCTTCGCAGAAGGCTGAAGCTAAGGCTGGTTACAGCACTTCGGCTGGATTCCATTGCCACAGTTGTGGTGCGCCAGCTAATCGTGAGAAAGCTTTCTGCCCAGCTTGCGGTGAGTCTCTTAAGGCCTCTGATGAAGCCGAGAAAGAGAGCAAGAAGCCTAGTGCTGGAACTGATGAAGTTGAAGTTGAGCCAGAAGACGATTTGCCCCATACTCCAACTGTATAGTTTTCAAGCTAGTTTGAGCCCCTGATATTAGTCGGTTATAGGCTGTTACAGGCAATTAGTGGCACTTCGTTCCAAATAGTGCCAATTAGTTTCAATAGGCAGAAAATTCTAATAAAAGAAATTGAACTTTTATTCCTTCCAAAGCGTCCAATACTATATGGATAGTTATTAGGAAGTCATGAAGTTAGCTCTGGTATTAGGCCTGAAATTTGCCTTTAAATTCGCCGTGGAAAATGCTTGGGCTTGCTCTGTTGCCCTGCTTTTGCTTGGGCAAAGTTGCCCGCCGGCCCTGGCGCAGACTAAATCTTCTTCTTCTTCTGAGCTTCCTGCTCTTGGGCAATTTCCCACTATTAATCAGTCTTCTTCTTCGCCGGCGGCTCCCCTTACTCCTTTTGGGTTGACCAATCCGCCCGGAAACGCCTCTCTGGACCAGCTCTATCCAGAGCCTAAGGGCGGGGCCAACTTTGCTTCTAGTGCTTCCGATATGGCTCTGACTGGCTCAGACCTAAATCGAGCCCGATCTATTTCTTTGGGCCAGATTAATATGTCGGAGCTGCTTCCGATTGGTCGCGGTAAATTGCCTCCCATTAAGTTAGAGGCTGCCTACAACGAACAGCTCGGTCTAAAGCAAGCGCTGCTCTATGCTCTGGGCAATAATCTGCCCATTCGCATTTCCCAGGCCGGTTATGATGCTCAGCGCTATCAGTTTTACAGCTCATTGGGCAATTTCTTGCCAGACTTTACTTTGACTTATCGGGGCCAGCGCACTGATACGCAAAAGGGTACAGGCACTCCGTTTTTCACCAATTCAGCCACTATTCGCTATCCTCTTTTTCAAGGTGGCGGGGTGTTGTTCAATTCGCTGGTGAGCATGAACCGGGCTAAGGCTGGTAAAAGCGCTTTTCATGCCAGTATTAATGACACCATGTTTAGTGTCTATCAAAAATACAATGATTTGCTCTTGGCGCACTTGCTTTTGCGCATTCGTGTCAAATCAGTAGAGCTTTCAAGGGCTCAGGTAGCTCTCAATCAGCAGTTGAAAGATGCTGGTGTCGGTACCAATTTTGCTATTTACCAGTCGCGTACTCAGCTCGCCCTAGATAAACAAGCCTTGTTGCAACAGCAAGTGGCCCTGCGGCAAGCGGCTCTGCAGCTTGCTCTTCTGCTTAATACCAATATCGCTATCAACTTCTTGCCAGAAGAAGAAAAAGTGAGTGAAGCCAAGCTTTTCTCTGAACAGATTGATGTAAATCGCTTAGAAATAGCTGCGGCTAAAAATAGACCTGAATTGAGACAATATGAATTTCTGCGGCGGGCTGCCGATCGCAATATTCAGGTGGCTGCTGCACCACTTTATCCCACATTCCAATTCTTCACGACTAAGACAGTAACTAAGTCTGGTGGTAGCGGCGGCAGTAACAATAGCTTGACTGGTTCTACGGTTATCATTCCCACCGGTGGAAACGGTGGCGGTAGCATTGGTATCAGTGGTGGTGGTGGCAGGTCGTTTAGTGCCGGCTTTGACTTGACTTGGAATCTCAATGGCTTTGGCGTGGTTGATGCTGGAAACACTCTGGCTGCTCGGGCGCTTGCTAGGCAGGCCATGTTGCAGTCTAATCAACAGATAATCACGGTGTTGCAGCAGGTGCGCAGCTCTTATCTCAATATGTTGACCGCCGAAGCCCAGGTTGATGTTGCTGGTGAAGCAGTGGTTTCTGCCACAGAGCAACTGCGCCTGGCTAATCTGCGTTTGCGCTATGGCCAGGGCATTAACTTAGAGCTAATTCAAGCCCAGCGCGAATATATTAACTCACTAACCAGCCAGGCCCAGGCTATCATTGCTTACAATGTAGCTCAAGCACAACTATTGCGAGACACTGGTCTAATTTCTGTTGCTACCCTCACTGCTGAAGCCAGGCCAAATTTATGACCATGCAAGATTCTAAAAGTAGTCTCCCCCTCGTGAGTAAACCGATGAAAGCCGGCGGCGCCAAGTTCTCTCAAAAAGGCAAAGTCTGGATTGGGGCGACGGTGGCTTTAGCTCTAGCGGCGACAGCCGGCGGGTATTTTTTCTTTGGTCAAAATAAAGTCGAAGCTGATTGGAAGAAAAATACTGTCCAGGTGAAGCGCGGCCCAGCCGATATCAAAGTAGTTGCCACCGGCATCATCAGGCCCGAAAGAGAAGTTAAGATCAGTCCTAAAACCACTGGTTTGCTCAAAGAGTTATTAGTGCGTCAGGGTGAGCGTGTTAAGACCGGTCAGCTCCTCGCTCGTATGGATGATAGCAATTTAGTTGGTCAGGCTGAATCGGCTAAGGGCGCTTATCTAGCTGCTCTCGATAACTATGAAAAGATGAAAGCTGGTAATCGCCCCCAAGAAGTTGCTGCTTCTTTCTATCAAGAACAGAAGGCCCGCCAGGGTGTCAATAATTCTGAGCGCAATATTAGTAGGCTAAAGGCCCAGATGGAGGCCATTCGCGCTACCCTGGCTCGTGATGAACAGTTTGCTCTCACCCAAGCTTTCTTGGCTAACAATGGTGCTATTTCAGACCAAGATCGCATCAATGCTCAAACCCAAGCGCGGGTTTCGCGTTCTAATTTATTGGCGGCAGAAAGTGAGTTAGCTCAGGCGCAAATGGCCAAGTCTCAAAGTGAGACCGATCTTTCGACTATTCAACAGCAAAATAACATGATGAAATCTGGCTTTAGAAGAGAAGATATAGCTGCTGCTCAGCATAGCGCCAGTCAGGCCAAAGGCAATTTGACTCAGATTGAAAGTTTGATGCGCGATACCCGCATTCTGGCACCTTTTGATGGCATTATCACGCAAAAGTATGCCGATGCTGGTGCTATTGTTACCCCTACTACTTCTTCTTCAACTACATCCGCTACCTCTAGCTCAATAGTGGCCTTAGCTGGGCGATTAGAGATGGTGGCACAAGTATCAGAAGCCAATATTACTAAAATCAAAGTCGGTCAAGAAGTCGAAATTACTGCCACAGCTTCGCCTGATAAGGTCTTTCATGGTCGGGTGACGCAGATTGCTCCTGCTGCCATTGTCACTACTAATGTCACTACCTTTGAAGTGCATGCTGCTTTGCTTGAGCATGCCGAAGAAGAGCTTCTTGCCGGTATGAATGTCAGCGCTAGCTTTAATGTTGGCCATGAAGATAATGCTCTGACAGTGCCAGCTGTTTGTGTGGTTTCGCGCAAGGGGCAAGCTGGTGTTTTCGTGCCGGATGCTAAAGGCGAGCCGCAATTCAAAGAAATTAAAACCGGTGCATCGCTTGGCCGTACTGTAATTGTTTTGTCTGGTTTGAAAGAAGGCGACTTGGTTTTGAAAGGCTTGAACAAAAATCAACTGGGAGCTGAAGGCTACGGCGCTGGTGGCCAGGCCCGAGGCGGCCGTGGTGGTGCCGGCGCTGCTGGCGGCGGAGTTTCTACCCGTGGATTCGGTCGCTAAATGGGTCTTGCTGAATTATTCCTGATTGCCTGGCAGGGCATCTTAAGCAATCGTCTGCGCAGCAGTCTCACTGTGCTTGGTATCGTCATTGGTATTGCTTCAGTAATTACTCTCATGGGCATTGGCGAAGGCGCTAAGCTCGAAGCCGAGAAGCAAGTTCAGGCTCTTGGCGTTAACTTGATTTATATCAGGCCGGGTTCGATTGGCACCTCTGGGGTGTCGATGGGTCAGGGCACAGCGCCTACGCTTACCTATGAAGATGTACTTGCTATTAAAGAAAATTGTCCAGCAGCCGAAGATGTAGCAGCTCAATATACAAGTTCTCTGCAGATTCAGGCTGGTGAGAAGAATACTCTGACTACGGTTGTTGGTACCGATCCTTCATTTCCGGATATTCGCAATTTTCACACTGCTCAGGGCCGCTTCTTTACTGTGCAAGAAGCTAATGACAGTGCTCGTGTTTGTGTCGTCGGCGATGGTGTAGTGGAAGATGTTTTTTCTGGTGCTTCTGCTGTTGGTAAGAAACTTCTGATTCGCGGTGAGTTGTTTACTGTTGTTGGAGTGATGGAGCATAAAGGAGCAAATGCTACGGGAGACCAGGACGATCAAGTCTTCATTCCTATCCAGACGGGCTATTCGACTTTGTTTGGTTTGAATCTTGTTTCTGGTCGGGCGGTCAAAAGTATTTTAGTGCAAGCTAAAGCCGGCGAAGATCTGCAGGCCCAATTTCAAATTACAAACTTGCTGCGTCTGAGGCACAATATTCAATCGCCTGATGGTGACGATTTTACCATTCGCACCCAGATGGATATTTTGCAGACGGCTCAATCTATTACCGGGGTCTTTGCTCTTTTGCTGGGAGCTACTGCTTCTATTTCGCTACTGGTCGGTGGCATTGGCATCATGAATATTATGCTGGTTTCGGTGACAGAACGTACCAGAGAAATAGGCATTCGCAAAGCCATCGGGGCAAAGTATCGCGATATTTTAATGCAGTTTGTATTTGAGGCCATTGTGCTCTCTCTGACTGGTGGCATTTTTGGCATACTCCTTGGCCTTGGCAGCGCCTATTGGGTCGGTAGTTTGGGGCAGTGGACTACCGTGGTAACGCCATCATCAGTGGTGCTATCGTTTTTGGTCTCTTTGGCGATCGGCTTGTTCTTTGGTATTTATCCTGCCCGCAAAGCGGCTTTGCTTGACCCGATTGTGGCGCTGAGGTCAGAGTAAATGGCTAGCTTAATAGACTTGCGTTCTATCAATCGTGTCTATGAAATGGGTGGTGAGTCGCTCTATGCTCTAAAAAATCTTACTTTGTCTATTGATACTGGTTCTTATGTTGCCATCATGGGAACTTCGGGTTCGGGCAAGTCGACTTTGATGAATATAGTTGGCTGCTTAGACCGCCCCACTTCTGGTTCTTACTCCCTTGATGGGGTTGACATCTTGCGCTGTAGCGATGACCAGCTGGCCGAGGTGCGCAATGCCAAAATTGGTTTTGTCTTTCAGCAATTCAATTTGCTGGCTAGTATGACAGCCATCGATAACGTTATGCTGCCTATGGTTTATGCCGGTGTGCCGAAGGTAGAGCGCTACAACCGAGCTGTGCAAGTGCTTGAACAAGTTGGTCTTGGCAGTCGCCTCTATCATCGTCCTAATCAATTGTCTGGTGGGCAACAACAGCGTGTTTCTATTGCTCGTGCTCTGGCAAATAAGCCGAGCATATTGCTCGCTGATGAGCCCACTGGCGCCCTTGATAGTCATACCGCTGAAGATACAATGCATTTGTTCAATGAATTAGTTTCACACGGTATCACGGTCATTGTCGTTACCCATGATCAAGATACCGCTGACCATGCCAGACGCATTGTTCGCATGCGCGATGGTGAGATTGTCGATGATACTGTTTGTAGTTGATAGCGATTCTAATAGTTCTGTCCCTAGCTAGTGCACTGTAAATAGCAGCCAGTTTGCTAAGAAATAGACGAACAAAATCGCTATGGCGTCTCCGGCAAGGAATAGCAGTCTCTTCTCGGCGCGATAGGTCAATGAAATAACGACAATGGCCATTGATATTACAGCGGTAAGTGCCGTCAATACATTCAGTTCTGAGACTGAACGCAAGAGTGGAGCTTTGAGATAGCAGAGGTCGATTACAGCTAGAATCACCACATTAAAGAGATTGCTGCCAAGAACATTGGCTACTGCCATATCGAATGCTCCCAGCCTTGCGGCTGCAAGCGAAACAGTGACTTCGGGCAAAGAGGTTGTAATGGCGATGAAGCTAGAGCCAATGAAGCTTTCTCCCCAACCTGTAGATTTGGCAATGCGTTCACCAAGCTCAGGTAAGAAGCAGGCAGCAACCACAATTAGCAATGAATAGAAAGTAAAAAACATAATTGATTTAGGCAAGGTGGCGCCTGGTTCGGTTGCTTCGGCTAGTTCGCCAGCAAATTCTTTTACCCGCGTTTGTTCGTAGGCATAAATTAGTTTCATGGCAATGAGGTAGACGATAACAAAGGCAATGCTCAAGGGATCTATCGAATTGAGATTAGTCAATATTGGTAAGTGTTTGCCAAAGAGAATATCGATAGCGGCAAAGCTCACCAGTACTATGCCGAAACCGGCTGAGAGCATGTGACCTTGGTGCACCATTAGCGATACAGGTCTTTTCCTTGAAACCAGATCTAAGGCCGCGATAATGAGCATATTGAACATGCAGCTGCCAAGCGTACCGCTCACGGCCATGTCCGGTAGATCGTTAAGGGTAACGGCCGAAATGCCTGTAATTAGTTCGGGCAGAGAGGTAATGGTGGCAAGCAAAATCAGGCCGACCCAATTGCGACCAAGGCCTGTCTTTTCGGCAATGACATCACCGTGGCAAGTCAACTTTGTGCCGGCAAACATAATGACCGCGGCGCAAAGAGCAAATTCTATCCAGAGGTTTGACATGGGTATTAGACCGTTGCTATTGAGGCTTAAGGATAGCATTGAAATATAGGGGTAATTAACCCTTCTGTTAGATTACCCGGCCAGCTGGGCAGGTTTAGGATAGGGCAACAGTTCTTGAGGCCCACGAGCAAGAAGCAGATTTAGGCACCCCCTGAAAGTGATTGCAGTGGCCCCCGACAAGAAGTTTCTAGCGTTATGGCCCCAAAACAAAGCAAGCAAAATATAGTGATTTTAGGTGGTGGCTTTGCCGGGGTGAAGTGCGCTCGGCGATTGCGTCAGCTACTACCTGAAGAGCGCTATAACATTGTTGTTTTTAATCGCGAAAATCATATGGTTTTCCATCCGCTCTTGGCTGAAGTAGCCTCTGCAGCAGTTCAGCCCAAAGATGTAGGGGCGCCTCTGCGGCAGCTCTTGCACAAAGTGCAGTGTCGCACTGAAGATATCTTGAATATCGATCTTGATAATAGTTTGGTTGAGTATGAAGCTCATGATGGCAAGAGACGCCAGATGAACTACGATCAAGTGGTGATTGCTTGTGGTAATGCACCCAACTTAGCTCTTGTGCCGGGTATGGACGAACATGCCTTTGGCCTCAAGACTATTGGTGATGCCTTGGCTCTGCAGGCTCATATCATGCAACAGTTAGAGAAGGCTGAGGTCTGCGATGATCTCGATCGCAAGCGCTGGTATCTATCGTTTATTGTGGTTGGAGGCGGCTTTAGTGGTGTTGAGGTGGCCGGTGAAATCAATGATCTTTTGCACAAGAGTCTACGCTTTTTTGAAAATATAAAGCCTGAAGATATCTCTGTTGTGATTATTCATTCGCGTGATCAAATTTTGCCAGAAGTGAGTCAATCTCTGCGTCTTCGCGCTAAAGCAAGAATGGAAGAAGCGGGGGTGAAAATTTATCTCAATGCCCATGCATGTCGTGCCACCCCGGATGGTATTGCTTTGCGGGACGGCAGAATATTACCTGGCGGAACAATTGTTTGCACTATCGGCACCAGTATTTTGCCAATTGTAGAACGTCTTAGTGTATTGAAGAAAAATGGTCGTATTGCCGCCCAGGCTGATATGAGCATACCGGGTCATGCTAATGCTTGGGCCATTGGAGATTGTGCTGCCATAGTCAATGCTTTAGATAATCAGCTGTGCCCTACGGTGGCGCAGTTTGCTGAACGTCAGGGGGTGCAAGTGGCCGACAATATTGCCCGGCGTTTGCAGGGGCAGCCCACTAGACCGTTTTCATTCAAGATGCAAGGGCAGTTATGTTCGATTGGCGGGCGCAATGCTATTGCTGAAATTTCAGGCTTGCATATTTCTGGCTTTATCGGCTGGTTCATATGGCGCGGTGTCTATCTGATGAAGTTGCCTTCGATTTCGCAAAAAATCAAAGTCGGCCTTGAGTGGGGCTGCGACTTGATTTTCCCTCGTACTTTGGCGCATTTGCGGGCTGATCCTAGCAAGCGAGTTTCTCGGGCGTTCTATGCCGCTGGTGATTTTATTTTCAATCAAGGTGACGCTGCTGCTGAGTTTTTCATGATCGAAGAAGGCGAAGTAGAAGTTTTAAAATTGCCTGAATTTAGTAATAGTAGTAACGCTAGCCATAATACTAGTGGTGATACTAAAAATATTGACCCCGAGGTGGTTGCCGTTCTTGGTCCCGGTGACTTCTTTGGCGAAGCAGCCTTGCTCAATGATCGACCGCGCAATGCCAGTGTCAGGGCTCGTACTGATGTAGAAGTAGTTGTTCTTGGTCGCAGTATTTTTAGTCAGATTTCTCTTGCCTTATCACCTTTGCGCGATGCGGTGGCCAAGGCGGTACAGCGAAGAGCTTCACCTAAAAGCCTTGATGAATACAGGCATGTGCTTGGAGCTATTTCCTTAGCTTCTGTCACCGATGCCCTTCCCGGGGCACCGTTGCAGCCAGAAAGTACGGTGGAGAATGCGATTGAGCGCATTAATAAGCACCGTTTAGACTTTTGCTGTGTCGTCAATAAAGCCGGGCTTTTAGTTGGCATCGTCACTCGTTCTGACTTGCTCTCTGCCATTGACGTGGCCACAGCTATTCAAGATAAGAAAGCGGCTGAAATTACAGTGAAAGAAATTATGGTCAAAGATCCTGTGGCTATTACCCTTGAAGATACTACTCTGCTGGCGCTCTTAACTATGCGTGAGCACGGCCTCAAGCGGGTTCCCGTGCTAGAAAGCCGAGCTAACCGCACGCCCAGAGGCTATGTGCGCATTGAGAATATTATGGATCACGTTGTACGCGATTTAGGCTCAGACAAGCTAGTTGCCTCAAACGCGCCCATGACCCGTGAAATTGATTTTCCGAAATTTGAATGAACGGCTTAAATTCTTACGTTCTTACCGCAGTCAGGGCAGAAGAAGAAGGACGGTGCAATCTTACTTGTGCAGTGAGGGCAGACACGCAGAGTCACTTCCTGATCGGTGGTGGGATAGCGGCCGGCCATGATTTCTTTGAAGGCTTTGGTTTCAGACCAGGCTTTGATTTCTTTGGCACGGAATACAGGAATAGGATGGGATTTGAACAACTCTTGCATGAGTTTGTAGACTTTGTTCAGGGTGCTGTAATCCATTTCTTCATAGCTGTCGGCTTGCTTGAGAAATTCCTGGCAGCTCATTTGTTCAAATACTGTTTTCGAGCCAGCTGAGAGTTTCATGTGGGCATTGAGGCAGATGCTCACGTCTTGGGCTACAAGCAGCTCCGCTCTATCGGCTGTCATCTCTGATTTGCGCGACCAATCGAAGAGGGCAATTTGTAGGGCAATATTGGCTAAGCCGCGAATTGGAACGACCATATCGAAGACAGTGATAATCATCATTGCTAAGCTGCGATAAAGCACGTGGCCAGCCTTAACGTGACCGAGTTCGTGACCAAGCACAGCCATAAGCTCTTGGTCGTCGAGCAAGTCAACCAGACCAGACTGAATAACAATAAATGGTCGCTCTACGCCAAAAGTGTAAGCGTTGACAATGGGGCTTGAAGCAAGAAAGAGATCGGGCTCATGTACATCGAGAATTTCACAAGCTTCTTTGAAGAGTTTATACACTCGGGGGCATTGCTTGGGGGTGATATGAACCGCACTGCCGAGCAGTTGCACGCGCATAATTTTTTCCCAGCCCAGCTCAAGCATTTTGCGCACTAGCTTATCGAGTCCTGGAATCTTTCTCAGTGCTTCCAGAGCCTGCCTGTCAGCGGGGTGCTCGAAAGCACTGGAGCAAAGACGCGGGAACCGCCGACGAGTTGACGTTTCGCTAGAGCTCATCAAATAAACCTCCAAAGGCGTTGACTGCTTTTAAACCGTAGCAGCATGATATGGATCTACCCACTTTTATAGCGTGCCACGAAAGATAATGCTTAATTCGCAGATTTAAACCACAATCGCAGTTCTAAACCACAATCGCTTATTTGAACGAGAATGCCAGCTTTAAACTAGAGTCTCAGATCTAAACTAGAGTCGCCGCTGCTGGCTCTACCTGAGGTTGAATCTCTTTTTCTTCGAAGACACCTTCCCAGCGGGCCATTACTACCGAAGCCAGGCAATTACCTAAGACATTGACTGAGGTGCGGGCCATGTCCATCAGGGTATCAACACCCAAAATCAAGGCTACGCCGGCTAAAGGCAGGTCGAAGGTGGCGAGAGTGCCGGCCAGAATAACTAAAGATGCCCGTGGCACAGCGGCCACACCTTTGCTTGTCAGCATGAGGGTGAGCAGCATCAATATTTGCTTTTCAATGGGCATGTGCACGCCAGCTGCCTGGGCGACGAAAACAGCAGCTAATGAAAGATATAAGGTAGTGCCATCGAGATTAAATGTATAGCCCAAGGGCAAGACAAAACTGACTATTGGTCGGGGCACCCCAAGAGCTTCCATATTCTGCAGGGCTTTGGGTAATGCTGCTTCTGAGCTTGTGGTCGAAAAAGCAATCAAGAAGGGTTCTTTTACAGCAGCGGCAAATCGCTTTAGTGGCACTTTGGCCAACAGGGCAACGGGCACGAGTATGCCAATAATAAAAATGGCCAGGGCGAGGTAGAGAGTGCCTACCAATTTGCCCAGTGAAAAGAGCACGAGCAAGCCATGTTTGCCTACGGTGCTGGCCATGGCGCAGGCCACCCCGAGTGGGGCTACTTTCATGACATAGCCAGTGTACTTAAACATTACTTCCGCCAGGCTCTGGCAGAGGTCTACTATTTGAGTAGCGCGGGCTGCCTTTACTCCTAGAGCAAAGATAATAGTGAAGACAACTATTTGCAGGACATCGCCCCGGGCCATCGAATCAATAATACTGGTGGGGAAAATGTGGGTAATGAGATCGCCAGCACTGGGCTTTTTAGCCAGCAGCTCCTGGGCCTCGCCAGCATTGAGTGCGCTTAAGTTGATACCGGCGCCTGGTTGGCAAACGTTGACCACAACTAAGCCCACGATTAAGGCGAAGGTAGTAATCAATTCAAAATAAATCAGGCATTTGAGGCCAACGCGACCAACTGAAAATGCGCCCTGGCTATTTGCTGAGAGGCTATTGTCACCGTGCCCGTGACCACCGGCAATTCCTACTACTAAAGTAGAAAAAACCAGAGGAGCAATGATTGTTTTGATCAGGTGGAGGAAAATATCAGCCCCAGGTGATGAGGCCATTCCCACCTGCGGCGAGAGCCAGCCGACAAAAATTCCTAGTGCTAGACCAATAAAAATCTGAGTGGTCAGCGCCGGTGCTTTTAGTTTCACAACTATTTCCTACTGGTTATTATCTAACTCAATGACAATACTTCAAGACCGCGACCGCCGAGAACGGCTAGTTGATCTCTTATTGCTACTGCTGAGACTCCTTCGATGACAGACAGGTTGGCAATTATTTGCGGTGCTGCTGTCTTTTCAAAATTGATTATGGTGGCTACGTCTTTGCCGTCAAGACCTCGGCCCACAGCCACGGCACGGTTGCCCTGGCAGGTGATGGCGAGGCCGTCGTGAGGCAAGTCGATTGAACCAAGTACATGCAAGTCTTTATCGTATCTTTGCAGTACTAAGAAAAATCCTTTTGAATTTTGATCGATAGCTGTGACCACCACTACATCGTCACCAAAGGCGATATCACGAATAGCTAGGTTTTCAAAATGTCTAGCGCTCAATTGCTCTAGCGTCGGATTGTTGCCATCGGCCTGGCTGCTACTTGCTGGCGCTGTTTTGGCACTAGATTCGGTACTAGTCTCGTTGCTAGTTTCGGAGCCGGCTTTGCGTGGTCCATAGATAACTATATCGTTCAAGCCACCGAGCATGAGCTGCCCTTTGTTGGCCTGACAGCGGTTGAATATGCCCGGCACCTCAAATGATTTGAGAAGCTCGAGTTTGTCAGAATATAGTTTGACTGGTTGAATTTTAGTGGTTTTCTCTAAGAACTTAATGGCATAGGCTCGGCTCAGGCTGCCATCAAAGCAAAGTTGATTAGCTGAGAGCTTGCTAGTTGTAATTACAGTTTGCAGCTTTTCCATTTTGCGCAGTGAAATTTCGTCTTTTGATAGACAAACAATGAAACTTCCAGCACCGACCATGGCTTTGATTGCCTGTTGTGGTGCCGCTGAATTCATCATGATCGGGCGCTCGGGTCGGCCAAGGTGGTAGAGCTGTAGCTCGGCACCAGCTAAGACTACCAGGTCTTTCCACACGGCCACTCCGGCTGCTGCCAGTTTGGGAATGCTATATGAAGATGTAATTGCCCAGCCTTCTTTTGCTCGGGTGAGCAGCTGAACGCCAGACCAGCCGGTGGCAACATAGGCTGTTAGATCGCGCATGACCACTGAAGTTGATTTGCCGCTGTCGGTTTTGGCTGCTGGAATATTGAGCACTTGTTCGCGGGCTAAGTTATGACCTTTGTCGATGGTGAGCGAAATTACTATGCGCTCACCCTTGTTGCGGCCAACCACCAAGAAGCGATCTTTTTGAGCGGCTGCTGATTCAATGGCCGTTAAGGGCTCAAGGGTGATATTGCTGGCTAAGTGCGGAGAGCCACTGGTGACAATGATTTTTGCTTGGCCAAATTTATTGGCTTTAGTGCCGTCTATTCCAGCAATCAAAATCAAATCTTTGAAGCGAGTGACAACGCGATAGTCGCCTTCAATGATCAGTGATTTTTGAATTTCAGGAGAATCGGGGCTGACTAAATTGACAATGTCAACTTGCGATTTGGCACCGCCGTTGGCGGAGGAAAGAATTGTCAATTGCTTATCAGTTAAGTCTAAGGCCCGCACGGGGAGCTGCACTGATAGGCTAGCTATGTATACAGGTTCTTTGCCGCTGCGGCGATTTGGGGCACTGTATATAGAGACAAGATTTTCTCCACCAGCGCTCACTCCGCTAACGCAAATCAAGTCACCGCTGGCAACGATACTGCCCGCTTCGGTATAGCGACCAAGGCGAATATCACTGACTATTGATGGTGCTTCTATTGGTGCCAGCGACACTGTAACTAAGTCGACAACAGGTTCGGATTGGTCGCCTTCGCGGTAGGTAAGACCGTAAGCAGCGAATGGAGTGACGGCAAAGTCAACTACTTTATTGCCGAGGCCATTTAGTTCCGCTACTACTTTCACTGGGGTTTTGACAGTGACTGGTTTGCGCATATCGACAACCGCTAAGCGACCGAATTCATCGGTAAAGCAAAGGTAGCCTTTGTCTGCTATGCCGACATGATCTGGCACGATGGCCGGTGCCCAGTCTTCTCTTGATAGTGAATGGGGACCAGTCAGTGTCGGTTGACTGCGCGGCGTCTTCTTAGCAAAAGCCGGGACTAGTGCCAATTGGTCTATGAGAAGCAGTGTGCCGCAGGTGTATGAAAGAGAGCCAAAGAGAAATGAGCGTCTAGATTGCATTGAGAACTTTCGGTGCTTTCTTTGATTGAAGGGCAGTATTTGACTTGAAAATTAGATATTTAGTGCAGGAGCGTGTGCAGCATGCCTTGAACGAAATTCAGTAAGACAATGAGCACGATGGGCGAGAGATCAAAGCCACTTATGGGCGGCACTATACGCTGAATGGGAGCAATCACCGGCTTGATTATATTATCGAGGGTGACAAATGGCTGATCTTTCCAGTTGATGTTGGGAAACCATGAGAGCAAGCACCATAAAAATAGTGCCATACTGAGTAGCTGAAAAACACCGTCAAATATTTGCAAAACTGGGTTCATAACCGCACCACGCAGAACTAACGTCTTACGCCAAATTGTAGCATTTTGATCAGTAGCTATGCTTACACGAGAACAGGTACTAGTAAAGAAGATAAAAGAATGGACAGGAAGCTCCTATATCGGAGACGACTGCGCTGTTCTGGCTGATGGCAAGCTGGTGAGCAGCGACACCCTAGTGGAAGGCACTCACTTTCGCCTCGACTTCACCAATTGGCGTCAGTTGGGTTGGAAGAGCTGTGCTGTCAACCTCTCTGACATTGCCGCCATGGCCGGTCGACCACGCTATCTCACTGTGGCCCTCACCCTGCCAGCTGCTTGCCCCGATTTAGAGCAAAGTCTAGAGCAGTTCTATCTTGGCTTCACTCAGTGTGCCAGGGCTTTTGGCGCAGAAATTGTGGGCGGCGACCTTACTGTGGGGCCGCACTTTGTCGTCAATGTTACTGCCATTGGCGAGAGCCATGAAAGCGGTTTGCTCTTGCGCAGTGGGGCTCAGCCTGGCGATGTGGTGGTGGTAACTGGCACTTTTGGTTCGAGTGCTGCCGGCTTAGAGCTATTGCTGCAAGGCGACAGCGCATCTTCGCTGGAAGGGCGTGAGGAGCTGCTTCTCGCTCACCTTGAACCCCAGCCTCGCCTGGCTGAAGCTCTGGCCCTAGTGCGCTTAGTTGGCAGTCGTGGTGCTTTGATGGACGCCAGTGACGGTCTCGCTGATGCCCTTTGGCAGATTGCCGAGCAATCGCAAGTCGATATAGAAGTAGAGTTGGAGGCCATTCCTCGCAGTACTGTTATGTCTAGCTTTGCCCAGGCAAGCGGGGTAAATCCATACCAGTGGGCTCTTTACGGTGGCGAAGACTATGAGTTAGTGGCCACTATCTCTGCAGACGATTGGCTCAAGGCTCAGTCTCTGGCGGGTGAAAGCTTCCCTTTTAAGAAAATTGGAGTTGTACTTGCCAGCCCGCCGGCCCCTGCTGTTGGTGAGCTAGAAGGCGAGCGGGTGAGGCTTTTGGCTTCTGGCGAGAGCAGTAATACTTTCTCTGGTGTAGTCAACTTAAGCAATTGCTTTAAGCATTTCTGATAAATTTGATGGTCTTCTGAAGCTACTAACTGCGAGATCACCAATGGATTCATCAACTTTATCGGTAGAGTCAATAGAACCAATAGAACCCGTAAACAAGATTATTGACGGCAAGGCCATTGCCCAGGCAGTCAAGAACGAATTGACTCTTGCAGTAGCGGAAGCAAGCCAGGGTAAAAGTCGCAAGCCTGGTTTGGCAGTGGTTTTGGTTGGTGAAAATCCGGCCTCGAAAGCTTATGTGAAGAGCAAAATCGCCGCTTGTAAAGCTGTCGGCATTGAGAGTTTTCTTATTGAAATGGCCGCCGATGTAGCCCCTGAGGCCGTAGCTGACACAGTCAAAAAATTGAACCAAGACGAGACCGTAGATGGAATTTTGGTGCAGTTGCCTCTGCCTGAGCATATTTCATCGGCCACAATTCTGGCTTTGATTGACCCAGCTAAAGACGTGGATGGCTTAACGGCAGTCAATGCCGGTCTGCTTATGCAAGGCGCCAAAGGTCTTTTCCCTTGCACCCCGCTTGGTGTAATGCGCCTACTAGAGCAGCACAAGGTCAGTTTAAAGGGTAAGCAGGCCGTAGTCGTTGGTCGCTCTCATTTGGTTGGAAAGCCTTTGGCCATGATGCTTTTGCAGAAGGATGCCACAGTGACTATTTGTCATAGCAAGACCGCTAATTTGCCAGAAGTCTGTCGCCAGGCCGATATCTTAGTGGCCGCTTGCGGTCAGGCCGAGATGGTTAAAGGCGATTGGGTCAAGCCTGGTGCTGTAGTTATTGATGTTGGAATCAATCGCGTGGCAACCGCCGACGGCAAAGGCCGCTTGGTGGGCGACGTTGCCTATGACCAAGCCTTTGAGAAGGCTAGCTTGATTACTCCAGTTCCCGGCGGTGTCGGCCCTATGACCGTTGCCATGTTGCTGAGCAATACTTTGCGCGCTTACAACGTAGCTATGAACTAACCAGAGATGGAAAGCCCCGTACCTGAACCTAAACCTATACCTGTGCCTGTATCTGAGCCTGAATTGCCAATGGCCGGGCCGCCTAAACTAAAAATTAGCGGGCCAATCCGGCTTTTGGCAATTGCTTCTGCTCTGGTAATAGTGGCGGCCGCCGTTGGTATTGCTTCTGGCATTGTTGCGATGCGCAATTTCTTCTTGCAAGCAATTGACCCAAAATATATGCGCGAAACTGCCACTTTCATCACTGGTTTGCCTGACCCGGTACCAGTGCCTGGCTTCAATCAGGTTATGGCGGCTAAACTCACTAAAGCCGTGATTTTTCTGGAAAACCCCAAAGATAAGACCCAGGTTTCTTTTTGGCGTTATCAGGGCGAAGATTTAGACGCCGTGCAAGAGCTTGATCGTGCTTACGATATGGGAATCTGGACGCCGACGAACTGGGCCAAGTTTCAATCTATTACTAGCAAAGGCAAAACAGAAATCAACGGTAAGACAATTACTTATGTGCAAGGCCCCCTGAAAGATCAAGCCGGCGAAACTTATGAGGGTTTAATCGCTTGTACTATCGAGGGCGATAAAATTGTCTTGCTGCAGGCAATGCAGCCATCAGACCGGCCTTTCGATAAAGATAAAGTGTTGGCTTGGTTGGCGCGGCCGTTGTAACAAAACTAGTCTGGAAGTGAGGCAGCCAAGTGCTTATACTGAGAGAAAGTTTTTTTGATATCTAGGAGATCAACAGGGAAATGAGCGCAGAGAAACACACAGACCCGTCCCAAGTTTGGATGATTATGTTTATGGTCGCTTTCTGTTGCACTGTATTGTCTATCGGCGTTTGGGCCATGTTTAATTACGACGTTAATAAAGCCGATGCACCTGTTGCCGCCGGACACCACTAAGGTCAGTTGTGGCTAGAGCAGAAATCTTGTGCATAGGAACCGAGCTTTTGCTTGGGGATGTGCTCGATACAAATTCTCAATTTTTGGCTCAGCAATTAGCATTGTTGGGCCTTGATTGTTTTTACCGGGTCACTGTCGGTGACAACCCCGAACGAATTAAGGCTTGCATGAAAGAGGCTCTTGAGCGCTCTGATGTCTTGATTACCTCCGGTGGTCTTGGCCCCACAGCCGACGATCTCACCACCGAGTGCCTCGCTGCTCTATTCGGTGCTCCTTTGCAAATGGATGAGGAGCTATTAGCCTTTATCACGAGCCTTTTTGTCGCCCGTGGTTTCCCTATGCCTGAAACCAATAAGAAGCAAGCCCTGCGGCCTTTGGGGGCGGGTATCTTGCCTAATCCAGTGGGCTCAGCTCCTGGAGTTGTCTGGCGTCTCAGTCCTGAAAACCTTGCCCATGCTGGCATTACGCCTTCTGCCATGACTAAGACCGTCCTTACTTTTCCCGGTGTGCCTTCGGAGCTAAAGGCCATGTGGCAAGGTACGGCCTACAATTATTTGGCCGAAAATTATGCTGGCAATACTATTTGGTCGCAAGAATTAAAGCACTTTGGTATTGGTGAATCGGCTCTGGCTGAGATGTTCGCTCATTTGTTGGAACTATCGAACCCCTCGGTGGCGCCTTATGCTGGCCGCTGGGAATGTCGTTTACGAGTGGCTGCTAAAGCTGAGAATCAAGAAGCGGCTAAGGCACTTGCTGCTCCGGTTATTGATGAAATTAAGAGTAAGAGCGGTTATCGCTGCTACGGCGTTGATAATGCCAGTCTTGAGTCGACAGTGGGCGAACTGCTGATCGCCAAGGGCTTAACCCTTTCTACGGCTGAGTCTTGCACCGGAGGACTGGTCAGTGAACGGCTCACCGATGTACCCGGAAGTTCTCGCTATATTATGTTCAATGCTGTTACCTACAGCGACGAGTCTAAGCAAAAGCTCCTAAACGTAAGTAGTGAGTTGCTCTCAACTTACGGCGCAGTTAGTCCGCAGTGCGCTGAAGCTATGGCTCGGGGCATGAAGGAAGCTTCTGGCTGCGACATTGCTTTGAGTGTAACTGGCATTGCTGGCCCTGGTGGTGGTACTGAAGAGAAGCCTGTCGGTACTGTCTATTTGGGTCTGGCCGCTCAAGATTGCTATTTTAGCCGCACTCTCAAGCTAGGTGCGAGGTTGCCTCGGGCCGAGGTGCGCTGGCGCACCGCCAATGAAGCACTGAATATGGTGCGACTCTATTTGATTAATCCCGATACCCTGGTTAATAATTAGACGGTTTTGTGCGATTATAGCCAAGGTAATTTGGGTATTACCAATTTGGGCAGGCTGGGGCTTGCATCTACGCTTCGGTTTTGTACTTTACAAGACATTATAAGACAGTCAAGTCTCACACTAAGGCTCTTCAATAACTGATATGGCACAGCCTTCTAGTCAACAACCCGATAGAACATTCGTCAGAGACGGTATTTTTCACCGTAGTCTTTCGAACGTGCGCAACTCTGTTTTTACTGATGCTCGCAATAAGCAAGACGCTGCTGATGGCAAGGTCTCAAATGAACCCGATTTGTTTTCGCACTTGCGTGAAGAAGACGAATATGCCATCTGCGAAGAAGATCTTGAGCTTATTGCCTTCTATGATGGTCTTCCTGGTTGCTATAACTTCCGCTATTTAATGCGCCGACTCTCCCGTGAGTTGAAGCGCTCTAAGCGTTATAACCGACCTACTACTGTGGTTATTTGTGGCATCGATGGCTTTGACAATGTCGAGCCAAACTACGGTGAGCTGGCTGTTGATACTGTAGTTTTTTCTGTAATTCAATTTTTGCTAGACGGTATTCGCTCTGATGTTGATATGGCTGCTCGCCTGTCAGACGATCGCTACATTCTTGTGCTTCCTGAAACACCCGGTCGTGGTGCCGCTATTCTCTGCGAACGCTTGGCCAAGAAATTTGAATCAATTGAGCTCAAGCATAATTGGCACCGCATTCCTGTTACTCTTAGTTTTGGCATTGGCTATTATCCAGTGCATGGCGAAGACCCACGCGAAATCATTGCCAGAGCCGATTTAGCTTGCGAGTTTGTGCAGCAGCGTGGCGGCAATGGCTTTGCCTTTGCTCCAGAAGGCTAGCGAAATTTTTTAAAAGCTAAGTACTAGAAACTAAGTCTAGGATCTCCAGCTACGATTTTGAAGTCTGGCAGGCCATCTGTTTTCTTGGCGATGGTTTCAAACTGTGGTGATTTAGTGGTTTTGTAGGCTGCTTGTTCTTTGGCTGTTTGCTCTGGTGTGCGGTAAATTTCCCAGCTCTTCACCACTGGTTTTGCTACTTCAGTGCTGCCCATAATTTCTTCTTTTGCTAGCTGCTCAGGGCTTTTTGGTTTGACATAGGGTGAAGTGAGAACCAGGTCGCCACCAACATTTGCTGCTTCTTGTTTAGCAACTTCTTTGAGTAGATTTTCAAAGTCGGCCGATTGCATTTTTCTACCAGCATCTCTTAGTTCTTCAGCGGCTAAGTGAAGATTGCCGTCGTCCATGCGGCGGGCAATGTGAATAGCTTGATTTTGCATTTCACTAACCGGGGTAATTGACTTCATACCAGGCTCGGTTTTAGCAACAAAAAGGGGAGCGCCGTGCCAAGGTGAATCACCAAGTGGTCGGTCTTTTGTCGTTAACTGAACATATAACTGATTTTCTAGTTTGGGATTTTGACGCATCTGGGCATAGGTGGAGCTGGCCACCATAAGGTCTGCTCCTACTCCTTTGTCTTCGCCCTTATTGATAGCGGCAATTAGTTGGCGCTTTTCGTCGCTGCTCATTGAGGGCGAGGAAAACTCTGCTCTCAGCATCTCTGCCGCTTTTTGAGCGTGTTGGTCACCAGTCTGATCCATCTCTTTAA
Organism: uncultured bacterium; assembly: GCA_913063055.1. Lineage (GTDB taxonomy): Bacteria > Cyanobacteriota > Vampirovibrionia > Obscuribacterales > Obscuribacteraceae. The sequence goes on from CAJXZK010000035.1 coordinate 22,956, forward strand.
TGATGTCACGGGCCTTCTCGTTGATAGATTTGGGCTCGTTGTTGCTTCTCTCAAAATTAGTCATTTCTGATGCCTCGGGATTCGGGGGACTTGGCCTTAGAGTTTGAGATTACGACTGCTAAATAACATCTACATAACGGCTTCGTGGCAATGACAGCGATTTAGCTCTGAAAATAGCCCGGCATAAATAAGATTGACGATTAGTAGCCGACTCGTCTATTATGAAGCTATAGAGTAGATGGAAAGTAGCAGCGGGAGAGAGCTTATGGCCAGGCAGAGCGGTACAAAAGAAGTAACTAAGACATCTTTGTTGGAAGCAGGCGCCTGTATCATGGTGACCAAGGGCTACAACAACACTGGCATTCAAGAAGTTCTTGAAGCAACTGGTGTGCCAAAAGGTTCTTTCTACTACTACTTTGATAGCAAAGAAGACTTTGCTACTCAGATAATTGATCACTTCGACACTGCTCAAACAGAGAAGCTCAAGCTCTTTCTTGAAGATCGCAAACTCAATCCACTAGAGCGTTTGAAAGCCTATTGCAATGCTGGTCGCAAAGCCCTCAAAGAAAATCAATGTCGCAATGGCTGCCTCGTGGGTAATCTTTCCCAAGAAATGTCTGATCAATCAGAAGTGCTTCGGGCCAAACTAGAAGAAGTGCTCTCGCGCTGGCGTGGACGCTTTGCTCAGTGTATTAAAGAAGGGCAAGACGCGAAGCTCATTAGCTCTAAGTTTGACCATAACATGATGGCTGAGTTCTTCCAGAGCGGTTGGCATGGCGCTATTATGCGCGCTAAGACTACAAAGAATACAGTGCCTCTTGATGCTTTCATGACACTGATGTTTGATAGTGTCTTGAAGCCTTAATCGGCCCGATCTATCAAATAAGGCCTGACAGAATCACAGTCTATATAATCAACATGGCATCGCCGTAGCTATAAAATCGATAGCGTTCGGCGATTGCTTCTTTGTAGGCTTTCATAATCAAGTCTCTGCCCGCTACTGCTGAAACCAGCACCAGCAGGCTCGATCGGCTCAAGTGAAAGTTGGTAATCATGGCGTCGGCTATGGCGAATTTGTGTCCTGGTTTTATGTACAACGCAGTGCTTTGATTGTCAGCTGCTTTCATTACGCCGCTAGCACCAGCGGTTTCGAGGGTGCGCAAGCTTGTGGTGCCAACGGCAATGACACGTCGACCTTCGCTCTTGGCCTTGTTGATTGTCGCTGCTGTTTCTTCTGAAACTGTGTATAGCTCTTCTTCTATGGTGTGTTCATCGATTTCGGCTTCAATTGGTTTGAAGGTGCCCGCACCAACATGCAAAGTTAGCGTAGCAATTTCAATGCCAGCTTCTTTCAGCGCTGCAATCACCGGCGGTGTGAAATGTAGACCAGCTGTGGGTGCTGCTACGGCTCCTGGTGATTGAGCAAAGACTGTTTGATACTGAAACAGGTCTTCTTTGCGATGGCTATTTTCGCTAGCATTACTTGGATCGGCGCGGTAGTCGCGCGTAATGTATGGTGGCAGGGGAGCAAAGCCAACACTGCTAAGGAGGTTGTAGACATTTTCTTTGGCCCCTAAATCAACCAGTAGCCGTTTGAAGCCATCTGGCCCTAAGACAATGTCTTTGACGACAATGGTTGTCACTTTGCCGTTTTCATCAGTGACTTCTAATTCTTGGCCTGGCTTGAGCCGCTTTATTGGCGTCACCATAGCTTCCCAAACAGCAATATTATTTGTTTGCGGTTTGAGCAGCAGCAGCTTCACTGTTCCCCCTGACTTACGCCTAGCAATTAGGCGTGAGGGCAAAACCTTGGTGTCGTTGACTATCAGTAAGTCGCCACGCTTAAGCAGGCCTGGTAGGTCGTAGAAGTGCTTATGCTGAAGATTTCCGCTCGCTCTTTCGACTACTAGTAGTCGGGCATTTTCCTTTTGCTCCAAGGGCTTTTGGGCAATTAAAGCGGGGTCGAGATCGTATTCAAAATCTTCGATAGTAAGAGTTTTTTCTACCACTGGCGAATCTTTAGGCCTTTAGGTCGTGAGAGGGTGAGTACTTTAGTATAGACTTCTCAAGGTAGCAGTTCTGTCAAATTGAAGGGCTTTTAAGATGGCTCACTTAAAAGATAGAGTGAAGGCCATTGGCCACGAGCTTGGCTTTGATTTAGTGCAGATTGGTTCCCTCGCCCCGCTGGTTCAAGAGCGCCTGCATTACCAGCATTGGCTTGATCAGGGTTATTCTGCCGATATGGCCTATCTCCAGCGTGATCCAGAAAGGCGGGTGACACCTGGTCTTACCTTTCCTGCTGCTCAAAGTGTCATTATTGTCGCAGTGAGCTATTTTAGCCAGCCACCAGAGGTGCCAAGCGGCTCCTGGGGGCGGGTAGCGCGCTACGCTGTGGGGCGAGATTATCATGCTGTAATCAGAAGTAAGTTGCGCGACTTCTGCGCCTTGATAGAGAAAGAGTTGGGGCGAAAGATAGCCAGGCGGCCTGTTACCGATGATGCCGCACTATATGAGCAAGCTCTGGCTCGCCGTCATGGTCTTGGCTTCGTCGGTAAAAATTCGCTGGTGATTGGGCCAAAGCTTTCTGGTTCATACAATTTTATTGCCGAATTGTTTGTTGATTTTGAGCTAGAGCCAGATATTGAATACACTGGAACCTGCGGCAACTGTGTGCGTTGTATTAGTGCTTGTCCGACTAATGCTATTAAAGATGGTGCCGAAGCGGCCATGGTGGATGCTAATTTGTGCATTTCTTATCTCACCATCGAGAACAAGGGTGGCATAGCTTTGCCCTTGCGTAGTCAGCTTGGTGACTGGGTCTATGGCTGTGATATCTGCCAGGAAGTTTGTCCTTATAACAGTAAAACAAGAGCGGCACCGTGGCCAGAATTTTCACCTGAAAATGGTGTGGGGCACTATCTGAATTTGCCCGATTTGCTGCATCTTGATGATCAGAGTTTTGCTCAGCGCTTTGAGCTTTCGCCCCTGAGAAGGCCGAAACGCCGTGGTTTGGTGCGCAATGCTTTAGTGGTGATGGGCAATCAATTGGCTGCTCACCATGCCGAGAGTGAGAAGATTGTAGAAGAGGTTGCTGCTTTTTCTGCCCGCGAAGACGATTTGCTTCTTGTGGAACATGCCGCTTGGGCTCTAGCTCAAGCTCAAAATAGCAAGGGGCGAGGCGCCATTGACAAAATTTTGGCACGGAAGCTGGGTGATAGTGTCGACTTAGAGATAGAAAAATATGTCTAAACCAGTGGCTGAGAAAATACCCTTAACAGTCTGGATCTTAGGCTTTGCTAGTTTGCTCACCGACGTTTCGACTGAGCTAATTCATTCAATTTTGCCGAACTTTATGTCTTCGGTTTTGCATGCCAGCTTCATTGATATTGGCTTAATTGAAGGCTTGGCTGAGACAGTGGCATCAATATTGAAAATCTTTTCGGGTGCCTGGAGCGACCGCATTGGCAAACGCAAAGGCCTTTTGCTTTTGGGTTATGGTCTATCGGCTCTGGTTAAGCCGCTCTTTCTTTTTGCTAATTCTGTTCTCATTGTGCTCGTTGCCCGCTTGGCTGATCGGGTAGGTAAGGGCATTCGCGGCGCCCCAAGAGATGCACTGGTGGCTGATGTCACTAGCTCATCTAATCGGGGGCGTGCCTATGGTCTAAGACAGTCGCTTGATACGGTTGGCGCTGTGGTTGGCCCTCTTATGGCTCTGGCTCTGATGTGGCTGACTCAGAGTAACTACCAACTGGCTTTTGCTGTCGCTCTCGTCCCTGCTTTTGCTGTGCTTTTCTTGCTTTACTTTGGCGTCAAAGAACCAGCGCACAAGAGCGTCTTGAGTAGCGATAAATTGTTTGATGCCAAGCTTTTGACTGAACATAAAACTAAGATGCCACCGCAATTCTTTTTCTTGGTGGCGACTGTCTTTCTCTTTAGTCTGGCTAATTCGTCTGACGCTTTTTTGATTTTGAAAGCTAGAGATTGCGGTATGTCTATTGCCACCTGCCCCCTGGTGCTTGTGGCCATAAATATTAGTTATGCTCTTAGTGCCTACCCGGCCGGAATACTTTCAGATAGGCTCGGTCACGGTCGTTTGTTGACTGTGGCTTTCTTTATTTACGCTCTTACTTACCTGGGCTTTGCTTTGGTTAGTCAGCAGTCTCACATGCTTTTGCTTTGTCTTGTTTATGGTCTCTATCTCGGTCTCTCGCAGGGGGTGCTCTCGGCCCTGGTTTCGCAGCTAACACCGACTCATTTACGTGGTACCGCTTTTGGTATCGTCAATTTTGCCGTTGGTCTGGCGCTCTTGCCTGCTAGTTTGCTCACCGGCTTGCTCTATCAGCACTATGGTGCCTTGGCTGCCTTTGCCACCTGTGCCGCCATTGCCTTGCTTTCGGCCCTGGTCTTGGCCATACAGTTGCCGTCTTTGGCTAAAGCTCGGCAAAACTAGATTAATTTGCCTGCGGAGGTTGATTTTGCCCTCAGCTAATCTAAACTAAGCGCATGACTCATTTACTCGTTTTCATTGGTGCTGGCTTGGGGGGCTTAATGCGCTTTCTCACCTCCACGGCGGTGCAGAAAGCCTGCAATGGTTGGGTCTTTCCCCTTGGCACTTTTGTTGTCAATATCAGCGGTTGTCTCGTCATTGGTTTTCTCGCTCAACTAGCTGAGAGCAAAAACTTGCTTCAGCCTGAATATCGCGCTTTCTTTTTGATTGGCATTCTTGGCGGCTATACAACTTTTTCTAGTTTTGGCTATGAAACACTGCAGCTAATTAGAAGCGGAGAATTTTTATACGCCACGGCTAATGCTGTGCTGCAAGTTGTCTTGGGTTTGTTCTTTGTCTGGCTCGGTACGATTTTGGCGCGTCTTTTGTAATTAGATTGGGGAAATAATGAATACAGGTAAGGGTGTTCTGCTCAGGATATACATAGGCGAAAGCGACAAGCATGGCAATCGCCCCTTGTATGAATGGCTTGTGCAAGAGGCCAAAAAAGTTGGCATTGCTGGAGCAACCGTCTGGCGCGGGCTTGAAGGCTATGGCGCCCACCACACGGTGCACAGCAATAAAATTCTCGATATTTCAACCAATTTGCCGATTGTGGTTGAGTTCATTGATACCAATGAAAAGATTGCCGCCTTTTTGCCTTTTCTTGATGCCAATTTAGTTGAAGGTATGGTTGTGACAAGCGAAGTTGATCTACGCTGGTATCGCAAAGACTAGCTAATGGCCTAAAAAGCCGTTAATTACTTGTCGTCAGCTTTATCTTCAGCTTCTGCCTCAGCATTAGCCTCAGCATTAGAATGATGTTGATACATCTCAGTCAGGGCTTTAATTATCACCTGGTCGGTTTTATGTTGCATGTCGAGTGCTTGCAAAAGTTCTTGGCCTGTCATTAAGCCGCGAGCAAGAATCAGTTTGCCCAGGGGCTCGCCCGACTGATTCTGTTCCTCAATGAGCTCTTCTAACTGAGTCAGTGAGATCTTGCCGCGCTTCAGCAATAACTCGCCGAGCTTTTCTGGGCGCGTCAGTAGCTCCCATTTTTGTTCTTCAGATAAAGGTTCTTGATGTGTCATTGTTTTCCTAGCTCGTTAGCTCCTCAGCTTGCAGCCGGTAGGCGCTTTTGTTGCTTTTTCTCCCGCCACCAAACCAATAGACAACTGGCGTTGAAGATGGAGGAATAAGTACCAGATATGATGCCAATTAACATGGCTAGAACAAAGTCTTTAGTGGTGCTGCCACCAAGTAGATAGAGCGATAACAGGGTAATCACAACAGTCAGTGATGTATAGAGCGAGCGAGCAAGGGTCTGATTGACACTATCGTTAGCGACATCACCAAAGGTTTTCTTGAACTCTTGTTTTGTGACTGGATCGATACCTTTGCTACCAACAAACTTGGCGTTTTCTCTTACTCGGTCGAAAACAACGATGGTGTCGTGAACCGAGAAACCAATTACTGTCAAAATTGCAGAGATAAACAAACTGTCTACTTCGGTGCCAAAAGCCAGGCCTAAGAGGGCGAATATGCCGCAAAGCACGAGCACGTCGTGCACTAAAGCGGCAATGGCGCAAATGGCATAGTCAAATTTGAAGCGGTAGCTGATATAAGCCACCATGCCGCCAAAGGTCACCAGCAGTGCTAGTAGGCCGTTGCTGAGTAGCTCTGGGCCAATGGTTGCTGTTACTTTATCGACTGATATGGCCTTAAACGGTCCGAGGGCTTCAGTTAATTTCGCATCTAGCTGAGTTTTTTGCTGCTCACTGTCGATAGCCTTGGTGCGCATTACCACAGCTTCTTTGCCAGCAATATAGGTTTGTTGCACTTGTGAGCCGGTCAAGCCAGACTCTTCTAAAACTTTGTGCACCGCTTCTAAAGTAGTTGGCTTCTCAAATTGATATTGCAGAATTGAACCACCGGTAAAATCAATGCCCGGCTTAAGTGGTGCGCCAAACTTGGCAAAGCAAGCGGCAATACCGATAATACCCGGCACGGTTAAAACCAATGAAATGGCAAACCAGAGAGTGCGATATTTGACAATATCTACTATGTTTTTGCTCTTTGCCCCTGTCATACGGCCTCCTTGGTCAAAACTTTGTTCGCTTTCTTTTCAGTCTTATGGCCAAACAAACCGAGGCTTGATGGAATCAAGTGCAACATAGTGCGAGTGGCGGTAATCGCTGTAAACATCGAGACTGCCACACCAATCGCCAGGGTAACGGCGAAGCCTTTGACTAGCGACGTACCAAAAAGCATCAACACACTACAAGCAATCAAGCTATTGACGTTACTGTCAAAGATTGACGACATCGCTCTGGTGAAGCCGTTTTCTACAGCTACCCAGAGATTTTTTCCAGCATTCAATTCTTCTTTTGTCCGTTCAAAAATAAGAATGTTGGCATCGACGGCCATACCAATCGAGAGAATAAATCCAGCAATACCGGCCAGAGTCAAAGTCACTGGCACTGTCTTGAAAATGGCCAGGGTAGCCAGTGTGTAGAGTATGAGAGCTAAGTCAGCAATGAGACCAGGTAGGCCATAAATCGCTACCATGAAGACCATAACTGCAGCAATTCCTACACCACCAGCGATTAGACTTTTGTGAATCGAATCTTGGCCCAGGGTTGCTCCCACTGTGCGCTCTTCCAAAATTTCAATTGGCACTGGTAGAGCACCAGCATTGAGTTTGAGAGCTAAATCTACGGCTTGATCGCGGGAGAAGCTGCCTGTAATTTGGCCACGGCCGCCCATGATTGGTTCGTTGACGCGCACGCCCTGGTATCTTTCGATTGGCACAGGTCGGCCATCGGCGCCCCGGTCAGTAGGTTGGCCATCAAGGAAAATACCGATGCATTTACCAACCAGGCGCGAAGTTAGTTCACCAAATTTCTTAGCACCACGATCTTTGAATTCAAAGTCAACTTGCCAGGTACCGCCGGCTGTAGGCGTACCCTGGGCTCTCTTGAAGTCTGCACCAGTGAGGCCGACGGCTTTCCAATAAGGAATACCTTCGGAGGTGAAGTCGAGTTCTTTGAATTCAAGCATGGCTGTGGTGCCGATGCGATCTTTTGCTTGTTGTGGATCTTTGATACCAGGCAGTTCCACAATTAAGCGGTCTTTGCCTGCTCTTTGCACGAGTGTTTCGGAAACACCAAGGCTGTTGATGCGGTTGTTGATAACAGTGAGCACACCGTCCATCACTGGAGGCGTAATTTCTGGCACCTCTGGTGGTGCTGGTATGGCTTTGAGCAAAAGTTGACTACCACCACGCAAGTCAAGACCAAGCTTGAGGTTGGTGAAAAGGGCGTAGCCCTTGTAGTTCGCCAGTACCTGAATATTGTTGCCCATACCGGCATTGTCATATTCGGTTTTGATTGCATCCTCACGCTGGTAGTTGTTCATCTTGTCCCAGCCAGGAATCTTCTCAACTCGCTTTAGAACTTCTACTTGAAGATCGTTACCGGTGAGGTTGGCAAGCCTTTGCCACTCTGCAATATTGCCTTCTGGCACAATTTGAAAGAGTGAAAACAATGACCAGGCCAAAACTGCCAAAACCGCAAAGGGTTTCCAGTCTCGGAAGAAATCTTTGGAGCTGCCTTTGTGGGAACCGCTCTTTTGTCCGAATATGCTCATGGTTTAAAAATTACAGCCTAAATGATGACCTACGAAGGTCAAATTCTAGCGTAAAAGTGCTCTTGAAAGCCTTCTCTTCTGCCTTGGCGTGAAGCTTTGACGCCATTAAGCGCTGAAATTTCTTCTTATATTGATTGTTATTGGCTGGTCTAGGCTGTTATGACCTGGTCGCCACCGCGCTGTACGGCTAGTTCTAGAGCCTGAATGGTGCGGGCTAGAAGCTCATCGTGTTCTCTGGCGTGGGTAGGGAAGGCGGCTAAGCCTACACTGGTAGTCACTTTTAGGTTGTGCCAGTTATGGGTGATGCCATGGCTAGCGACGCGATTGCGAATGCGCTCGGCAACAATGGCTGCGCCAGAGGCGTTGGTCTCGGGCAAAATAATGGCAAATTCTTCTGAGCTGTAGCGGGCCGGGATGTCAACGTCGCGCACAGCGCCGCGTAGTACGCCGCCGATTACTTTCAAGACAGCGTCAGAGGTAAGAGCGCCATAAGAACGTTGAATATCTCTAAAGCCATCAACTGCCACCATGCAAAGAGAGACAGGGCGCTTATAGCGCTTGGCGCGCTTCAATTCGTCTTTGACTTCTTTGATAAAAGTACGCGAATTATAAAGCTCAGTCAGGGTGTCAAGCAGAGCTAGTTTCTCGATTTCTTCGCCATTGGCGCTCGATAAATTAGTTTGACCAGCAGTCAAGAGTGAGCGCTGCTCAAGCTCTTTCACTCGCTCAATTACCTGGTTGTCCATAAAGGCTCTTGTGCCCGCAAGCTTGGCTCTTTGTGGATTGTCCAGCACACGACAGAACATACAAGTTCTTCCGCTACATATGTGGTCCGTGCGTCCTGCCATTTGAAATAGACCCTTTTTCTGGAAATTACAAATCAAAATTCAGTGAAATCAGTCAAATCAGTATAGATTAATCTCTTCTCTTGCACTAGGTATCGGCTAATAGTTTGCCCTGGCGAACTATAAATTTGCCGTCTACCATCAGCTCGCTAGCGTTTGGTGCGCACTCTAAGAGTCTGCGGGCAATGGCTTCTTGATCGTGCTCGCTTTGCCAAAAAACACTGTCGAGAGGAAACGCTGCCAGGTCGGCTGCTTTACCTACTGCAATTGAACCCGTTTTTTCGGCGATATTAACGGCCTCTGCTGCTTTTATCGTAATCAGGTTTAGGGCCTGGG
>CAJXZK010000036.1 GCA_913063055.1 uncultured bacterium
TCGCTCTATGCCAACACCCTGGTCACTGATAGTGATTTTGACAAACGATTCGCTAAATTCTGTATTCACTATTATTTGAGATCGAACTGGTGAGAATTTGATCGCATTCGACAGCAAATTGACTAAGACTTGCAAGACGCGTCCTCTATCAACGAGCAAGTAATTGCGATCGGCTTTGCTTATTATCTCAATTTGTTTTACTTGTGCCAGTGGACTTACTGTCTCTATTGCTGTAAGAATCAATTCTTTGAGATTTTCAGGGCTTAACTCTATGGCTAGCTTTCCTACCTCTAGGCTTTCCATCAAAAGCAGGTCGTTTATTAAGGCGAGCAATTGATTCAAGCCTTTAGATATCGAGGTAATTTGCCGATGGCCTGAGTCGCTAAGAGTTTCTCTGTCTGATCGTTCTAATAGGTCAATTGCTATCAGCGATGATGTTAGTGGGCTGCGCAAGTCATGTGCCAGCATCTGAGTCAGCGTTCTGCGAAACTCTGTTGCTTCTGTTAATTGTTTGCCAGTTTCGTGTAGCGCTAGATCAAGCTCAGAGAGCTCGTCTTGCCCTCCGACTGTTGATGATAGTGATAAATTCTTTGGTAGTCTATTGGCGTTGTCGACAAGTATTGTAAGCCGAGACGTGATGTTTCTTATAAATAAGAAGAGCATGATCAGAGCTACGACGAAATTGAGAACGAGTCCTGTGTAGACAATGGTGCGTACCTTTGCGCTGGCGTGCTTATCGCGTTCACGCATCTTTTCCAGCTCTTCTCCCTTGCTGTTTAAGATGTCTAGCATGAGCTGGTTTCGCGCTCCTGCGTCTTGACTGAAAACACGAAACGATTTAATTGAGGAAAGTACCTTGAAATAATCAGAAGAATTATTAGAGGGCTTGAAAGTTTCGATGATACTAAACGGGCTGTCTAAGTCTTTTTGCAGGCCTTCAACCCACTTGTGATTTTCGGGATCATTTGCAGTCGTTTGAGAAAGTGTATTCAGTCTCTGTTTGAAAATATTGAGGTGAAGCCTGGCTTTTGTGCGATAGTCTTCACGTTGAATCGCGAGAAAGTTCATTGCCGAACCCACGATGACGCCATATTCGACAATGGCGCTGTTCATGAGAAAGAGCAGACGCGATTGGTAGCGTTCTTGCTCCAGCAGTTCTTGATTTCGGCTTAGAGCGTCATTTAGCATGAAGATCCATACACAATTGATTATCAGCGGAATTAGGACAAGAGCTAGACCCTTGTGCAAAATCCTAATGCGCAAAAAGCTCGGCTTGAAATGGTTAATTTTGATACTACTAAGGTCAGGTGTGACATCCAAAAGATTAGCAATCCCCATTAGCGAGATAAAGAAGTTGATTCTACACTGCCGAGGGCTGGCCTTCTATTTATTAGGCCTCGCTGAGTCAGCCGAGCTGCTTGTAAAGTCACCACTAGGTCTGCGTTGTGGGGTTGGGGTGTTGGCTGAATTCGAGCTGTCTGCTCCAAAATCTAGTTGCAAGTCTGGAAGGGTGCCAGATTTAGTAAATTCTTTGCTTTCCTCACTTCGCTTGCTTGATGCATTGGCAGCGTTGCTACTGCTTAACGAGAGGTCGCTCGCTTCGGCTGCAAGTCTCGAAAAGGGGGCATCGACCGATTCAGGTCTAGTGGTGTTGTCATTTATTTCGTTTCTGTTCATCTGTAGTCCTCACTAATGCAATTTGGTAACGATTGCAATGTAATTTAGGGGGTATGAAATCGGTATGAAATTTGGGAGTTTATGTGGGGAAATATCTTCTTGTAGACGACGATCTGGTTCTGGGCGCTAAAGTTCAGGAGAGTTTTGCTGCCCATGGGCTTGATTTAGAGTGGGTCACTAGCGGTGGCGACGCGTTGCAGATGTTGGCCAACTACGAATATGAATTGATTCTGCTCGATTGGAATTTACCGGACATGACAGGCTTGGTGATATGCCAGCAATACCGCAAGGGTCGCGGAGAGGCCTATATCATTTTTCTTACAGGTGAAAGCGATCTGGAGAACAAGGAGAAAGCTCTTGATTCTGGTGGGGATGATTATCTGGTTAAACCCTTTGACTTTCGCGAACTGTTTGCCCGGATGCGCAGTGTCATGCGCCGGGCCTTGGTTCTTAAAGAAGAAGAGATCAGAATTGGCGAGGTCGCTTTTCATATCGAGCAGCGCACTGTTACAGCTAATGGCGAGAAAGTACAGCTGACTAGCAAAGAATCTGCCATGCTTGAAATTCTAATGCGTCATCCAGACCGGCCCTATAACGCGCAACGGCTGATGAGTGCGGCCTGGCCATCTGACAGCGAGGCGTCTGTTGATACTGTGCGAACCTGGATGAAGCTTTTACGGCAAAAATTAGCACGACTGGGCAAAGCTGACTTCATAAAAACTGTGGTCGGAGCTGGCTATGTAATTGAAGGCGCTGATGGTGAGGCACGTTTATGATGCGGCACGTTGATTATGATGGGTGTCAAAGATGCAAGATCGTTCTCGTTTTCAAGCTGTCCCGTGCGCTTTTCAGGCTATCCCGGGCGCTGCTCAAGCCTCAGTATTCAGAAGGCAGGATACCTAAATGTCGACGAAGTTGCCAAAGCGACTAAGTCTCATCCAGGAAGATACTTCAAAGTGGAGCTTAGATGAGTGCGCTAAACGCCTCTGTAGTGTCTATTTAGCAGTAGTATTTTTGATGGCATAAGTAATCAACGTTGGTTTAATTCTTTTGTTCTTCTTTCGTAAGCTCAATAATTTCATAGCCATTTTTTCGAGCTTCTACCCAGTCGGTGCTGAAGGTGCGCACAATTGCTTTTCTGCCAAGTAAAGCTGGTGAGGTAAAATGAATCTTTTTGCCGTCGTCGATCAATTCGGCTTTGGCATCTTCGGCAGGGCGAACCTCGATTAAAGTTTCAGTTTCTTTTAGAAGACCGTTAAGGACAGTTCGCACCATGCGCAGTTCTATGCACTGCCTGCAAATCTCATCGTAGCTTACGTCGAATTTGGAGACTAGTTCGAAAGTCACATCTTCAGTTTTGGCAATTAGACCAACCCCGTCTGGGTGCTCGTCAAAGTCCCAGTTTATCGCTGCCAGACAACCGCCTATCGAACCAATTATTGCCATCGGCACTGTCAGTACCAAACTGATTATTCGAATTTTGCTTTTAGGGCCCATGGACACGATAACAGCAAGAGATACGAAAAGGAGTGCCAAAATGATCGTGGCATAGCGCTCGAGTTGCTCATTGGCAAACGTATAGTGGCCCATACCAATTCGACCAACAACGAGTGCCAAGATTAGACAGTTTAACCAGATCACCTGTTCTTTAGATAATCTACTCGGTTTGTCTTCTGGTTTTTGCTCTCCTTCTGGCTGAGTCATGTTGCCCTCAATCAAGGTCATCAACTACTACCCAAACTCCGCCTATCAGCCTTTTGAAAATGGTGCTTGCGTCGCCTGGTTTTTGGAGATTGTGCAGTTTGCATAGCTCTTCGTAGTCAGGGTCTCCTGGGGCTGATACTGAGGCTCCGTGTCCCTTGCTTCCATCGGGCATCCATTCGATTAGGTTCTGAGCTATTGATAGGTCATCTTGCATTTGTGCCCATTCGCGCGCACTGCCAGCTAGCGCCTTGCGGATGGCATTAGATTCAGCGATTTCCTCTGGCGTATTTCTCGGACCAGAAAGCAGCCTTTCTGTGAGTTTTGTTAGCCTGTTTTCTGCTTGATTTTCATCCGTCATCTTTAGAATTCCTCGTCAGTTTTAGCAGAGTTTTTTTTTCTGCACTTATTAGGTCATAGTCCTTTTTGAATGCAGATCGAAATGCTGGACTATCTGACATCGGTTCCCCGAACTAGTCTGCTGCCTCAAACGATTTGGCGCCGTGCTTCGTGCAAGGCCAAAATGCTTTGCCTTCATGAAGGAATCGCACACGATACCTGTGAAATCCCGGTTCGTATTCGTTTTCAGCTATTACTGCTAATGGTGTCATTGTTAGCATTGGTGTTGATTACCGCGAAGCTTCATAGTTGTTGTCGAGCCTCGTGAAAATTTAGAAGCGCCTGCATTAGGTCTGTCACCTTGGGATCTTCGCAAGTAATTTTCCAGAATTCATCGTCATCCCATATCGCACCGATGATATCTTCATCTTTGACTGTAAAGGTAAATTCCTGATTGCCTTTCTCGCTTTGGAAAACTATACGGTAGCGATGCAAATTTGGCGCATATTCACCTTCAGCTGTTATTGATATGGGGTTTATTGTTCGCATTGGCTATCTGTTACCTCAGCATGAAAGTTCCCTTCCGAAAAGCTGCTCTACCGTTCCAGTATAGGACAAAGTTTTCTTTTGTCATTTCAAAAGTACTTGCTTCCCAGGGGGCAGTAATTAACACTATCGCAGATGTTATACACTAGTAAGAACAGCAATCGTATCTCCTCGTCAATTCTTCGTTCGCTAAAGGAGCTTAAGCCATGCAAGCAGAAGTTAGAAAGGAAGATTTGATAGAGGCCCATTTGGCACGGTTGAAACGTGCGGCAGAAGCAATCTCGCGTGCTGATGCCTTGCTCATCGGTGCTGGGGCGGGAATGAGCGTCGACTCCGGCTTGCCAGATTATCGCGGGACGACTGGTTTTTGGAAAGCCTACCCGCCGTTCCGTGGCCGCACCTATCAAGAAATTGCAGGCCCGCAATTGATTAGAGACGACCCTGAGCAAGCCTGGGGCTTCTATGGCCATTGCTTAAGTCTTTATCGTGCAACTGTCCCGCACGCGGGGTTTCAGATTCTCAAGTGCTGGGCTGAACAAATTGTCGGAGAATACTTTGTTTTTACGAGCAACATTGACGGCCACTTCGAACGAGAAGGTTTCGCACGTGAGCGTATCTATGAGGTGCATGGCTCGATTCATTTTATGCAATGCTCACGTGGCCTGGCATGCGGACCGGCCATTTGGCCCGCCGACGGAATTGATGTAGATGTTGATGAAACTGAGTTTCGTGCGGTAAGCCCATTGCCCAACTGCATCAATTGTGATGCGATTGCTCGTCCTAATATTCTTTTATTTGGAGATGATGCTTGGGTGCCTATGCGAACTGTTGAGCATGAAGACCGTTACGAAGAGTGGCTTGCCAAGTTCAAATCAAAGAATGTGGTTGCCATCGAATTTGGTGCCGGACTCGCCGTGCCAACTGTGCGTGTCGAGTGTCAGAAGCGATCAAAGACGCTCATTCGAGTAAATCCAAGAGATTATTTGGCTTCGGTTGATTCAATTTCAATTCCATTGAATGCTCTTGAAGCTATTCAAGGAATCGACGATTTCTTGCGATAGGTAGCTAATTTCATCACCGAGCCCCCATGCCATTCTTCAACATCTTCATCAAAGACATTCCTAGCCGTATCGACCTGCAAAAGGCTCTAGACCACAATCAAATTCCAATCGGTCTGCTGAAGTCTTACGAGCTAGTCGAGTATCGTGGCTGGGCGCGCATGAAATTGGGCAGCTATAACGGCGCTATCGAGATTTTCGTCGATTATGTTACTTCTCAATACATACCGGTCGGTCGCGAGCAGATTGGCGATAGAGGCATCGTAATCACGCTCAACTATGGCGATGATGCAATGTCGTCGTGCTTAGCTGCGGGTCTTGCCAGCACTATGGCAAAGTCTTTCGACGCGCTCGTCTATGCCGGCCAATTTTTGTCATCTAAGCAGTTGTTGATTACCTTCAACGAGCTACTCACTCGTGCAAGATTTGAAGCACGGCAGACACCGCATAAGTTGTTGCTTGATGCGCTTTCTGCACGGTTACCTCATTTTGCCAAAAAGGGAAATTACTTCTTCTACCTACCTCTCGGTCACAGTGTAAGAGGTTTTTTTCTTGCTCCGTCGAAGGGCACATTCGAGGTGCGATTGCTTCTCTGGCCTCTAGTGGCATACAGTGGTCGGCTGCATGTGTCGCACGCTCCGGAGAAGTTGGGAATTCCAAATTGTTATGGGGCTTTGTACAAGCCTCCAGCTTCACAGATGTACTGGAGGTACGAGCCCGATTGTGCAGATGTGCTTGTCGACTTTGCTTACAACAAGATGGAACCTTATTTCGATGCCATTGCTGATCAAGCCGCATTGGCTGCCGAATTATTTGAGCAGTTTCATGACAGCCGCCAAATCTATGAGTTAGAAAAAACCGGAATGGCCTGCGCCGCAGCCGGTCATTACGAGAACGCGTTGAAGATTTTTGATAGATTTCATTATGCAATTTCTGACACTCGGCGCTACGAATACATCGTTGATATGGAGCAGCGTTGCGACACCATAGCTTCTTTCGTCAAAGAGAATCGCATCGAGGAACTCGATGCGCAGCTGGCAAAGTTCAAGGCTCATACGCTTCGCAAGTATGGTTTGGCGGGAGTGGCGAAGAGGGGAAGATAGTCTGTAGTGAGTGAATTATTTCGTGGCGTGAAGGTACATTCGACTTTTTTTCACGAATTCGCGCCCGAGCTATATTAGAAGTAACTCTTGCCTTCGGGTGACTCCCTCATGGTAAATGTTCGCTGATATTCTGGTTCGTATAGGTCAATGATTTTATACGTTCCAGAAGTCTGCCACTCTTTGTTCAGCCAGTTGCCGTTTTGGTCTAGCACTTTTGAAACAGTTTGGGATTGAATATAAATCTTCCCCCAAAATAGCCATTTGTCGTCAATGTTCTGGACAAGAAATACTCTGACAGGGTCTAAGTGAAATATCCGAGCGCTTTTCTTTCCGTGAAATTCAAATAGAGTATCTTCTACTTCAAGTAAAGAAACAGGATTTTGAGTGTGTTTGGTTAGATCTAAGAAGTTGCTTGGAAAACCCTGTTCGATTGTGAGTTGAAGTGTGTCATTGATTTCAAGATAGCTGCCCATTTCTACTTCTAACTTTGGCTGGAACTCTGAAGTGCAATTTTGTTGTCACTA
The DNA here is from genome assembly GCA_913063055.1 of uncultured bacterium. GTDB lineage: Bacteria > Cyanobacteriota > Vampirovibrionia > Obscuribacterales > Obscuribacteraceae. The sequence continues at coordinate 6,949 of CAJXZK010000036.1, forward strand.
ATTATAAGGCTTGTTTGCCATTTCTATAGTCAGACTTTGAAACTGTCTTGGTTTGACTTGAGCAGAATTGATGCAACCATCCAAGTGGCTAAACAACAGCGTTTAAACTGTTTGTTTTGCAACGATGTTTGCTGGTGAACTTTCTATTGTGGTAGTGGTTGTAAACTCGCGTGGAATTGGCTCGAACTTTCTTTTGGTGGTGTTCACTCCGATCGTCTGTGGCCTTTTGTTTAGCTGGGGAGAGCTAGTAATTGAATTCGATCCGCATACTGCTTCAAAGGGCTGGGGAATACTCTGGTTTCTCTTTGCTTACGAAACTAGCTTAAGAAGTGCTCTACTTGCCGTGGTCGTTAAATCCGTTTTACGGCCGTTGACCTCTGGCTTTGACCCTCTATGGTTGGCACCCGATGGTAGCGCCTAAAGTGCAGGTAGCCGAGTACCGGAGTCTGCTGACATCTTTCTGGCGACCAGCCCTGTATAATCAGAGCGCCTGCCATAAGAATTTAGCGCCCATAAGGAAACCAATGAAGACAAATGATGACGATCGCCGCGCTGCACTGATCGAACTTGGCGCCGAGGCTCTCGCTGATGTCATCCTCGAACTGGCATTAATCACAGATGAAGCAGACCAAACAATTGAGCGAATAGTCTCTGATGATTCCGCCAATATTGCTCGTATAGAAGAGCGCATTGCCAACTGCGTTTACGACGAAGAAGCCGACATCGCCGGACCAATTTTCTTTATTCAGCGACTCGAATTTTTGTTGCACGATCTCAGTCGTAGTGTGCACGACAGCTTTGAAGGTTTCAGATTGACCTCTCTCTTTATTGAAAACGATCACTATGTCTTCGATAACGTTCGCGACGACGGCACATTTTTGCGCATTTTTCAAAACGATGCAGTTGACTTGCTTATTGATTACGGCAGCGGATGTACCGACAAAGAGTGGCTCTGTCATCAGCTGTTCCGCCTTTATGACGAGGACGAAATTGGCTCTCGCTGGAATATTTTCGCTGGTGCTGCTGAATATATTCCTGATGAAAAACTGCGCATGCTGATTGAGCGAATGCAGAGTGCTGTTAAAAGTAATCCTAGTGCTGAAGCGAAGTGGTCACATGCTTTAGAATCGCTGGCAATACAAATCAAAGATTTCGATCTGCTCGAGCAAACTCGCCTTGCCGGTAGCAGCACATTGTCTACCGCAGACATTTGCGAAATTGCGCGTTTGCGTTTAGACGCCGGCGACGCTTCCGGAGCGCTTGCCTTGCTGAAGAAGGTCGACGCTACCCGCAATCGTCAGACCGAATATAACAAATTGCTGCTCGCAGTCTACAAAGCGCTAGACATGAAAGATGAAGAGGCCGCGCAGGCATGGAAGTTGTTCAAGTCTGTGCGCAGCGAAGAAAATTTCGAGGCGCTTTTGCAGGCTATTGGTGAAAGTAAGCGTGAAGAGGTCATCGAGGGAGAGATGTCTGAAATCTTTGCCATGCATGGCGTGACATACTCCGACGCTCATTTTCTTTTAAATGGTAAACGCATTGATGATGCCGAGAAATATCTCTGGCAACATGTGGTGCCTCTTAAACGCGGTCTGTATGCCAATATTTTGCCTCTTGCTCAAGCAATGGAACTGAACGAGCGCCACCTCATGGCTAGTTTTTTATATCGAGTGGTGCTTGACGAACTGCTGCAACAAGGTTATTCGAAGTCTTATCATCACGGCGTTGGATATTTGCGCAAACTCGATGCCATGTCTGAGAAAATCGCAGACTGGAAAGACATTGTGCCTCACGCCGATTATGTCAGCCAGCTGCGCACAACCCATAAATTGAAGGGTAGCTTCTGGAGACAGTATGGTGGGATATTGGGTTGAACCAATAACTGCTCTCCCTGGATAATCGAATACCGCCTTCATTCGAGCGCACAAGTGCCTTATTAGTCCTCCACAACGACCCATGCCCCATCAATAAATCGTTTGAAAACGGTGCTCGCGTCGCCGGGTTTTTCCAGCTTGTGTAATTTGCGTAGATATTCGTAGTCGTCATTGCCAGGAACTGATACTGAATTTCCGTGACCCATTGATCCATCTGGCGTGCACTGTGAAATTTCCTGTGTTATGGAAAGATCATCCTGAAGCTGAGCCCACTGACTTCCTGTTCCATAGAGTGCTTCGCGTTCCGCTTTTAGACGTGCCGATTCTTCTGGTGTGTTGTCCGGTTCGGCAAGAATTCTTTCTGAAAGTCTTGCTAATCGCCCTTTCTTTTTCTCTTCAGTCATGCGGCATCCTTCCCGGGCCTTCTCGTGACAAAGCCGCGGACGTTTGCGCAAATCTCTTTACGCTTGAGCTAAATTTGTTGATCCAGATCATCGACAACCGTCCAAACGCCCTGTATCAGTCTCTTGTATACGGTGCTATCGTCACCAGGTTTAGTAAGTTTGTGCAATGATCGCAGCGCCTCATAGTCGGCATCGCTAGGTGCAGAAGATGAGCTGCCATGGGCGCATGTGCCATCCAAAAGAGTCTGCGAGATATCTGTGGCAATTGTTCCGTCTTCCTTCATTTCAGCCCACTGCCGTATTGTGCCTCGTAACGCCTCCCGATTGCGTTTCGATTCTTCAACTTGTTCAGGAGTGTTTCGTGGAGCATCCAGAAACCTTTCAATCAAGTCGTCTAGAGGATCTTTTGTATCTTTTTCGTCAGTCATTTCGTGGTGATCCTTTCATAAGGCGTAAGCAGGCTGGAAATGCTCTCTTCATTTTGAGAGAACCTGGGTTGCTCGTCGTGATACCAGTTGAATGCGCGTACATATCTGCAAAGATTTCATCGCTTGCCAGCGTTCGTCTATTTCCTGTCCGAGCCATGCTATGTCGCGGAAAGGTTTGGCATAATAACGTATAATTTTGACAGCCATGATCTAATCCAAGTTTTCCACTACAACCCAAGAGCCATTGAGGTAGCGTTTGTAGACCGTGCTTGAATCGCCGGGTTTCTCAAGTTTGTGAAGCGCTCGAATCTCTTCGTAGTTGGAATTTCCTGGCGCTGATTCTGAAGCGCCATGGCTCTGTCTTCCGTCCAAAGAGTATTGTGAAATATCGATTGCAATAATATGGCCTGGCAGCATTTCGGCCCATTGTCTGGCTGTGCCCAGCATTGCCTGGCGAATTTTTTTTGAGTCTTCAATTTGCTCTGGTGTAGGCGAAGCACCAGCTGTTAAGCGCTCTGTTAATCGGGCCAATCTTCCTTTCGCTTTGTCGTCTTCGTCCATACTAGTACTCCTCTCTCATTAAGCGCAGGCAATTCGGGAAGGCATTTTTCATTTTTATCGAACCAGGATTACTAGTTGTTAGACCTGTAGAATGAGCATACATATCAGCAAATATCTCATCTCGTAATTGTTCCCAGGTAACTCGCTTCTCTGTGAAGAGCTGCATGTCCTTGATCTGAGTCGGAGTAAGCTTTGAGTAGTCAGACTTAAACGCTGCTACAAACTCTTTACTTTCAGACAAATACATCCCAAATTTATCGGTAAGAGCATTGAAAGCGTGTCCAAACTCATGACGAATTCCAAACATCGCATCAGTGTTTTTGATCCAACTTTCTCGAGACCAAACTTCCTCAGCTAGAAAAATCCGTTTGTGGTTTCTATCGAAGCATCCAAGCATGCTGGGTAGATCATCGGGAAACAAATCCGTCATGCGTCGAATGGGAGTAATTTGGATGCCCTTCTTTGCGAGAAAGCCTAACTCCTCGTCGTCTAGCGAGTCAGCTATTCTCTTGATTTCCAGTGCAAACTTTTCAGAAGGTGGAAATTTTTCCAAGGCTGCTGTTATGTCTTTTTCCGTATCTCTTAGCGGCTTAACGTCATCACTCATTCGTGGAGAGTGCTCTCCGATATCATCGGCCTTTGAAAGCATTATATTTTCGTTCGGCGCCTTTGGTTTTATGACTTCGACGAATGAATCTTTCGGTGTGCGCGGGATGGGCATTAAATGACCCTCAGGAGTAACACCCATCGGCTGAGGAAGCAACTCATCCAGTATGCTCTCGATAAACTTGCCAGATTTCGCTCTTGCCGCACCGCCAAGTTGGCTCGCGTCTTTTCCTAACTGCTCAAGCGCTTCAATTACGTGCATACTCTTTGCTAGCTTTGCTGTGCCGAGACCAACAGCTAGTCCGGCCAAATTTTCAGTGGCTGCCTTCGTAACCACTCTCGTCTTTTCTTCTGGACTCATCGCTTGCCAGCGCTCGTCAATTTTCTGTCCGAGCCATGCTATGTCGCGGAAAGGTTTGGCATAATCACCAGTGGCACCGACATCGCCCAGATATGAGTCTGCAATAGTGAAGAGCCCCACACAGCCAACAAACAATTTTCCAGCTGCCTCTTTGGCTTGAGCTGCTTTGCCTAGCGCAGCAGGATCGTTAGTCGCCAGCTCCCTGCTGAACTCTGCCACTGCGCTAACCGATTTTCCGAGATTCTCGACCCCTTCAGTCAAGCTCACAGCGGCGTCGCCGAAGCCTGCGACTGCTCCTACAAATATTCTGTACTTCTGGTGGTCGAGCTCTTGCTGGAACGTCACTATTCCCGTGCCCACGATCTGCGCTTGTTTATCTAGCGGCAATGAGCCGATACGTTCCAAAATCGCTTGGGGCGTGATAACGACCTCTTCAACGCCGCCTTTGAGAGTTAGGTGCTTTTTGTCTGCAGATTCAGTCGCGTAGAACGATTTGTCACTTTCTTGTTCAGTCGGTGCTTTGGGCAAGTCTTTTTCTGTGAGTTGCGTTTTGCGAGACACCGTCGCACCAAATCCAACAATCTCAAGTGAGTGTTCCTGGTCGCCGCCAGCGCTACCGTTGTGCCGATCTGGATTAGCGTTCTCAGCTGCCTTTACTTGTGCTGACTCTACATTGCGCGTTCCCGTGTCGAATGCCCGGCCTTTGGAGCTGTCCGGGGCTTTCTCGTCGTGTTCTAGCTTCCGTTTGGGCTCGAGGTCTGACATGTCTGCTCCGGAGCGATACTTGATTATACCCAGGCGGACTTTGTAATGTTGCTTCCGGTACAGATGCTTGTCTGCTGGTTTAGTTTAGGGGGCTCGCTGTCTACAAGGCGCTGGATATGCACGATGAAGAGGCCGTGCAGGCCTAGAAGTTGTTCAAGTCTGTACGCCAACATTTTGCCTCTTGCTCAAGCAATGGAACTCAACGAGCGCCACCTCATGGCCAGTTTCTTGTATCGAGTGGTGCTTGATGAACTGCTGCAGCAAGGTTATTCGAAGTCTTATCATCACGGTGTTGGATATTTGCGCAAGCTCGATGCCATGTCTGAGAAAATCGCAGATTGGAAAGACCTTGTGCCTCACTCCGACTATGTCAGCCAGCTGCGTAAAGCCCACAGTCTGAAGGGTAGCTTCTGGAGCCAGTATGGCGGGATTTTGGGTTAAACCATATTCCCGTACGGGAATATTTTCTGCTTTCCCGGGTTTATTGACTGCAAATCTTCCTTAACGGGAAGTATTTGTTTTTAAATCTTCCCGTTAAGGAAGATTTTGCCCCTATTTTCGCCCGTGTCATGTTATTGTTACCGTACGGGAAGGCGGAATGGTAAGGCTATGATAAAAGCAATTAGTTCCGCAGATGACCTGGCTCAGTTCGTCAGAGAACATCGAAAATCTTTAGGCATGACTCAGGTCGACCTCGCTGGTGCGTGTGGGTTGGGTCCACGTTTCGTCGGAGATTTGGAAAGAGGCAAACCAACGTGTGAGATTGGGAAGACACTACAACTCTTGACCATGCTTGGTATCGAACTGACGGCAGTTACGAGAACCGACAGCAATGACTAACTTGCACAGTGAGCAGATGGAAGCCCGCTTGAGTACCTGAGTTTAATACGCCTGGCCAAAACCACCGGTGGTGCCCCTGAAAACATCGTTCGCTCGTTGCACGCAATTGTGACACGAGTGTGAAATAGGCGACGAAAAACGCTGCGAATATGTCGTAATCCGACCATGTACAACGCACTGTCCAATGGCTATTCTGAATGCATCCCCCCTCGCAACGGTGTTCTAAATCATGGCCAATCATTCAGATAAGTGTGATGCTAATCAAATGGACAACACTCAAAATTATGCCACCAACGAACAGACTTCCGCTAGTGCAAAACTGAGCGAAGAAGCTTACCAGCAAGCGCCAGCACGAGAAGCTTTCCAGCAAGCGCCAGCACCAGAAGCCTGCCCGCCTAAACCTGAGCAAAGAGCATGCGAGCCAGAGCCCAAATTTCATGGTCTCAACCTCGGACTCTTCAAGATTGGCTTCCGCAATCATTCTCTGTCACTTGGTGTCAACATCGGTATTGCTAAAGTAGGCGCAGAAATCGGTCAAGAAACCAGAGTAGATGCTGGCGTCAATCTCGGCCCCATCGGTGCGCGAGGCGGCGTCGGTGTAGGCGTCGATCGTCATGGCCTGCACACCGATGTAGGCGGCCGCGTTCATGCTGCAAAGCTTGTAGACACAGGCGCTGCAGTAAAAGCCAATCTCGGTCCGAAAAGTAGTGTTCACGCTGACACCGGCGCCAAAGTATTGTTTGCACATACCCGCCATACATTTGAATCTAGTGTAGGCGACGACGGCTTCAACAACGGCTATAAAGGCGACGTAGGCCTGGCTAAGGTAGTTGGTGTACAAGCAGGCGGTCACGCCAATCTCAATGACGATTCATCTTTCGGCGGCCGTGCCCGAACAAATCTAGGTGAGGCTTCACTGGGAGCAGGCGCCGACATCAACACCAAGAATAATTCGGTGATCAATCCTGACGTACACATCAGCGCCGACTCCGGAGAAGAGAAAGCTCGCTTCAATGTAGGTGCGCAAGTCGGACCGAAGCTGGATGTAAGAGCAGGCACCGGCTATAGTGCCATAGATCGTTACAACGACTATAACAGCGGCGAAGTAAGCGTCGGCGTCGGTGCCAGCGGTATCGGAGCACAATCAGTGGTGCAACACAATGAACGCCAAATTTTAAGAAAGTTCGGTTGGGGTCCTGACTATATGGCTGACTTCTAAGAGCAAGAAATTTAAGAGTCAGAATTTCTCTTGCGCCGTGAAATTCTGACTACTAAAACCTAAGGCTATTAATCATTGGGACCAATGCTGGTGAACAAATATTTGCCCTTTACTTTTTCAAAGTAGAATATTTCTTCGCCGCAGAAAGCACAGTAGTTGTTTTTGTCAGCTAAAGGCTTTTGTTTGACTAAGCAATCTCTGGTTTTCTTCGGGAAAAGTTTGTCGCAGTATTTGATGAATTGCGCCTTGTTCAGTTTTCCGTCATAAGACTCAAAAGGCAAACTCGATAAGCTGGAAATTGCTTCTTTATCGTTTTTGGCAAGAGCCGATTTAAAATCACTCCAAAAACTATCAAATGCAGCATCTTTAGCTGAAGCCGCAGACAATGAACAAACTAAAGCGACAATTAAAAACAAAGTTCGCAGCATGAATGGTTTCTCCAATTTCTCCGGCCAATTCTAGCAATGTTTTTGTTAGGGCAGGCTAAAGCTTCCCTCCTAAAGCCTTTTGAACGTCACCGTGCTCAAATGCTGAGGCCATACGATCAATTTGGCTCGCCGTTAGATTGAGATTTTTAGCTATGCTTCTCCATGCTTTCACCGCTGTTCCCACCTCAAAGGCAATTTGACGAGCATTGTCATCGCTGATCTCAAAGTAATAGGCCACTTCTAGTGCGAGGTCTAACGATGCAGTGGCGTCGTCGAGATCAATGGCAGTGCTGAGCACGCGGGGTTTTAAGTCAATTGGTACCGGGTTTAGATCATACGCAGGCGATAGGCGCCAACCTTTAGGATCGTTATACAAGAAACCATGATTTCGCAAGTGGTCGTCAGTGTTGGAGATTAGAATGCTTAGAACGATACGACGCCACAGCATTCGCATATCGTCTTTGGGCGCGCCGCCGACCTGACGCAACACATCTACGAATTCCATGTAGCTTCTTTGTTCATTGTCTCTTGCATCGAGCATGCTCATAGAAGAGACAAATGGAATACGCTGACCTTCGAAGCGATCGAACCGGCGCAGTAACAGAACTGGTCTTTTGCCGACTGTCTCCAATCGCCATTCAGGTACGTTAATACCAGCATTGGTGGCAAGAGTCAGGGCAACAGCTTCCCATAAAACAGCATTGATCTCATCGCCGTCGTGAGGGAATTTTGCGATCGCCAACTGACCATCACGATCCCGCACTGACGCCTTTGGCCTCGCGCCTCCAAGCGAGGAGCCCGGCGCTAGCAGCAAGCGCAAGTCTTCATCTGATTCTTTATCGCCCAACACGTTCTCTGCTGCTGAAAGTAGTCTGGGAAGTTCAATTAACGGCGGTATTTTGTTCTTCCCGTCCTCTGCCAAAAAAGGTCCGCCGGCTTTGCTCGCAAATCGCAGGGCACCTTGACGGGCTTCATCATCGACCATCAATAGGTAGTCGATCTCGCGAAGAGTCTTAGCTGTTTTACCCTCGCGCTCCGCACGCCTTCGCTCAGCCCGACGCATTAGCACGCGGCCCCACCGATCTGGTGCTGAATCTCCAATAGCGCCAAACAGTGCGCGGTCGCCGCTGTGGAAGGGGCCGGGACCAAGGCTTAGAGCGGGCTCTAAAGCAAAGCGTAATGGATTTGAAAGCCAGTCTTTGTCATATTCGAAGGTTGCGCTGTCTTTTTCTTTGCGCGTGCGTGTCCAAAGACGCCCGACAAGATTTGGCTTGCCGAGATGATCGACGTAGACTAGTGTCTCGCTGTCCATTAAGGTGCTCCCGCCTTGTCTGACGGCCCGACCTTGCCCGGCGCTGCTGTTTTCTTCCCTGGCAGTCTGATCCGTTTGGGAAGCCGCTCTTCGTCGAGCTGGCGCCCAAGCACGTCCTCACTAGCGTCAGCCAAATTGGATACTCGATCAATCATGCCAAGGACAAACAAGATGGTCGCGTACGTGCCCATTGATACATTTACATCGCCTTTTTCTGCGTTATACAAAGTCATTCGGCTGATTGATGCCCGTTCTGCCAAGATTTCAGTCGGTATGCGACGTCGCAGTCGAGCGTCCCGGATGTCTTGGCCGAGTTTGCGCATAGCCCGGCGAACGGGAATTGGGGTAGACGAGCTAGCTGCTGATTTTGTCATAATGTCCAGTATGATTGACGTTATAATGTTTATCGTATAGCAAGCTAGACGATATCGTCAAGAATCGTAATTTCGGTTTTGGTTGTTACGTATAGTATATTTGGCGTTAATTGGTTTAGCGTCTAATATACTTTACGTTATGTTTTGGGCGGTATGACCGATTCGATGGAAGGCATCAAGGGTCATGAGCTATAAATGCTGGACTTATAACTCAAAATTTGGCCTATCACGCTTACAGTCTCCCGCAGATCGACTTCCTGGTGTGAGATTGTTGATAAGGTTGCAGTTACCACAAGACTGCTTGCCCAGCAAAGCCGGAGAACTTAGGCGAATATTCTTGCCGTGGTCTATCAATTCGGCGGCTATGTCTATCACCCACCGGTGCTGTCTGCAAACGAATGTGCCTCGAATGGGTCCTTTGCCTTGTGCGTTATTGCTTTGGCGGGCTTGGTACCTGGCATAATTTCAAAATCAGGCGAGAAGCGCTCGATGATGCTACGAAGCTGATCAAATGGTTTTCGGTCGCCATCCATTTTTGCTTTGCCCGCGCTAAGAAGGCTATCAAATGTAGCCTGACCGCCCATAATGGTTTCGAGATCGCAGCGATTAATCGTGATCGTCAGATCTGCCTGCTTCGCTTGTTGACCCATAATATTGGTGAGCGTTGAGTTACTCATTTCTATGACAAATTTTTCCCCATTATCCGGTGTGACCAGATTGATGACGAACTTCATACCCTCCGCTTTCTTGCTATTCATGCTGATTGCCAGGAAATCTAGATATAGCTCTGTCGACATGCCTCGGATCATGTCTGGTCCAATTGACTTCGGTGGCATGCCATCGGGTATGCCGTGGCGAAGCTCAAAAGCAGCTGCAAGAAAGCTATTGCGCAAGCTTGGACTTTCTTTCTGGTAGCCGATTTGTTCGAAGACATCTGCTAGCAAATCTTTGGCCATCTGGTTGTTAGGCTCGGCGTAAACAAGCTTGTTGAGAATTTCAATCGCTTCGCGATACTTGCCTTCGTCGTGGAGTTGCTTACTTTTTGCCAAAATCTTTTCAGCTCCACCCATCATCTCAACATATAGTGGAGCAGAATCTTTAGGCGAAAGCGGAATGAGCGTGGCTGGATTACAGTCCCAATATCCAAGAAAGCGATTGATCACCGCACGGCTATTATGTTCTTCGGAGCCGTGGTAGCTGTGTGCGGCCCATTGCGCTTTGAGGCTCTTGGGTAGATTGTAGACGTTATGAATCTCGTTGATCGTCACACCCTGGTTGGCCAGGTGCAGCACTTCGTTGTTGAGATTGGCGTAGACGTCGCGCTGTGTGCGCATCACTTCCTGGATGCGATCATTGCCAAAGCGCGGCCAGCTGTGCGCAGAAAACATAGCGTCGGCCTCATGGCCATAACGATACAGCGCTGCATTGATATGTTTAGACCAGGCCAGTGCATCACGCACCAGAGCGCCACGCAAAGTGTAAATGTTGTGGATGGTGCCTGTGATATTTTCGGCTGCCCAGAAAGTTTTAAACTGAGGGAAGTAAGTGTTCATCTCCGCTGGCGCCTCGGTGCCTGGCGTGTTTTGAAATTCCATTGTCACGCCGTCTATAGTCAATGTCTCAAAATCTTTTTCGATATAACGGCTCGGCTCAATCAAGCCGGTGTTGCCAATTGCAACGTTCTTGCCAATAGACTGATCCACGTGGCCAAAGGGGCTGCGCGGCAGTAACACACCATATTGAAAGAACATGCGGCGGTTCATGGCGTTGCCGGCGCACACATTCTCGGCTATGGCATGCTCCATGAAACCTATCGGTGCGATCACCGGCACTTTGCCGCTTTTTACATCGGCTTCATCTACCACGCCGCGCGCTCCACCAAAGTGATCGCCATGGGAGTGCGAGTACACAACCGCAACGACAGGACGCTGGCCGAGCTTTTCGTTGATTAATTCTAGCGCCGCCCGAGCGGTTTCTTTGCATGTTAGCGGGTCAAAAATGATCCAGCCTGTATCACCTTTGACGAAGCTGATATTGGCGAGGTCAAAACCGCGTACTTGATAAATCTTATCCGGCACAACTTCGTAGAGTCCGTAGGCCATATTCAAAATGGCTTGACGCTGCAATGAGGGATGAATGCTATCGAAGTCTTTACCATCTAAGAGAAACTCGTAGCTGCCTATGTCCCAGGCGACGTGGCCAGCATCGGCCATGATTTGTTTGTACGCTGGGGCGGCAATAAAGCCTTTCTTTGCTTCTTCGAAATCTCTCTTGTCATCAAATGGCAACTCCTTGCGCAAACCATTCTGCAGTTCCATCGTAAACTTAGACGGCATCTTGCCTTTGGGGTCGAAGTGCTCGCCTTGCTTGGCATCGACTTCAGAAAAAGTATGTTGCGGCATAGTCACTTTCTCCCTGCATGAATTCGAAGTCAGAACTATATCACGTCAACCCAAGAAGGTGTATCCTGGCGATAGGCGTGGTATATCAGGGTGGAGGCTCTGCCGAAGACTCTGTCGAAGACATGGAATAGTTTTCGCCCAAGTCGGCTTTGTCGCAGATGATTTCGCGTGATACCGCATTCGGTATCATCAATCGAGATCTGATTCTCGCTGCGCTATTAGCGGGGTAGTTTTGTCAGTGATTTTCAAACGCTACCAGCTTCGAAAATACGCAGTGCCGGTAGGTGTAATTGTTATCTATGGTTGTCTGTATGCTGCATTTTATCTTTGGGTGACAGAGAAAGTACCGTTTTCGAAGGCGGGCTGGGAGTCTAAGGCCGATCTGGGCGACCGTTGGCCGATGGCGCAAAGCCTAATTGAAACTGGCTGTTTGCGAGGAAAGACAGAGCCTGAGGTGTTGCAAATGCTAGGCAAGGAAGACTCTAGAGACATAGATGAGAACTCAGAGCCTCCAGGCGACGTAACTCTTACGTATGTGGCCCCTGGAAGATTGAGATTTGGAATTCTGGATATTAGTTTCAAAAACGGCCGCGTTGCTCGAGCAAAAGTCACTAGCATGGACTAACTCCATGTTCTACTTCAATGCTGAAAACAGCTTGAACAGTTGATTGCGGTCGGCCTTTGTTAGCTGTCCGAGCATACTGGTCAATTCCTTGCCGACAATAGTTTGACCCTTGAGCAAAGCCTTGCGCCCAGCGGCAGTCATCGTAAATTTGTATTTGCGCAGATCGCCCGGCTCATTGGCGCGTTTGACATACTCATTCTTTTCTAAGCGTTTCAACAAAAAGGTGATGGTCGGATTCGGCAGCGACAGAGCTTTAGCCAGCTGCGCAGGATACGGATGCTCTTCAAGCAAACCCAGAAGGAAGAAGCTTTTGGGGTCGAGGGCAATCTCTGCTAGTTCCGGTTCAATGGCGTCGAAAAGCAGATGCATGGTGTTCATAACCTGCAAGAAGAACTGCCAACTAGATTCATATTCAGAAGTCATATTTCACTACGCTTAAACACCACGGGATTGCCACCAACATTAACGTTCGAAATGTTAGTGGCAATCATACCGCGAAAGCGTAGCTAGACTTCAATAGCTTCCCGCATACCGGCATACATAACGGTCTTCGCCATTGGACTTGTCATGAAATCGGCAGGGAAACCCATCTCGATTGCGCTTATGGCATTGAGGCTATTGAGTTGAGTTTCAGTCAAGCTTACGTCGAGATAGCCGAGGTTGTCGTGCAATTGGGCGACAGATTTGGCTCCGATAATCGGGAGAATATTCGGACCTCTTGTCTTCAGCCAGGCCAATGCAACCTGCGCCGGAGTCTTCTCTATATCTTTGGCGATATGGATAATTTCGCGGGCGATGGCATTGATGCGCTCGCTTTCAGAGTAGAGGCCCTTAGCCAATTCTGTGTTGTAGCGCGCGTTTGAGTCGGCTTTCTTGTCGAGATATTTGCCGGTCAATTGGCCGCCTTTGAGCGGCCCCCACGGTGTAACGGTCAAGTCTAATTCTTTCGCCATCGGCAGCAGCTCGCGCTCGACAGTGCGTTCTGCCAGGCTATATTCGACTTGCAGGGCGACAAATGGAGACCATCCGCGCAGCTCTGCCATGGTGTTGGCGCGTGACACAACCCAGGCCGGGGCATCGGATATTCCGACATAGAGAACTTTGCCTGAGCGCACTGCGTCGTCTAGGGCGCGCATGACCGATTCGATGGAGGACATGAAGTCCCAGGCGTGAACCCAATAAAGATCGATGTAGTCGGTCTTGAGGCGCTTTAGGCTGGCATCTAATGATTGCACTAGATTCTTGCGGTGGTTGCCTGCGCTGTTGGGGTCGCCGGTGGGGAATGAATTGGTGTATTTGGTTGCCAATACAATTTTTTCACGCTCACTGCCCATGAATTCACCGAGGAAGCTTTCGCTTGTTCCGCCGGTATAAAGGTTCGCTGTGTCGATAAAATTGCCGCCGGCTTCGACGAAGGCGTCATAGACCTTTTTGCTGTCTTCTTTGTTGGCGCCGAATGGCCCCCAGTTTTCGCCGAAGGTCATTGCGCCCAGGCACACTTCTGACACGCGCATGCCGGTTTTGCCTAGTATTTTGTATTTCATTGGTAGAACTCCATTTGTAGGACACCATTTTCAGGAGTCCATTTGTAGGTCTTCAGGGGAGGATGAACATAGTTCTACCATAAATAGTTCAATATTGAACTATTTGATAATTAAATGATTTGGTTGTTGTCGATACAATTCCGCAATGCAGAATTTTAGTGGTCGGGCCGCAGCCACTGGCGACGTTCTCTTTCTAGGCGTTCTGCTTCGAATATTTCTCCGGCCTGTTGCTGACCTCTTTTATAGGCCTCTGCATATTCGTGTTGATCGCTTTCGTACTGTCTATTGAAAGTGCCTTATAATCGCTTAGTGTAGATTAGCGAAGAGTTATCCAATGAGTTTTACTTTCTATATCGAATGCAAATCGAAGCTTGAATACTTGCAGCTTATGCAAATTGATCAATTGAGCTGCGCCGAGCCGGAAGCTGCTTCAGAAAAGCACTTGATAGGAGTTCGACATTTCTTCATTCCAAACCTTTCATGCCGGGGCTCTGAAGTCGCAGCGGAAGAAGATGGCTATAGCGTGAGAATCTTAGCTTGTTCAGCGCCAGAAGAGTACGAGCTGGCATTTACACTTGTTGAAACGATTGCCAAATTAACCAATGGCAAAATTAGTGGAGAATGTGGCAGCAGTGTTACCGTTGAGCAATTGCGCAGCAAGTTTGATTCTGAGTGGATTAATAATGACCTCGATGGTTCATTTGCAGCGGTTAAAAGTGCGGCCGCTGGTCTCACCAAAGGGGAGTATCTTAGCCTCAGCGGTGCAGTCAGGCCCTTTTATGTAGGCCCGCGAATGTTCGAAGAATTTCGCAAGCTTGGTTCTGAGGAAAGTTTGCGAAATGAATTTTTCGAAAAGTTTCGCGCAATTCAGTACATTGATCCAGAGCTTTATTACATTCCTTCTATAAAAGTATTTCCGCAGTCATCAAAGGAATTGATAATTTGGGGGCCAGGGTGCCAGTCTTTTATTCCAGCGGTACAGGTGTTTGCTCTTGTTTCACTGGAGGATGAAGTTCCGCCCCTGTTTGTTGGTTCTGATTGCTTGCAAGAACTTGCCGGTGAAAAAATTAGCTGGTTGGACGAAAAGCAGGCATTGGTTTCTTCTGTGGATGAGTCGGATTGGCCTGATTTTCTATCGAAGGCCAGAAAATTTGAAATTGATCCTGCCACTTTATAGTCTTGGGGTCCTGATCGCCTGATACTCAAGAATGAGGATGCCGCTGTTTATTGCGCGCGAATTTCTTTAGTTCTCGATTGTCATCGAATTGCCCTTGGCCGCCTCCGAGCGTGAGGGGTATACTATCAGTCGCTAGCAAGTTAAACTATCAAGTATTCGCCGGCTTCTAAAGGCTCATACTTAGGGCAACTTGAGCAAACACTAATGATGCAACCTAGAGATTCTATAGATTGCCGAGATTGCGGAGAGCCTATTGTCACCTCGCCTCTCACTGCCCAGCTTGGGATGAGAGCTTCGAGATGCAATCTTTGTCATGCACGATTCGTTGCTGCATATAGTTCTTTTCTTTTCGCTGTCGGCTTTGTCTTATCTTTTCCTGGCGAGCTGTGGGCTTTAATCATTGCTGGTTTTTTCGTGATTTGGGCGGCTTTCTGGATGGCTCGATGCGGTCGAGTTAAACACCCTGAGTTAGCTGGCCAAATTCTGTCGAGGGGCTCAATGGCGCTAGTGTTTATCTCCTTTGCGGTTGGCATTTTCTCATTCGCCTTTAACCACCAGCGAGTGGTTATGGTGTCTTTTGTCTGGCCTGAGGCTGCCAGCGCCATTGTTCTATCCTGGCTTCAGTTCAGCCTATTGGCGCTCCATAGTATCGTCCTGATATTCTGCGCTGCTCTGGTTTGCACTAAACGTTAGCAACGTCAGTATTGCGTTGGCGGCCTGGCGCAAATCCTCGAATGCTTCTGTAATCTTTATTGGTTTGGCTTTTGTGTCATTACAAGCGAAAAAGCTTTTTCACATATTGGCGCACGCCGGTCATTTTATCCACCATAGGATCAGAGTATGAATCGTCTTTATTTATTTCCTGTACAAGAGATCTTATAGTCTCAGCAAAAGCTTCGCCGGGGTCTAAGTAGTAAGAGTGCTTTCGTTTTTCTTCCGCAGAGATGGTGCTTAAGTCTGCCGCATGTAGTTTGCTAAACTCTGTTTTCCCAGAGTATCCGCCAATATCGTCTACGGCGTGGCCAATTTCGTGGTACACACTTCCAATAATCCGTTCTTCCGAATATCGCTTCAGTAGTATCTCTGCGCCGCGTTTTTTCGGCCTTTCGTATATGTAGCAATCTCGGCCATAGGTTCTTGCTTCTTCTTCGCCCATTGTCGATGATGGGTCGGTGGGCTTGATTCCATCGCCAGAGCCGGGCCAGGGGTCGGTTATATTCGGCGCGATCGTGAGAGTGGCTTTGCCGTCACACAGATACGTGTTTATTTGAGGAGGCAGCGATGCTATCGCTTTCATTACAGCATTGACTGTGGCCTGACAAACTCGGGGATGGCCTGGCAAGGCGCGGTGCACTCTCACTCGGTCGACAAAGCCTCGGTCTGGCTTGCCTGGTTCTGCCAGGCTTCCTAGCTTTGCTGCTATATAAGCGGTGCTGTTTTTCGGGTCTAGTTTGATCAGGCAATTTCTTGCCACGGTGGCTTCCGTTGAGTCGGCAAAGCGCTCAGTAACTGTAATATAGGCTTCCATGGCATAAGGTATCTGCCCTTTGCCCAAATAGGAGTGGCCGAGGTAGAGCCAAGCGCCAGGTGAGTTTTCTCCGGCCTGTATGCAATTGCGAAAGGCAGTTGTTGCTGCTGCGTAATTTCTTGCGTTGTATAGTGCAACGGCCTCTTCAAGTTGGCTGCCTTTGGCCTCAGCGAAGCTTCCAGAAAGTATTGTGAGCAGCAGTGCGGCGAAAATTTGTGGAAGACTTTTGATTGTCAGTCTAGGCGGCACTATGAAATCTCTTTCTGCGTGTCGTCAAGATAAATCAATAGCATGTCTTTCCAGAATGGCCAGTCATGTGCAAATCCATCCCATGTATAGAATGAGTGTGGCACATCTCTTTCTGTCAGGGCTTGAGACAACATCACATTGCTATCGTAGAGCGGGTCTGTCTGCCCGATCGGAAAAATCAATTCGACCTTTTTCAATTTATCGATTTGCTCTTGGGATGCCGCTTTTATTAGTGGCACCGGATTGCATTCGAGAACGCTGTTTTGATCGCAGTCGTGAATCCAGTTGAATACGTCGTACGGCGCACTCATTTGCACGAAGTCGTAAGGCCCGCTCATGGCCACGCATTTGTTGAAGCTTTGAGGGAAGCGAACTGTTATATTCATGGCGTGATAAGCGCCCATACTGGCGCCTAGTGCTATGACAAAATCGTTGTTGTTCATTTGCTCTGTGAATGGCAGAACTTCATCAATCACATACTGGTGATAATCAAGATGGCGAGCCCCTTTTTCGCTGGGGCTCAATTCGGTGTTCCACCAGCTTTCTGTGTCTACGCTATCGAGGCAAAATATTTGCAGCTTGCCTTGCTCGATGTGGTGCTCGAGAGTTTTAATCATCTCGCGATTTTCCCAGTCATAGAATCGACCGCATGATGTGGGAAAAACAAGAACTCTGGCACCCGAATCGCCAAAGACTAGCAATTCCATTTCTCTGTCGAGACTGGCGCTGTGCCACTTGTGATATTGTCTGTTCATGCTGGTCTTTCTATATTGGGGCAGCGTCACGACCAAGATTAGCATGTCCGGCATAATCTTGGTAATTTGAGCTGAGTTTTGGTCTGATTGCTAGAGTCTTGATGAAGGACCAGAATCTAGATGAAGAACCAAGAATCTAGATGAAGGTCTCATCGTTCTAATCAATAAAGGCGACCCGCACACGGGTCGCCTTTTACTTCAATCCAGCGTCATAAGCTGGTTCCAATTCAGTTATGGGCTATTCACTTTTCAAACGTTTTAACTGCAAAAGCCTCCTTTTCTAAGTAAGATTTTGAAGTTGTCTAACGAAAGGAAATTGAACTTTCCAATTACGAAATTAGCAAAAAATGGAACCCCTATGGCGTCTGTTAATATTTTCTTTCGTTTTCTAATTAAGGCCTCTAAGCGAGAGCCGGCGCCACTATTTATAAAAAAATCATTCAAATTTGGGCAGTGCTTTTACCATTGTTTTTTAATTTATTTCAGAGCAAAGGCGACTTGTTGATAGATGAATAGCCACTGTCAGCAATGGTATCGCAATTCGGCTCACCGCCGATGGCGGGCAAAAAATTGATTTGAAAATTGAGTATTTGTAAGTAATTAAGGAGGGTTACGTTATGTTCTTCCAAGAACTTGCATCACCATTTGATTCAGCAGCGCAGATGAATATTCTGCAAGAGCGCATGAGGCGGCTTGCTGACAGCATGCAAGGCGGTAGAAAGAATGAGTTTCCGCCTATCAATGTATGGGCTTCAGAGGAAAAAATTGTTGTGGTTGCTGAAGTGCCTGGCATTGATGCTGCCGATATTGACCTTCAGGTATGTAATCAGACCGTGACTTTAAAGACCAAACGTGACTTGGCTGAGCCTCAAGAAGGTCAGATTTATCATCGACGGGAACGCGGTCACGGAGAGTTTACTCGGTCTATAGAGTTACCGTATGCGATTGATGTAGAGAAGGTCGATGCCTCATTTAGCAATGGCATGCTGCGAGTTGAGTTTACACGCGCAGCCTCTGATCTTCCCAAGAAAATTACTGTTCATGCATCGTAATTCACTTCAAATTTAAGAGGAGGTTTCTATCATGACCGGTGCTATTGCAGAACGCAAAGAAGAAGTTGCTACCCCTCAAAGCGGCGAACCAGTTCGCAATAGGCGTGTTTTTGCGCCGTTGGCTGATATTTACGAAACTAATGAGCGGATATTCGTTTTGGCCGACATGCCTGGGGTAGATGAACAGACGATAGATATAACTCTAGAAAAAAACGTACTGACTATTGAGGGGTATACTTCTTCGCAAACTGAAGCTGGCCTTCGCCTTGTTCATTGCGAGAGCCCCGAAGGCAACTACCGGCGTGTCTTTCTCTTGTCTGAAGAAGTTGACAGAGAAGGCATTGAAGCGACCGTAAAGGACGGTGTGCTGAAGCTTGTACTGCCAAAGTCAGCAAAGGCGATGGCTCGAAAGATCACAGTGAAAACAGAGTAAAGTCCCCATTTTAAATAGGAGGAATAACTATGGACTTCAAATTATTACCTTCAAAATGGCTCAATAAGAAAAATGGATTAGAGGTGCGCAGAGACGACAAGGCTGATGTCTCGGGTCATCAAACTGAGCATCCGGTCTATTCTTTGCAGACTGAGGTAAACAGGCTGTTCGATGATTTCTTTCGCGCCGCCGAGATGCCAATGTTTGGCCGGACATTCTCACTCTCACCGTTTGGTGATTTAGATAGTGGCGCAATCACTCCGCGAATCGATGTTCATGAGACTGATAAGGAACTTCGTATCGCAGCTGAACTGCCGGGTCTAAGTGAAAACGAGATTGACGTTTCGCTTTCGAGAGATGTTCTTACGATCAGCGGTGAGAAGAAACAAGAGCGTGAGCAAAACGTCAAGGGCTGGTATCGCATGGAGCGCAGCTACGGAGCCTTTAGCCGATCGGTGCCTTTGCCTTTTGAAGTTGATCAGGATAGCTGTAAAGCGACATTTAAAAATGGTGTGCTTACAGTTTCGCTGACTAAGACGGCTCAGGCTCAAGCGCAGACGAAATGCATTCCGATTAAGCGAGAGTAGTGAGAGTAGTTCTTCACCTAATCGTTTGACTTACTGATCTTCTCAGCTCGGGAAGCTACTAGGAGCCTCGGGCAACCGGGGCTCTCTAGTGACAATTAAGTTGTTATGTGAGGATTCTAACTCTATACTGCCGATTGTTCGCTGATACAAGCGCTGATATAAGACTAGAATAAGCTCGATTCGAGAGAGTCTATTCCCTCGATTTTGAAATTCAAGTTAACGGTGGCCGCTTACTCGTGTAAGTGTAGTCGATCTATCACATCAATGAGGTGACAGTCTAATGTCCGATGAGAAGTCCGTTGACAGAATCCAGAGTGCTGATTCTAATGCCATGGAAGCAGCTCAGGCCAAAAGAGTTGGCCAAGATTTTCGCTGGCACTATGGTCGAGTTACTCGCCTGGGTAGTTATGATGTGATTACCGATGCAATAGATCGCCGCTCGGTCACCATTATGTGGGAGTCTGGTGGCTTGAGCTGTCAGTATGGTGAGATTAGTGATGATCAATGGGAAATTTTGAAATTAGCGTTTATGAGTACTGGCATGGTCAGTATTCTTAGCGACCAGGGTGGGGAAGGTTGGATGTATGATTTGCGCTTCCTTGAGGCTGTGAGATAACACCCAGGCTACAGCTCCACTATTTCACGCTAATGGTTAAGGGCAGATCTTTGCACTTGGCACCATCGGTGGTAGAAACTGTCAGAGTGGTGTTGCCCTGCCAGGTGAGCTTAACGCCATTTGGATAGAGAGTATCTATTGCCGCAGACTGTTTCGGTAGTATCTTGATCTGTCTTGCTGGTTTATGACTGTTAAGTGGGACGATGACTAGGTATTTGCCTGCTCCTTGTCCCACCACTTCATCTATCAGTGCGAGTATGCTGTCGTCTGGGCTCCAGGCGAATGATGGAATGAAGCTATGCACTGTTTTTATGCCTTTGCCGTAACCGGGTCCTGAGAGCGGATAAATGGTGCGGTCGTTGACCTGAATGTATTCGCTGTGAGGCCATTCCGTAAAGTGAATCATTTGACCCACATGGGCAACAGCCTTTTTATTGTGTGACCAGGAAAAGTTGTAACCCAGATAATTGTGCAGTTCTTTGCCGTGAATATCAGTTAGCGAAAGGTACTCCATGGAGGGGTTCATGTGGAACTGAATTCCCAGTCTGCTGTTGTCAATCCAGTACATATCGGTTATGCCGGAGTTGGGGCCAGCTGAATCTTTGGGGATAAAATCGGAGATTAGCTTGTTTTGAGGATCTCTGACACAGACTTTGCCTTTCGAGTATGAGGCCTTTAGCTTTTTGTCTGGGGAGAAAATGTATTGATCATCTTTAGGCGCTGCGCCTTGAGCGAACAGTGGTAGTGCTGGAATCAGGGGCAGCGCAAAGGCCGGAAGCAGCACGAAGAACAAGAGTAGCGGGAGACGCGCAGCGAGAGTCGGCAGCAGAGGGCTTGCCAATTTCACTTGCGTTTTAGTGCGATTTCTGGAATTTTGATGATTCATGAATTTACAACTAAGTGCACGGAAAATAGTAACAGGTGCGCGACCGATTAGCTTGACTCAATCGCAGAATTCTGCGGCGATGCACTCTGGACATGGCGTCGATTGGCCCGGCTGTTGGAGCTGGTTTAATCGCTAGAGCATGCCAATTGTCTTCAACCAGGTCTCGACTAGCTGAGGCCATTTCGATACAGGCAGCTTTGATGGCCGCAAGCCAAATGCGTGCCCACCTTGGGCATACAGGTGCATTTCCACAGGAACGCCAGCTGCTCTCAGGGCGCGGTAATAGACAAGTGAGTGTTCAACAGGATCAACCCGGTCGTCTTCATTTTGCAACAGGAATGTCGGTGGCGTTTTGCTGGTGACGTGAATGTCCGAATTTAACTCGAACTTGTTTCTGTCTATCCATAAATGACCTGGATAAATCGGCGCAGCAAAGTCTGGTCGACAGCTTATTTTGTCAATGGCGTCGATGGGCTTATAGGCTCGTTTTTCGTAGGTGTTGCTAATCCAGGCGGCTAGATGCCCGCCCGCTGAAAATCCCAGTACGCCTATTTTGTGCGGATTAATATGCCACTCTGCTGCACGTGAGCGCACGAGGCTCATGGCTCTTTGTAGATCTTCTAGGGCCTGGACTGAACCTCGGGCTGGATAGAGTTTCGCACTTGGCACGCGATACTTTAGAAGAACGGCGGTGATGCCTTTTGAGGTGAGCCAGTCGCAAATTTCGGTACCTTCGAGATCCATAGCCAAAACTTTGTAGCCACCGCCGGGAATTACTACAACAGCAACCCCAGTGTTGTTGCTCTCCGGAGGTGAGTAGACTGTTATAGTCGGCTTGGAGACGTTGTTCAGGCCTTCTGTTTTAGAGTTAAACTCTGGCCCTTTGGTGGGTAGTGCATCTGGCGGTTTGCCCGGCCAGAGTGGTATCTGCACATGACCTGGTGATGGCTCCCATGCCTTCGCTGCCGTTGATGTCGTTGCCGGTTTGGTTGGCTCACTTCTATCTGCAGCGAGTGCTGAAGTGAGTGGCAACACCCCCAGCGCGCAGAGTGTGGCTAGGCAGGGTTTTAGTTTATTCATCGAATTTTGACTCAAAACAAGTTTTTATCATTGGCTTTGATACAAGCTCTGGCACCGTCAGTGGTGACTTCTGGAAGCGCGAGAGAATAGTGCCACAATAAATCCACTGCTCTTCGTTGGTTAGTCCGAGATTGCCATCGATCAGTGTTGATTCGTTGGCAAGGCCGTTCAGCTCTTGGGTAATGTCATTGCTGGCCGGTTGTCGCATGCGGCCAACAATGTCGAGCACTAGCTTCTGCCGGTCATCTAGAGTGCTCTGGAACTTGAAGCCAATGTAGCTGTCTTTGTCTGCAATCATTTTGGCATAAACTTGTTCCAGCCAGCGTTCAAATTCTGAACTGAAATTTGAGTTTTGCAGAATCTTTCGCAGGTTTTCTGCGGTGACTATTCTTGGTGCTGGAGCGCCAGGGTAAACGTAATTTAGAGGCTGTCCGTCGAGCATCTTAGAAAGAGTCTGGTAGTAGCCCCAGGTGTTTTGCTGGCTAAGTTGTTGAGCTAAAGCGGCTTGATTTGGCGGTGAATTTGAAGCCGCATTAGAATTTGAAATAGAATTTTGACCAGACGAGATGTCGCGCAGCATTGCTGCTCTAATGATGAACACTTCATGGGGATTGTCTTTGCTATTAGCAACGGCATTGAGCTTGTGTTGAACGCCGGCGTGTTCGCCTTTGTCTATGAAGAGTCCGACTATGGTGCCTGAAGTCGCTTCAACTACGCTATCTCCTTCTACCCAATAGTGTTGAGCTGTCGGGGCGATTTTGTCGAAGCTCGCTGCCCAGGTAGGGTCCCCAGGAATCGGTTGGGCGTATGCCATTAATGTTGTATTGTTCCAAGGCCAGCTTTTTACTTCTTGTCGCAACTGATCGCCGTAGGTGCCTTGTAGCACAGCGCTGACAAACTGACTGCCGAGACCGGCTCCCAGGCTGTGGCCGGTAACATAGATGTGCTCTGGTGCTGGATAGTTCTGCTCAAGATATCTGCAGCAGGCGGTTATTGGTCCAAGCATGGTTGGCAGGGCTTCGGCAAAGCCCTTGGTGACTTTGCCAACTTTGCTAATTAAGGGCTGCTCAATTTGTTTTGTGCCACCAAGGTCGGTGATCCAGTCCGGATTACCTTTAGCGTCTCCAATGGCATCCTGTGCTTTCCAGACTGTTTTGCTCAGTGATGATCCGCTGCGGCTGCCGCGAAAAACAATGTGGGCGTCGTAGCCCGTTGCTGTTTTCTTCATTAGCACAAAGCCCATGGGGCTCCACGATGGTTGGGTGGTGCCGACAATTCCAGTGCCACCTTCAAAGACAATCAGATGGTCTTCGCCACTAGGATATTCGCGAATTTGAAAGCGTTCAATATCGCCGCAAGGAAATGCGCTTGGCTTGGACTTGTAGCGCATTCCGTCAATCTTTTTGATGTTTTTGGTGATGTAGCTTGGCGCCAAGACGGCAAGGAACTGTTCGCCATCACGGTTGAAAGTGGGAAGCTTGGCATCGATATATTTGTAGTTCGTGAGAATGGGGTCTAGATTTAGGTTGGTATCACTCCAGCCCCGCGCTGCGTTTGGGCCGCTGTAATAGCCTTGGCCAAAGCTCTGGTTATTGGCCTGGGAGCTGCCTAGTTTTGCTGCATATTCATGGGTGAAGCGACAGATGTTGTTGCGTCGATCGCTGCCAATGCGAGACATCATGTCGTACCATGGGTCAAGCGGCAGGCAGAGTGATTGGTGGTAGAGCTGATAGGCGAGGGTACAAAGGTCTAAATTGAGGACTGCTTCTGGTACTGAATCTACTTCTGATTTAGTTTCATCGGCAAGGGCTGGCGATACAAATAAAACAATGGCGCAGTAAATAGCAATGGCGACATTTTGATAGCGATAGCCTGAGTACATTTAGTTTTCCTTTTCAGTTATTTGGTCTTGTTAGCTATAAATCTGTGCTCGAATAGTTTGTCACCATATTTGGTGTAAGTAGGGACATGCAGAATAAGCGATAACTCATGGTCGGATAGCAATTTGGGCTCAAGTGCTGAAGTTTCTGAATAGCTTTTATAGAATGGGCCGGTGGGATGAAAGACAATGTGCATGCCGTCGCGGTTAACTAGCGACCAGCGCGGGCCTTCTATCCAGTTGCCATGCTCGTCCTTGCTTACATTGAATTGGCCATCGCTAGTAAATTTGATTTGTTGCGGAGGAGTGCTTCTTCGTTCGATTTTCCAGCTTGAATCTTTGACCCATTCTCTGGCAGTGAGGCGGTTGAAAAAGTCGCCTTCAATCGCGCTTAGCTGCTCTCTGCTCGTTTTGTTGTTTTCTTTGGCGTTTGTTAGTGCTTTGTTGCCTGTTTGTGTCCTGGACTGCGCAGCTGCCGTAGATTCTGAATTTGATTTTGCATTGATTCTAGGAAGATACTTGTGACCAGCTAGGTATAATGTGCCATCGCTGGGCAAGATAAAGCGCACGGCGCTGCCGTCTTGTAAGAATATGAAGCCGCCACGCTTATCATTTTTGCGAAAGTTCCATTTGAGGCTGGTTATGCCATTGACAGATTGATAGGGAAATTTGCGCGCGCTTTCGCTATCAAAAATGACAGTGCCGCGATTGTCGGTTGGGCTGTTTGCTATATTCCAGTAATCACCAGGGTAGAACCATTCTGCGCCCGTTAGTTTGTCGAATATTTCGCTTTCGCTGAGGTCTATTATGGCTTTGCTCGGTGCGCTATTCGGTTGGGGTCTTATCGCTGCTGACGGTTTTGCTTTTGCTGCTATTTTGGCACTAGCTCCGGGCGTCGCCAATACTGAGGCAGCTGCCAGTGCTGAGATAGCTGCTAGTGCCGAAGCAGTTACAACTACTGAAAATGCTGGACGAACTAGAAGTAGCCTTACTTTTAGGAGCATCTTGTCTCTCCAGCGCCCGGACGTTCCTGCTTTTCTGCCGGGCTTGCCAATACTAGTTGCAAGTATACAGGTCTAAGGGGTGGGCTGTCATTTCAAGGAAGGTTTTGTTCCTAGCAGTTTGCTTCAAAGGGCTTATAGTCGCTCAGGAGTCACTGGCTCTTTAGCTGAGGCAAAATCTAGATTCGCACTTCGATTTCTTAGATCTATACCAGAT
>CAJXZK010000037.1 GCA_913063055.1 uncultured bacterium
AAAAAAGACCCTATCGGCTTTATTCGCCGACTGCCGATACTTTATCGATTTCTCTCAAATGCCCTTAAAGGCACTGCTAAAGAAATCTTGAATGACCCCCGCCAACTGAGCAGATACATCTCAAAAACCGGTCTAATGCGCATTCTGGCCCAAATAGGTTCATCAGGGCTGAAACAAGAATTTGAAGTCGAACTACAAGCAGAGCTGCTAGCGAAGGGTCTACTCTTGGAACCAAAACCAAGACAAAAGCTAGCAACAATCTACTCTGTCTGTTTCGTTATTGCCCAAATCATCTTTGTCACCTTGCTACTACTGGCAATACCAAATCATACCCATGCTCTTATTATTTTCACCGCTTCAGCTTTAACAGCCTGCACAGTAAAAGCCGCTATTGGTGCCCGTTCCTTCATACCACTCTATGAAGATCTCTGTGAAGTATTAAACCATGCTACCAGACGCAATTTTCGCATCACTGCACTGCAATATTTTATTCATCTGGTCAATGCCATTCTCAATGGTTTGAGCATTTTCGCATTTTTCATACTCCTATTAATGGGCTCACTAGTTCTCTATTTAACTCAAACGGTGGACAGCCCAGCCACCTATTTGATGCTACTGAGCATGATGCTGGCCCAATACATAGCGGCCGGTTACTTATTAGAAGCCTACCGCCTCAGCCTGTCAGAATGCAGCTCACCTCTGGCTCAAAGGCACTTAAAATTATTGAAGACACGCTACCGCAGCTCATCTTCAATTGATGCTCTCAAGTCAGTCCTGCTCAGCACAGAGTACGATGCAGAGTTGTCTTATTTGCTGTCGATTTATGGTATTGAAACTCTCTTCTTCATATAGAACAAAAAAAATGGCAAAAACGATAGAACAAAACACTAAGGTTATAATCACTGGCGCTTCAACAGGAATTGGCCGCGGGCTAGCTCTGCTTTTAGCAGAGAAATACAAGGCCCATTTGGTCTTAACGGCCCGCAGTGAAGGTGACTTAACGAGTGCAGCAGAACAAATAGTCGCCCTTGGCGGCAAGGCCGAAACAGTTGTTGGTGATATTGCCGCAGAGGGGATGATTGATACCCTCGTAGAAAAATGCCTCACTGCCTATGGTGGCATAGACATTATCGTTAACAACGCTGGCATGGCCATACCGGGAAAATTTGAAGCTCTCTCGATGTCAGACTGGAGGCGGCTCTTTGAAGTCAATTTCTTCACCCCACTGGCTCTCACCTACGCAGCCCTGCCTCATTTGAAAAAATCGAATGCTGGCAAGATCGTCAACGTGGCATCGGTAGCTGGGAAAATATCTTTTCCTGGCAGTGTCAGCTATTGCTCAAGCAAGTTTGCCCTGACTGGGCTTTCTGAAGGTTTGGCTGCCGAAATTGGCAATCTCGTTGATGTAATTACAGTTTGCCCAGGCTGGGTACGCACCGAATTTTTTGAAAAAAATGCTGTGGCTGGGCAGAAAAATCCAACCCTGATTGCTGAGCGCCACGATCTCAGCGGCGTGCTCATGAAGCACGTGCTCAGCATCAGCACCAAGCAATGCGCCAGCGACATAGAAAGAGCACTGGCACGCGGTGGATCTCACGAGCTAATTCTCACTCTACCTGGTCAATTTGCCGAACGCCTCCATGGCGTGGCACCAGGCCTAATGCGCTTTATTGCCCGAGGCATACCGGCTGAGTTTCCCAACAAGAATAGCTAATCTATTCCATATACTTCGAGCGAATCAACTGCACCCGACGATCCAAGGTCACTGCTTCCGTTGAGCGGTTAGTCTTGCGCAAGAGTTCGGCATAATTCTCGAGGCAAGCTGCCACATAAGCGTGCTCTGGTCCAAGGGCCCGTTCCCAAATTTCGATAGCACGCCGGTACAGACTCTCAGCCCGAGCGTGGTTGCCGTGTTGATGGTAAAGCCAACCCAAATTATTGAGGCTCTCAGCTACTTTCGGATGATCTGGGCTAAGCACCCGCTCGCGAATAGCCAGAGCACGCCGATGCATCGGTTCAGCTTGTTCAAACTGCTCTTTCGCTAAAAACAATGAGGCAAGATTGTTCAAGGCATTGGCTACATTAGGATGATCATTACCATGAACCCGCTCTTCAATTTTCAAAACCCGTCTGAATAGAGGCTCAGCGTCAGCACGGCGCCCCTGCTCAGCATAAATATTGGCCAAAGAGTTGAGAATTTCAATCAAGCTACTGTCCTCTAGGCCCAAATAGCGCTCTCTAATCTTTAAGCCACGGCGCAAGACTTCCTCCGCTTCATTAAAGCGACTGAGGGTCAGGTATAGATCACCAAGATTACTTAGAGCGGAGGCTATATTAAGATGCTCAGGGCCGAGCACCTTTTCTTGCAAACTCAAAGCCCTTTTAAATAAGGGCTCAGCATCGGCGTACTTGCCTTGAGCCAGATAGACCAGACCAAGATGATTTAGGGCCGCCGCCACGTCCGGGTGATCAACGGCTAGAAGTCGCTCGCGCATGGCCAGAGCCTTAATAAATAGCTCTTCTGCCTCCTCAAAACGACTGTCGTGATAGAGCAAAAGGCCAAGCGAAATATAGTAATCGGCCAAATCTGGGTGATCTGGGCCGAGCGACTGCTCCATATCTGGTAGAAGCCGCAAAAGGGCGTCTACATTCTCATCGATGGACATGACTATCGTGGGTCCGCGGTTACTTTCCTCTACCTTCATTTATTTTCTACCAGTGCAAGGGGATCTTCTAAACCTTTCTAACTTGGGTTTTGCCCAAGTAATTTTTGAAATATCCCTATGCCCGAGCGCTTATAGACTTTAGCTATTTATCGCGCTCACCGCTCACCAGGGTCGCCTGGGCCGCGGCCAAACGTGCCACTGGCACACGGAAAGGTGAGCAACTAACATAAGTGAGGCCCAGCTTATGAGCAAAGGCGATTGACTGCGGTTCACCGCCGTGTTCGCCACAGATGCCTAGCTTCAGGTCAGGCTTTGTTTTGCGACCCAAATCAACGGCTATCTGCATGAGCTTACCGACCCCCTCAAAGTCTAGAACCTCAAAGGGATTGCTGTTCAGTACTTTTTCTTTAGTACCAAGACAATCAACACCATCAAGGTAGCGTTGCAGGAATTTTCCTTCAGCATCATCGCGGGAGTAGCCGAAAGTCATCTGGGTGAGATCGTTGGTGCCGAAGCTAAAGAATTCAGCATATTCGGCAATGGCATCAGCCGTGAGGCAAGCACGAGGAATCTCGATCATAGTGCCGAATTTGTAGACAATCTCGCAGCCTTCACGTGCCATAACTTCTCTAGCTACGGCTTCGAGCTGCTGTCTGGCGAATTTCAGCTCGTTAACATGACCAACAAGAGGAATCATGATTTCGGGCAAGACTTCTAGGCCTTGTTTCTTCACGGCAATAGCAGCTTCAAATATAGCCTGCACCTGCATCTTATTGATGCCAGGGTAAAGTAAGCCAAGGCGGCAACCGCGCAGCCCCATCATCGGATTAGCCTCCTTCAGCTCACCGACTTTTTTAAGCAGCATTTCTTTTTCGCGCAGTTCTGGCCCCTTGGTGCCTTTGGCACGCATGGTGGCAACTTCATCGATGAGGTGTTCTTCTTTGGGCAAGAACTCATGCAAAGGCGGATCAAGTAGACGGATGGTTACAGGCAGCCCGGCCATGGCCTGGAAGATACCAGTAAAGTCTTGCCTCTGCATAGGCAGAAGCTTGGCCAGGGCCTCTTCGCGCTCTAAATCAGTATTAGACAAGATCATCTGTTGCATTACAGGAAGCCGATCTTGGGCCATAAACATGTGTTCTGTACGGCACAAGCCAATACCTTGAGCACCGAACTCACGAGCCAGTTTGGCATCTTCAGGAGTGTCCGCGTTAGTGCGAATCAGCAGGGTTCTTACCTGATCAGCCCACTGAAGCAATGTTTTGAAGTCTTGTGAGAAATCGGGATCGTGGGTGATGATCTGTCCTTCGAAAATCTCGCCAGTTGAACCATCAATTGAAATCAAATCGCCTTTCTTGAAGAGCTTAGTGCCAACATACATTTCTTCGCGGTCAAGATCGATTTTCAAAGCCTCACAGCCAGCAACGCAGGGCTTGCCCATACCGCGAGCAACTACAGCTGCGTGGCTGGTCATGCCACCGCGGCTGGTGATCACACCTTGAGACGGAACAATGCCATGGATATCATCTGGACAGGTCTCAATTCTAATCAAGATAACCTTAAGACCTTGACTGGCCATTTTTTCCGCTTCATCAGGATTGAAAATAATTTTGCCAATGGCCGCACCAGGAGAGGCATTGAGACCAGTGGCAATCAATCGATTTTCTTTCTTAGCCTTAGCTTTGTCTTCAGCAATAAACGAAGGCAGAAGCAATTGGTTCAGTTGCATAGGCTCTACGCGATTGAGAGCTTCTTCGCGGGTGAGAATGCCTTCAGTAACCATATCAACAGCAACTTTCACGGCGGCAGCAGCAGTGCGCTTACCGCTTCTGGTCTGCAATAAATAGAGCTTGCCTTGCTCAATCGTAAACTCAATATCTTGCATATCGCGGTAGTAGTGTTCAAGGCGTCCGACATTGGCTATGAGCTCTTCGTAGACGCTGGGCATTCCTTTTGCCATATCAGATATTTTTAGTGGAGTGCGAGTGCCTGCTACCACATCTTCACCCTGAGCATTTACGAGATACTCACCATATAAAAGCTTTTCGCCAGTACTAGGGTTACGGGTGAAACATACACCGGTAGCCGACGTATCATCAAAATTACCAAACACCATTGACTGCACGTTAACAGCAGTACCGAGGTTGTGGTCAATCTTATTGAGATTGCGGTAATAGATTGCCCGGCTGTTATTCCACGATCTAAATACGGCTTCGATAGCGCCTTGCAGTTGAGCTTTAGCATCTTGCGGGAAAGGCTTGCCTGAACGGGTTTGCACTAGTGCCTTGAACTGCTCAACCAAATTCTTCAAATTTTCGACAGTGAATTCAGCGTCACTTTCAATTTTGAGTTCATCTTTCAAATCTTCTAGCAAGTCTTCAAAACTGTCCTTGCTAATCTCAAGCACTACACTGCCGTACATAGCAATGAAGCGACGATAGCTATCCCAGGCAAAGCGCGCATTGCTAGTCAAAGCAGTTATTGATTCGACCGTCTTATCATTGAGACCAAGATTTAAAATCGTATCCATCATGCCTGGCATCGAGAACTTAGCACCAGAGCGAACGGAAAGAAGCAGCGGATTTTTCAGATCGCCAAGGGTACGACCAACTTTTTTCTCTACATGGGCTAGCTCAGCCATCACTTCATCAAACAAACCAGGAGGCATTGTTTGTGAATTCTCGGTATATTCGCGGCAGCATGAAGTGAGTATGGTCAAGCCCGGTGGAACGTTGACCCCTGAGTGGGTCATCTCAGCTAGTCCAGCCCCCTTACCACCAAGTAAGTCTTTCATCGCATCACGATTGCCAGCAAAAGCATCAAAGCCTTCTTCAAAAAGATAAACGCGCTTAGCTAATTTGAGCTGCGCATATTTATCCTTCAATTGAGCTTGACTGCTCTCTGTCATACTCACCATGATTTCTCTCTCCATTGTTGGTTTGGGGCTAGATTCGGGTCAAGATTCTAAGTTTAATCGTCGCGGATGTTCATATAGATTTCGGAAGACGTTTCTTCTATGGCCTTAGCCGAAACGTCTAGGATATGGCATTTTAGCTCTCTGAAAATTTTCTTGGCGTAGCGACTCTCTTGCATAATGCGATCGGGATCAGCGTAATCACTGCTGCCCGGCATACCAAGAACAGCTGCTCTTGTACTTCTAATTTCTTGCAATTGGTAAGGGTCAATTTTCAAGCCAAAGATGCGCTTAGCCGGAACTTGAAATAGGGCAAGAGGTGGTTCCACACCATAAACTATTGGCACATTGGCAGCCTTAAGACCATAGTGATGAGCCAAATACATGCAATTAGGAGTTTTGCTTGTACGAGAAACTCCAACTAGAACCACATCGGCCTGCAAGATGCCATCAGGATTTTTACCATCATCGAAGCGTATAGCAAAGTCGACAGCCTCAATACGCCTGAAGTAGGTTTCGTCGAGTAAGTGCAGGCGTCCGGGCTGCGAAAGAGGTTGAGCTCCGGTCAAATTACCAATTCGCGCCATCAAACCACCAATTAAATCGATGCTCGGCACTTTGTATTTATTGGCCTCAGCCTCAAGGGTTTCTCTGTATTCAGGCAAAACCAAGGTATAAGCAATTATTGAACGACCCTGAGAAATTTCCTTGACCATGGCAGGAATTTGCTGCGAACTGCGCACCTGTGGCAATCTATAGATAGAAGCATGGCCAGGCGGAAACTGCACAAGAGCAGCTCGAGCAACAGACTCAGCGGTCTCACCGCTTGAATCAGACATAGTGTAGATTATCAGCTCGCTAGAATTTGACGGCAGCTTAGGCTCGTTAGCCAGTGTCTTACTTGAGTCATGGTGTGCGTCTTTCACTTCTCACTCACGGCGGTGCTGACGCTAAATAAGTAACACATTTTGCCTGAAAAATGCCCCTACGATATATATGTTTTATAGTTGACTTCAGTGCAAGCCAAAATCTATGGGCAAATCAGGATAAAATAGGAACCAGGCATCTAAGGTTAGCTTGAAGTAGACACCTGAAATAAGCATTTGGATCCCCAAGAATTTACTGTTAAACAAGCAACAGCTGCCGATCTTATCGGCACAAGGGTAGGTCACGCCTATGTACTGACCGGTGTGCTTGGCACCGGTGGCATGGGCAATGTCTTTAGGGCAAGTCAAGAAACCATTGGCCGTGATGTTGCTATCAAATTCTTGCCCCTCGAGATTGCTACTGATGCCACGGCCGTGCAGAGACTTGGCCGAGAAGCCAAGGCCTTAGGACAACTGAACCATCCAGGCATAGTTACAACCTTCGACTTTGGCTTCACCGAAAAGCGAGAACCTTACTTAGTTTTGGAGCTCGTGGAGGGCAAATCACTCCAATCAATTTTGGACCAAGAAAAGCGTCTGGAAATGGCCAGAGCACTGCAGATATTCGTTCAAATCTGCGAGGCCATGAGCTATGCTCACAGCCAGGGAATTATCCACCGCGACCTCAAGCCTCTCAACATCATGATCGGCATACGCGAGCAATTCGAGTTCGCCAAGATACTTGATTTCGGGATTGTCAAACTGACTTCTGAAGTGCAGCAACTAACCAAGTCTGGAGAAATTTGGGGCTCACCATTTTATATGAGCCCTGAACAATGCACAGGAGGAACGGTTGACAACCGCTCGGATATTTACAGCCTTGGGGTGGTGATGTTTCGCAGCCTCACCGGGGAAGTGCCACACCGCGGTGCCAGTTTCCCCGAAACAATTGCGCGCAAATTATCAGAGTATCCCCCCTCTTTCGAGAGCATTGCCCCCGGGCTCAATCTGCCAGAAAAGCTAGAAGCTGTGGTGCTGAAATGCTTGCAAAAAAATCCGGACGAGCGCTTCGCCACAATGCAAGAGTTGCGAGCGGAGCTGCTTAAAAACTACCCTAATCGCCTTGAATCAGAGGCAACCCTTACTTATGAAAAAGTAGACGCCGTAGCTCAAGCCAGTAACGCTAAAGCCAATCAAACTAAAACTGGTCCAACCAAATCTGAGACACCTCAAGCTAGCAAGAACTTGGAGCCGCATTCCAGCAGAGCAAGCAAGAGCAAAGCAAACACTAGCAAAGATAGCACTGAGAAAGAAAGTTCTGGCAACTCAAGAACTTCGCATCCAAACCTGAAGCAGTCCAGCTCAGATAAAGCCGGGATAAAGCAACTGGGCATAGTTGTTCTATCTCTTTTGGTCTTACTCGGAGCCATGGCCGCAGGAATATTTTCGCTTTACCAAAATCAGAAGAATGCCGCAGCAAAAATACAGCCACAAGCTGTTACTAATTTGCAGCAGAATACTGGCACCACAAGTGGTGCTGACCACGCCAATACTACTCCAAACCCACTTAACCCGCCGGTTTCCAGTAAGAATCCAGTAGTGCAAAGTTCAATCGCGCCTACTGAAAGCACCAAACCCAAGATTAAGGCAGTGAAGAAAGCGACGAGGAAAGCTCCAACCAAGCCAGGAAGGAAGAAAACCAGTCAAGCGGCAGCCACGCCAAGAAGTAAAAGCCTGCGAGAGATTCTGCGACACACAGGCCAAGAAGTCATGCATGAAATTAAGCCCTTCCGGCGACTGCGCCAAAACGATCCCAACAGCTTCTACCGAGACTTCGGCGGCCGCTAGCTGAGCTTATCTATTTGACAACATTGAGATTCAATGATTTGAGAATCAGCAGGAGATCAACCCCCTCGGAAATGACTTTGATCAAGTTACCCTGATTAACTCGTGGTACCGAAATCGAGGGACTGAACTTGAGACAACCGAGATAAGGAACACTTGTGCGAGAAGCAAGCAACAATGCCACTTCAGTTCTGGTTAGTTTACTCTCTAGCACCTTACCTTCATCGGCCTGAGTTTCAACAGTAACCATGCCGGTGATGGGAAGCTCGCGCAAATAGCTATAAGCCAATACGAGTTTTTCAATGGCATCCTGGTTGTGATGGGCGACAATTACGCAAGAGTAGCCAAGCTCGCGAGCAAAATCTCGGGTGTCTTTCCAGGAATGGGCCAAAGTACCGACACTATTCTGCTCGAAACTCATAGGTGAAGCACAACCACCGGGAGTTTCTACAAACATAAATTGAGAGGAGTCACGGCCAATCGAAAGCGAATGCTCCCATTGAGCTTCTGAAAGATTCTTTGCTGACGAAATAACGGTAGTCGCATAGTTGCGGGGAGTGCCAGTAATGGAGCAAATAAACGAGATTTCGGACTCAGCGCGATCCTTGCTAGCAAAAGAGATTGGCTTAACAGCGCTCAACGCCACACCCTGTTGTCGCAACATGGCCGCCAAGCCTGTCATAAAGACAGTCTTACCACAACCAGCCTCAGTGCCAATGATGGTAAGACCGTTGCTAATTACTTGCTTACCAACTTGAGTATTTTGCGGATTCGTTCCAGGTGACATTAATCAACCCATCTAACTGAGCAACTAGAATATCAAGTTGACTGCCACTGTTGACCATGCCAAAAGTAGAAATTTGATTTTATTATCTGGTCTTTTTGTTATCTGCTTCCGTGTACTATCTAACATGCACGGCCAGGTGATCGGCATCTTGAATACGCTTATGCACAGCTTCTAGTGCTGCTTTTAGCTGCACGTCTTTACCGTCTTCAGGACCGCGACGAACTCCAGCAGTTGGTTTTTCTAACCACCAAGGACCTTTTTTATCCTTCAAGTCTTGCTCTGAAAGCTCGATAGCGACATCAGGGGAGATGCCTTTCTTGTGAATGTCGGTATCACTTGGGGTTAGGTATTTGGCAATGGTGACATTGACGCCGCTGCCATCTTCGAGACGGTTAATGCCCTGTACCAGTCCTTTACCGAAAGTTCGCTGACCAACCAGGATGGCGCGATTATTATCATGTAGGGCACCAGATGTGATTTCAGAAGCAGAAGCGCTGCCTTTATTGATCAAAAGCGCCAGGGGCTTCATACAAATAGGATGACCATCAGACTGAGCAGGAGTTTTGTATCCATCGCGGTCTACGGTAGACAAAATATTTCCCGAATCGAGAAACATATTTGAGATGTCTATGGCGTTGGTCAATAGACCACCAGGATTATCACGAAGGTCAAGAACCAGACCCTTGGCGCCAGACAGTTTGGCAATAGCATCCTTCATTTCGCGGTTTGCTTGCTGCGAGATGAAGCTGGAGAGCCTGATGTAGCCCACTTCAGAGTCAAGCATTTTAGCGGTTGGTATCGCCTTGATGGCAATCTCAGCCCGTACAACTTTGACCTTAACTCGCTTACCACTGCGGGTCAAAACGAGATTGACCGGCGTATTTATCTCGCCGCGAATATGCTTTGCAGCATCCTCGACATTAAAGCCCTTGGTGCTCTTGCCGTCAATTTCAGTAATTTCATCCGAAGCTAGAATTCCCGCCTTGTAGGCTGGCGTGTCTTCAATTGGGGTTATGACAATCACTTTATGGCTATCAGGGTCTAAGCCAATCTGCACACCAATGCCAAAGAGCTTGGCATCAATTTGCGATTTTTCATCGTCAAAGGCATCTCGGTCTAAGAAGCGAGTGTAGCGGTCACCCAAACTAGCCAACATAGTCTCGATAGCCTTGTGAGCATCTTCAAGGGTCTTCAACTTGCCGTCGTAGCGATGCTCCCAACGGTCCCATGACTGACCAGTAAAACTGGGTTCATAATAATCTTCTTTGATCAATCGCCAGACCCGATGATAGAGGCCATCTGGGCGTATTGATGGTACTAAAGCGATGTTGTGGGCCAGCCGTTCTTTATCAGGAAGAGACGCAACGTAAGTATTTTGAGTCTGAGCACCTAATAGACCAGAACCGCCTAAAGCCAGTGATAGAGCAACTGGAAGTGCTAAAAGGTGTTTCCATAACATATAAAACAAGACCCCGACTTACTTTCGAAACGAAATCACTACCTTGACAAGCTCTTTATACCCAGTCACGCCAGGTTTTAGACTATTTCGGCCAATTTTTTTCTGGTAAGTCTGTTGGACGCCTAGTTAATACGGGTGCAGAAATGCTAATTAAGCCATTGTTGGTTAGTGCTACGATCATGGCTACATTTTTGGCACTTATTTAGTAGGCTTTCCCACACGAGAATCTCATGGCAACAAAATCACCATCAAACTCAGCCGATTTAGCAGATATTGGAATCTTTGGAGGCTCAGGCTTCTACAAACTCTTCGATAAATACGAAGAGAAAATGATAGAAACACCATATGGCCCACCGTCTGCGGCAGTGGCGATCGGCACCATGGGCGGAAAGCGCGTGGCTTTCATGCCTCGCCACGGTGAAAAGCACACTATTCCTCCACACAAAGTGCCTTTTAGAGCCAATCTCTGGGCCATGAAATCACTCGGTGTAACCAGACTGGTCTCCCCTTGTGCCGCAGGCTCACTACAGGCGCACGTTAAACCAGGCGAGTTTGTGGTTTGTGACCAATTCATCGACCGCACTTCTGGCCGCGCCGATACTTTCTATGATGGACCAATCACCACCCACGTATCACCCGCCGAGTGCTACTGCCCCCAATTGCGCGAATTGGCAGTCAAGGCAGGAGAGAAAGCTGGCATTACCATGCACCCATCGGGCACAGTGGTAGTGATCCAGGGGCCAAGGTTCTCCACCAAAGCAGAATCGGCCTGGTTCAATAAAATGGGCTGGGAAGTGATCAATATGACCCAATACCCTGAAGCTTACCTAGCCAAAGAGCTTTCGATGTGTGTGGTTAACGTTTCGCTGATTACCGACTATGATAGTGGAGTAACCGCTAACGTGGAGCCAGTTTCACACGCAGAAGTGATGAAAGTATTTGCCGCTAACATCACCAAACTGCAAAGCCTGTTGGTCAACTTAATCGAAACCATTCCTGATGGCAGAGAAAAATGCACTTGTGCCGACACTCTCAAATCAGCACGCGGCTAATAGCTATATAGGCAACAAGCACTGAGAGAAAAGTAAATGCTACGCAGCTTCTCACTAAACCATGTGGTCGCACTATTAGGACTGGTACTCAGCCTATCCTCATACCTGATGCTGCACCGCTATGGTGTACCCGAGAAAATCTGTGTTGGCGGCGGAATATTGGCTCTCTTGGTAGTTTCGATATTCTGGTCCAGCGTTTTGCTGGGTACCGACGACGACGAAGATGACTGATAGCGCTGAACTGACAGTGCTGAACTCATCAAGCTGAGTTGAACGCAACGAACTCATAAAAAAAACTATTAAAGATAAGGATCAATCCTGCGAATGAACTTTCAAAAAAATTGGCCCATGAGTAAATTGGCCAATATTAGGTCATTTAGTTTGACTCTAGGCCTAGGACTTTGCCTCACCGCTGGGATATCAAACAATCCAGCAAATGCAACAGATGCAGCGAGCGCTGACAAGCCTGACATCAAAATTAAGAGCCCGCTCATACCAGTCAACAAAGACTTTAAATTGGCCAATGGTCTCAGGGTAGTTCTCTCAGAAGATCATTCGGTGCCAGTGGTATCAGTAGCAATTGTCTATGACGTTGGCGCCAGAGATGAAGTGAAAAAGCGCTCTGGTTTCGCTCACCTCTTTGAACACATGATGTTTCAAGGCTCAGAAAATGTCGGCAAGATGGAACACTTCAAATACATCGAAAGTGCCGGCGGTAGTCTAAATGCCTCAACTCATGCGGATTTCACTAACTACTTTGAAAAGATGCCGAGCAATCAGTTAGAACTGGCACTTTGGCTTGAGTCTGATCGCATGCGTTCTCTCAAGGTCACGCCCGAAAAATTTGCTAACCAGTTGGAGACGGTAAAGGAAGAAAAGCGACTGAGAGTCGACAACCAACCTTATGTACCAGCTTCAATAAAATTGGAAGAAATGGCTTTCGATAACTGGAGCAATGGCCACCCGCCGATCGGCTACTTTGAAGATTTAGAAGCATCCTCAGTAGAAGACGTGCGCAAATTCTTTGACACATACTATGCTCCAAACAATGCCACCATGGCAATCGTTGGCGATTTCAACAGTGATGAAGCAGCCCGATTAGTAGAAAAATACTTCGCCACGATTCCCAAGGTCATACTGCCTAAGAGACCTGACCTGAGCGAACCAACTCAGACTAAGGCTAAGTATTTGCGCGTGGAAGATCCACAGGCCCAGGCACCGGCCTTCTGGATTGCATGGAAAGCACCGGCACGAAGAGAGAAAGACTTCTACGCTCTTAACTTGTTGCAGACTATCCTCGCCACTGGCGAGTCATCAAGGCTCTACCAGCGCCTGGTCAAAGAAGATCAAGTGGCTTTGCAAGTTGACTGCTCTTATGATGAACGCCGAGGCCCATCACTTTTTGAGACTTTCGTAGTCTACAAGCCGGGTTCGACTCCTGAAAAAGTAAGAGAAGTGGTTTTCCAAGAGTTGGACAAAATCAAAACGGCAAAGGTGACCGACGTAGAGTTACAAAAAGCGAAAAACCAAATTTTGCGCCAGCTTTTCTCGTCTAATAGCCATTCTTCACTACAGAGATCTTTGGGAAGAGCTGAAATTCTGGCCGAGTATACGTCTTTCTTTGGAGACCCAGGTTTGGTCGACAAAGATGTCGAGGCCTATCTGAATGTCACCACAGATGACATTCAGCGCGTGGCTGGCAAAATGTTTAATCACGAAGGTTCCACCACTGTCGATGTGGTTCCGGCAAAGAAAAAGGAAAGCTAGAGTTAAAAATGAAATTGCAAGCACTAAAAACAAGACTCTTCAGCCTCACTGCCGTATCCCTTTTGCTCACATCATCACTTTTGCCAGCCCTGGCTAAAGTAAAAATCGCACCGAAGACAAAGCCAACCACGAGCAACGTCGTCGTGCCAGAGCAGCCAGTGATACCAAAAGCCCAGAGCATCTCTCGCGCCCAGGTAACCAACACGGCTGTTGAAGCCTGGCGCAAAAATGCGCCAAAGATGTCAGCACCGAGGCCTTTTAACCTACCAGAAATCACCAGCTACAAGCTAGAAAATGGCCTGGAAGTGCAACTGGTTGAAGACCATCGTTATCCCTTTATCTCAGCCACCATTGGGTTTAGGGACGGCTCAAGCAACGAGCCCAAAGACATGCTAGGTCTAGCAGATATGACAGCAGACCTGCTAACAGAAGGCACCACCACCAGAAAAAGCAAAGAAATTGCCTCTGAAATTGACTTCATTGGCGGTGGCTTGGCCGCGAGCACTGACTACGATTACACGATCTTGAGCGGTTCAGCTCTATCGCCATACACGGGCCGACTCTTTGATGTGCTCTCCGACGTACTGCTGCATCCGAGTTTTCCCGAAAACGAATTGGCCCTAAAAAAGATCAATCAGATTCAGGCCCTCACGATTAAACGAGGAAATCCGGAATTTCTAGTAGAAGAAAGATTCAACAAAGTGCTCTTCGGCGAGCATCCTTATTCGGTAATAGCACCCACAGAAGAATCGCTCAATAAAATCACCAGAAAAGACATAGAGGCGTATCACAAGGCCCATTACCAGCCCAATCATTCTGTAATGGTTGTGGTTGGTGACTTTGATAAGAACAAAATGCGCGAACTAATTGCCAGCAAGTTTGGTGAGCAGTGGAAGGCCTCAGATGTACCAATGGCAGCTCAGCCGGAAATGCCAAAACAAAACGGTAGACGCATTTATCTAGTCGACCGCCCGGGCTCTGTGCAAACAGCCATTAAGGTAGGAAACGTTGGCGTAAAAAGAAGTGATCCTGATTACTTCGCCATGGTGGTAATGAATCAGATTCTTGGTGGTGCAGCTCACGCCAGACTGTTCCTCAATATTCGTGAAGCAAAAGGCTATACCTATGGTGCCTACAGTCGCATGTCGGCTCGCAAGCAACCTGGCACATTCTTTGCTGGTGCCAACGTGCGCACCGAGGTGACCAATCCATCGTTGCAAGAATTTCTCTACGAACTAGATCGCATGCGCACAACTAAAGTTACTGATGCCGAATTGAAGAGTGCGCAAAACTATCTAGCTGGTTCCTTCCAACTTGGCCTCGAGACACAGAGCGGACTGGCCCAGAGGCTGCTAGAAGCAAAGCTCTACGATCTTCCGGATGACTTCCTAAAGACCTATGCTGAAAAAGTCACTGCAGTAAAAGTCGACGATGTTAGAGCAGCAGCCCGCAAACTAATTGACTCAAACAATCTGGTTGTGGCGGCCGTAGGCGATGCCAAGAAAATAAAAAATGACCTGGAATTGTTCGGACCTGTAACCGTATACGATGCGCAGGGAAAACTAAGCTCAATATCAGACGAAAAGAAAAGTCAGTAAGCATCACTAAGTAAACATATAGGATAGAGCAATGGCAAAGAGAGCATTAATAGTAGTAGACATTCAAAACGACTATTTTCCTGGCGGCAAATGGCCCCTTGTCGGCATGGAAGCAGCGGCTGACAACGCCGCCCAACTTATTGCTAGCGCCCGAAAAAATGGTGAGCTAATAGTTCATGTTCGCCACGAATTCCCCACGGCCGAAGCACCCTTCTTCGCCCCTGGCTCCCAAGGCGCTCAAATACACTCTAAAGTACAGAACATTGCCGGAGAACATGTGGTGGTAAAGAACCACATCAACTCATTTAGAAATACAGATCTAGCAGAATTGCTGGACAAAAACAGCATTGACGAAGTGGTCATCTGTGGCGCCATGAGTCACATGTGCATAGATGCTGTCAGTCGTGCGGCTAATGATTTTGGCTACGACGTAATTGTTATACATGATGCCTGTGCTACTAGAGACC
Organism: uncultured bacterium; assembly: GCA_913063055.1. Lineage (GTDB taxonomy): Bacteria > Cyanobacteriota > Vampirovibrionia > Obscuribacterales > Obscuribacteraceae. Next base: position 15,422 of record CAJXZK010000037.1, read on the forward strand.
TTGAATTTAACGGCAAAACAATTGCCGCAGCGGAAGTTCACAGCGCCTACATGTCAGCTCTACAATTTGGCTACGCTAAAGTAGTTTCAACCGCTGAGCATGCGGCATCTCTTCAATTAACAACGTAGGGCTGGATCGCAAAGTTCCATCTGCTGTCGTCGATTCATAAGATCATGATGCTGGATAATGACGGTTTGTGTTCTTGACTTTGCTGGGAACCGCTAAAAAGGCGAACTTTTCTAGTCAGCCAACCGGGCATGCGATGTGCCGATTGTGCCAATTCACGTATACCGTCAGGACTAAGGTGACTCAAGGCACTGGCCACAACTGAGTTATCACAATTCTTCTCTCCAACAAACCAGAGTGCGCTTATGATTTCACCGACTGGAGAATCACCAAGTGTAATCTTTCGAGGGGAGTAGCTCTTTAAAGTGATCTCTCGCTTCATTGACTGGAATGCACTGCTAACGCCATAGACGCTGAAAAGCGGCTTGTCTTTAGGAGGAGCAACCAGGCCAAGCCTGCTTGCAATGTCGAGGCCGTGAATAGCAATTTTCTTTTTGAAGACTTGCGCTTTGAACTTTGCCACCGCTAGTGGTTCAAAGTTCTGCTCGTTTGTTCGCAATGTAAAAAGCCCCCAAGCTATGCGGGTGAGATAGCCGCATTTGACCAATCTATAGAGAGCCTGATCAATAGCCTCCCTCGTGCCGAGATTGAGTACTTGCTGAGTGGAAAACCACTCACCAGTGGACAGGTTGGAGATGAAGTTTAGAATATCGCCATGACAGCTCATGATTGCACCTCATAAACAGCGTGTATTCTTAATAACGTTGTGACGAGGTAAATGGTTCAAATTGATGTGGTTAGATTTTCGGATTGAAATTCTAACTAAGTCCCACCGTTAGACTTTCGGATTGAAATTCTGACTAAGTCCCGCTGTTAGATTTTCGGATTGAAATTCTGACTAAGTCCCGCTGTTAGATTTTCGGATTGAAATTCTAACGAGGTCCCACCGTTAGATTTTCGGATTGAAATTCTGACTAAGTCCCGCTGTTAGATTTTCGGATTGAAATTCTAACTAGGTCCCACCGTTAGAGTTTCGGATCGAAATTCTGACTAAGACCCGCTGTTAGATTTTCGGATTGAAATTCTGACTAAATCACTCTGTTAGATTCTCTGATCGAAATTCTAACTAAATCCAGAATTTCAATTTCCGTACTGCAATACATTTCAAGTCTCGCATAGCAGCGGCAATGCAAGAACAGCAATCAATGCCTGCATCAGCAGGATGCTATCTCATGCCCTGCTGATTGATTAATTCAAGCAGCTGTTCGAAAGTTGAAAGTTCCGGACTTTCAGGATCGAGCGTTTTTATTTTTTGCAAATGCTCTTCTAGTTTTGGAATGTTCCAATAAATCAAATCAATGGTTGAGAGCATAAGCCAACCTTTAATCATGTTCGGATTTTGCCGTACAACTTTAGCAGCCAGATCCAAGGCTCTATCTACTTCACCAGCAGTAAGTAGAATATGGCCGAGCTGAATGTAGGGCCATTCGAAATCAGGATACTCTCTTATAAGTAGTTCAAGTTTAGCTTTAGCATCAACAATCTCTTGCGTGATATAAAGCTTCAATGCATCAACATAGCGACGCGTCGCATCATCACTAACTTTGTCACGAGGAATACGAGTACGAAGTCGTATCTTTGCACGCTTGCCTTGCATGGTGTCGCTGCCCTGAGAAATAGTTTTCTCCAGAGCAGAACGGGCCTGTTCAGCAAAACCAAGTTGCTCGTAGCGCGCTCCCATCTTTAAATAATCTGACTGAGAAAGGCCCTCGGGCAAATAGTCGATAGGCAAACCGATACGTGGCAGCACCACACCCTCAACCACTTTATGCAAAGCACTATTGGCTAAATCATTTGCTAAAGAAAAAACATTGCCAACATTTCGCTTGGCCTTAGCTAGGGTTTCATTGCGATCGATTACCTTACCAGCTTCAGAACCGGCCAGCCTTACAGCTTCTTCGACGGTACCGCGCACAGCATTGACGGCATCATTTACTGTAAATGTAATCTCTAAGGCTGCCATCAGAGCTCCGACCTTGCGTCGAGTTTCTTCTGGTACGGCGTCGCCAGCAGCGGCCATACTGTAGCGTGAACTGGCAGCCATTTGCTTGGGCCACTTTAACATTTGATAGCGAATGGTAAGCCGCTGATACTCTGTTGCTGTCAGACCGTCTGGTACTTCTTTTGGTGGCAGCATAATGCTCTTAATCCTCAAAACTCATTCTTACAAAGGGACCCAGCAAGATCTTCATATCGAAACCATCATATAAAGATCACCATTATACGGCCTGTAACACAAGCGTAACATGAGCCAGCGAGTATCCCAGGGTTTTCCCTATTATCGCCGAAGAGCACAGCAGGCAAGATGAAATCAGGTACGACTGATTTTTATAAATTTACGCCACCACAGGAGGTCGAAAATGACCCTCAATCCTTTGCGCACACTTTTTCTGATGCTCTCACGCACCCCACCAGCAATTATGCTCTTAATGATTATAGGAGTGGCGGTGCTAGTCACTGTCACGGTTACAAGCTCTGAGTCAGTCCGCGACAAGGCCTTCAACGACACACTCAAAGATCTAGAAAGGAAGAACAATGCAAAAACAAAAGTTGTATACGTAATCAAAGATATTGCCGACGGGCAAGTAATCACATCAGAAGCACTTGAGGAAAAAGAGATTGAACTAGCCAGAACACCTCAAGACGCAGTCACAAATTCAACTATCGCGATCGGTCGCACAGTTAAGTATGGCGTCAGCACTGGGCAAATTCTCTCGACTCACGACCTGGCACCACAAGGTATCAGCCTCAGCTTTGAATCGCATGTTAAAGAAGGTATGCGAGCAGTTACTTTTGCTGTTGATGCCAATTCCGGCGTAGCAGGGTTCATAGCTCCAGATAGTCATGTAGACATTCTCGGCATGGCTGGCAGTGGTGCTGATACAAGAGTGGCGCCCATACTGTCTGATGTGCAGGTTGTTGCTGTCGGTCAAATGTTCGAACGACAAGCAAAAAATCAAGCCAATCCAGCTGGCTCTGTAACAGTAGCCGTTTCTCCAGAAGACACTCAAAAGCTGATAAAAGCACTATCGGCAAGCAAATTATATCTTTCACTACGCAACGGCAGAGACCACACACCAGTGGCAACAGTTGACGTCACCGCGCTCTATCCTCGTCCAGCAAAGGCAATCAGTGCCACTAACAGCGGTGAACAAGCTCTCTCGAACCTGATCCCCCCACCACTTCCTGATTTCAATGCTGGCCCCCTAGCCAGTGCATCATTCAATTCGAGCAGCGCCCAACCAGTTCCACCACCACTGCACGAAATTGAGATGTGGACTGGTTCAAAGAAAGACGTGGTATCAGTACCTAAGTAGACGGAGAAAATTATTGTTCTTATCTAGCCCGCTCCAGGACTAGATACCGGTTTTGGCCCTTTCTTCGCCGGTAAAGAAGGGGCTTTGCCGTCCTCTTTCTTGACCGCCGGTTTTGGGGCAGCTGCTGGAGTATTGAGCATTTTGATTTCAAATGTTTTACCAGTCGGATTGATTTTTACTTTTCCAGAATCACAGTTTTTGGGATTCTTCAATTGAAACTGATAAACACTTTTAAAAGTCATGTGCATGCCATCGCGATCAAAGCGACTCTTATCAGCCACGATAAATGGAGCAGGAATCAAAACTCTGGTAGAAGTTGCCACCGAAACCTGGCGCAACTCTGGATTGATTTCGTCATAGAAAGTAATCATTTCAGGACGCTCAACAAAGAAGCCACCTGGTCCGCACTTATCCATAAAGCCGTTGGCGGCCTGCTTCACCGCTACCGAGTCTTTGCCATCGGTAGCAGCCTTACCAGCTAGAACAATGGCGGTATGACACATACGCTCGTTGTAGTCGTAAGCAAGATTAGCAATAAAAATGTTGACCGCGAACAATGAAACAAAGGCCAGCAGCAAGACACCGGCAGCCAAATCGAAAATACTCAACTTGCCAGGGTCATTAGCCGAACTGCTCACAACAGGAGAGCCTGAAGCAGAGACAGCGGACGAAGCAGACACAGTGGGTGAAGCTTCAGTGACCAGCACTGAAGGCGCCGCCTCAGAAGGCGTTTCAAGAGGCGACGAATCTTGAGAATTCGGCTCTTTTTTCTCTTCTTCCTTTTTTTCTAAGTTTTCTTGTTCTGCTTCTTCTGACACAGGGCCTCTAGTGTAAGCAAGTATTACTTAGCCAGCTTGAGTTCCCCTAGGTAGGGAAGCTCGCGGTATTTCTCCGCATAATCAAGACCATAGCCGACAACGAACAAATCTTCAATACTAAAACCTACATAGTCGGCTTCAATAGGCACAACTCGGCGAGAGGGTTTATCAAGAAAAACGGCAATCTTTAGAGTATTAGGGTTGAACTGATCGCGCAAATACTCCATGAAGAACTTTGCTGTGCGGCCAGAGTCAATAATATCCTCAACCACAATAATGTTGCGGCGAGAAATGTTAGGTAACTCTAGATAGGGCGTCTGCACGGCTCCAGAGCTTTCAGTGGCGCTGCCATAACTTGCCAATCGAACAAATTCAATTTGTAAGGGATCTGGCGTCACGATTTGTCTGACAATATCGGCCAGGAAGCAAAAAGCTCCTTTCATCACCCCTATAACCACTGGGTTCTCCAGCTCCACATAGTCAGCACTGATTTGTGCACCCAATTCAGCTACTCGTTTTTGAATCTGCTCATGCGAGTAGATCGTTTTAATCGAGTCGACCTCTTTGTCGCGCTCAATTTTGGTTGCGGCCATATCAGTCTTTCCGGACATTTTAAGAACTCCCTTTAGAACATGGAAATCGTAACAGGTTCACATCTAAGTTGCTTCCCTAAATCTATATGTGAAATATGCAGCGGCCTCTAACATAAGTAGCCTCAATCAGTCGATCGTCGCCCAAAAATACAAGACTAGATAGTATTTCATCCGTCGGCTGACTGAGGATATTGTCCACAATTCCACTCTTCCGGCTGGCATCGACAACAATGAAGTCGGCTTCTTTACCAACGGTCAAAGAACCCGTTAAATGATCCAGGTGGGCAGCCTTCGCCCCGCCCAAAGTAGCCCGGTAAAGCAACTCTGGCGGCTCTATCCAAATGTCAGGCTGCATGTAGTTGGCATCTTTCATAACATTGAACAGCGACATTGACGGCCCCGCCGCAACATCTGAGCCTAAACCAAAGAGACAGCCGGCGGCGCAGATTTTGGCATAAAGAAAGACACCACTCTTGAGGAAGAAATTAGAGCTCGGACAATGGGCTAGGGAGCTATGAGTATCGGCTACAGTCTTAATGTCTTGATCATCAAGGTGGATAGCATGAGCAAACACAGTGCGCTTGCCGATAATGCCAAAACTCTTATATACATCTAGGTAGCTGCGGGCACTGGGGAACTGAGTGGCAACAAACTGAATCTCTTCTTTTGCCTCAGACAGGTGGGTGTGAACATAGGTGCCTGGATGCTTGGCAAACAAGCGGCCAACTCCCGCTAAGAGTTCAGACGTGGAAGTGACACCAAAGCGCGGAGTGAAGGCATAAAGCAGAAGGCCATCTCCCTGTCCATGCCATTTAACAGCCAGCTCCTCCGATTCTCTTAGCGAAGTCTCGGTATCTTCAGTCAGAGCTTCTGGAGAATTGGCATCCATCATTACCTTGCCCATAATGACCCGACTGCCTTTTTCTAAGGCAACTTCAAAAGCCGCATCAGTGGCGTCTTTATGAATAGTAGTAAAGACAACGGCCAAAGTCGTTCCGTTAGCAGCCAACTCATCGAAAAACCAGTTTGCTATTTTGCGGGCATGGTTAGTATCTGAAAAGCGAGCCTCAGCAGGGAAAATATACTTATTGAGCCAGGCGAGTAGGTGTTGACCAGAGCGCCCTGTCTGAGAAACCTGGGGTAGATGCAGGTGCAAATCCACTAGACCCGGCAATATCAGCCTTTGGCCCAAATCAACAATCTCGACATTACTATCATTTATATGGTTGCCGCTAATGTATTTATGCTGAATCTCCGACCAGGGGGCAACATCGATGATTGTGCCCTTCCCGTTTACAACCAGTGCGCCCTGAACGAAGTCAAGATAGGCGGTACTGGATAAGGGCGAAATCACGTGGCCCAAATAGATTTTGGTTAAATCAGATTCTGACTGGCTCATAAACTCTTGGGAAGACACCCTAAACGAAACAAATACTGTAATACTAACTGCAAGTTAAGATACCGTGATTTAGCCAATGACATTGTCCGAAATTCGCGATTCAGAGATTTTGCAGGTCTTGCACGAAACCTATGAATTGTGGTCGGCCGGTCTGACGAAAGAAGATTATTACCAGTACAACGCTTTTCAGCGGAACCACGACTGGGGACGCCGCCATCTAAAGTTTCTCGCCCTAAAACAAGGCGGCGAAATTGCTGTTGGTTGCAAAGCCTATCAAATTGAGATTAGCTCAAGGGGCAAGAATTATCCCTTCTTAGGAATCGGCGCCCTGTTCTCCCGGCGCAAATTTCGTGGACAGGGCCTTGGTGGCCAGTTCATGGAAGAATTCATCGAAAGGGCCGAAGCCATTGGGGCCGCAGGTATAGTGCTGTTCTCTGACATTGGTTCAGATTTTTATGAGCAGTATGGTTTTCAAGAATTATCTAGCCTGGATTTTTCTATTGATTTAGCGTTGGCCCACTGGCGCTTGCCAAAAGGTAAATTATGCCCACCTTTCACAATTGATGAGCTCGGTCATCAACACATTGAAATATTGCACCGCTACCACCAGCGGTGGCTTTCAAGAAGACCTTTTGCCATAAGACGCTCTGTCAAATACTGGCATTACAAAATAGCCAAAGAGCAATTTCTCCATGAAAATTCAACGCTTTCTTGGCCGCGCCTGCATCTACTTACTACAGAAAACGGCTATTGCATTTACGAAATTGGTGGCAAGACCATGCGCATCCTCGAACTGGTAGACGCAGGTATTGGTCCTGAAAACTTATGGAGAGCTATTTTAACTCAGGCCTACGCCCTACAAATACGTAAGATCAGGGGATGGGAAGGCAATCTCAGAGGCCTTGAGCCCGGATTTAATTTTAAGAGTTTTCTGGCAGGCGACGAATTTCAGGCTGATTTTCGTGGTCAAATCTATTACTCTGAGAGAAATTGGGGAAGGTCCATGATGCTCTCTCTTGACAATAATGTTGGAGATTGGCTTTATCAATTTCCTTGTCCATTAATGGAGCTTGATCATCTCTAGGCAATCGAGAAGGCAATGACAACATCCTCAACCAAACTTACTTGCGACCTATTGCTACAACAGCTCCTCACGGAAGGAGCAAGCCAGATATTTGTAGCGCCGCGCTCATGCAATTCGCCCATAGCTCAAGCACTCGCTGAGGTCAAAGGTTTTCGTCAAGTCAACTGCGCCAGTGAACTCGCCGCTGCTTTTATGAGTATTGGCTACGCCCAAGCCTCATCTCGTGCTGCAGTACTATTGCTTTCGGCTGGTCAAGGGTTAGTGACAGCACTGCCTGCCATTTACACTGCTAGTCGCATTCATGTGCCCATGATTATTATCTGCGACCAGCTCAGCACCCAAATTCTCAATGATGATCCCGCTCTATCGCTCGATGTCTTAGGTGTCAGTAAGCCAGTTTGCAAATGGTCCGCAGAAGCGCGCAGTGCTGGTGAAATACCCCGCTTAATCAGACGTGCATTTACCGAGGCCTTCTCACCACCAAAAGGCCCTGTCTTGATCTCAATCCCGGTTGACATCTTAAATCAGGTTGCCGAAACCACAATTATTAATCCACCCCATACCAGCCCACTGGGCGCTGCCGATAACAACTTTGTCCAAAAAAGCGCCCGCACTCTAGTTTCAGCAAAGAGTCCCTGTATTGTTGCTGGTAATGAAGTGAGTCAGTACAGGGCACGCAAAGAAGTGGCCACCCTGGCAGAAGTAATTGGTTGTCCTGTCTATAGTGAGCCCAATCCAACTGGGGTAAATTTCCCCAACAGGCATCCACAGTTCGCCGGAGTGCTATCCACCGAAATCAGCAGTGCTCGAGAAAGTCTTCGAGGTCACGACCTTGTTCTCGCCCTTGGCATGCAAACTAGACTGCCCGAAACGGCAGACCAGGCCTCACTTATTTCACCACGCACCTCGGTCTTGCAAATTAACGTTGACCCGACACTTTCGGGTAAATCACTGCCTTGTATAGCCACGGCCACTGCCGATATTGCCGAATCTTTGTCGCGACTGCGAGCAGAGATTCAGCTTATCGCCGATAACAACTGGATTAACGCAGCCAGACTTAGAGCGAGAGATACAACCCTAAATATCTCTAGTGAGCGGCAAAAGTTAGAAGAGAACCTTGTCTATCCCAAGCAGAATGATCCTATTTCGCTTTTCTGGCTCTTGCGCAGTCTCGATGGCGCCCGCACAAGCGGCTCCATTGTTGTCACCGACATAATCGGCACCCTCACCGACCCAGCCACAGTGATGAGCCTGGAGGGCAGCTCGGCCTATTTCGCCTCAAATTCAGGCGTTGATGGCTATGCAATGGGTGCGGCCCTGGGTACGCAATGGGCAGCTCCAGACAACCCTGTAGTTTGCGTCACCTCAGATCAATCTTTCTTGCAGGCCACTCAAGCACTGTGGACAGCATCACACTATGTACTCAACACCAAATTTGTCGTGGTCAACAACGGCGGCTCTGACAGCCTCACACTGCACCTTGGGAACTGCGACCATCAATTCCCACTGGACTGCCCAGAGATTGAATTCACTCAAATTGCCACAGCCATGAAAATTCCAGCATTGAAAGCTGAAACCATGGGTGAACTAGAAGAAGCACTGGGAACTATGTTCGACAGCCCTGGGCCCTTCTTAATTGACGCTCGCATTCACTAAAACGCATTCAACGACTATTCGCTGACCCAGATTCACTTTTCAAGGAACTAGGCCAGCCATTCTTAACTTTAATTCAAAAAGCAATTCAAAAATAAACCAAAACGTATAGAAAGCTTAGGCAATTTGGTATTTGAGGGAGTTTCGGCGCGGCTCTTGATAGACTGTTGTACGTAAAGTAAACCCACAGAGTTTTCCAATAGGATATTCGCACAGTGAAAACACTAGCTGCCGATAGCAAAAAAAATCTGGAGCAAGGACGAGTCGTCAACGACTTCTCCATCCAGGTTGCAACAGTAAACGGCTCAGGAAGCCAATCTTCAAATAGCGTATTGATGCGCTCCATCTTCCAGATGGGCATACCGGTTAGCGGGAAGAACCTCTTCCCCTCTAATATTGCCGGTTTGCCGACCTGGTTTACCATCCGCGTCAATAAAAACGGTTATGTCGCCAGAAAATCAGATATCGAAATTCTAGTAGCGATGAATCCACAAACAGCCATCGATGACGTCAAAAGTCTTTCTACCGGTGCTGTTTGTATTTCACCAGTTGAACTAAAACTAGATGCCATTCGCAAAGACGTGCTGCACTACCAAGTGCCTTTCACAGAACTAGCTGCTAAAGCCAGTGAAAATCTGAAATTGCGCAAGCTACTGATGAACATGCTTTATGTCGGTGTCGTGGCCGAATTACTCAATATCGACCATGGTCAAATCGAAAACAGCATCAGCAAACAGTTCGAAGGCAAGACCAAAGCTATCGACCTCAACTTGAACGCTGTCAAAATCGGCCGTGAGTGGGCTCGCGAAAACCTCAAGAAAGAAGATCCTTACTTCGTCGAACCAATGGACAAGACCCAAGGCAAAATCATCATTGATGGTAACGCAGCTTGTGCGCTAGGTTCACTATTCGCTGGTGTAACTGTAGTGACCTGGTATCCAATCACTCCTTCATCTAGCTTGTGCGAACAGTTAATTGATTACTTAAAAGATTACAGAATCGACAAAGAAACCGGCAAAGCAAGCTTTGCTGTAATTCAAGCTGAAGATGAACTGGCTGCTATCGGTATGGCTCTAGGCGCTGGTTGGGCTGGTGCCCGCTCAATGACCTCGACATCTGGCCCTGGCATTTCGCTCATGGCTGAATTTACTGGCTATGGCTACTTCACCGAGATACCAACAGTAATATTCGACGTTCAACGGGTAGGACCATCAACTGGTATGCCAACTCGGACATCACAAGCCGATTTGATCAGCGCCTACACCCTCTCGCACGGTGACACAAAACACATCGTTCTGCTTCCCGGCTCAATTGTTGAGTGCTACGAAATGGCAGGCGAAGCCTTTGAGTTAGCTGAGCAATTCCAAACTCCAGTGTTTGTTCTTACCGACCTTGATCTCGGCATGAACAACTGGATGAGCGATCCCTTCGAATATCCCACTAAGCCAATCAGCCGCGGCAAAGTAATGACTGCTGCTGACATTGAAAAAGCTGGCAAGTTCGAACGCTACAGAGACGTTGACGGCGATGGTATTCCATACCGCACATTGCCTGGCACTGACCATCCTCAAGCTGCTTACTTCACTCGTGGCTCTGGCCACAACGAAAAAGCTGGCTACACTGAAAAACCAGAAGACTACGTAAACTTGATGGACAGACTAGAGAAGAAATTCCAGACTGCTCGCAAGTTTGTGCCAGCACCGGTTGTAAGTGTTGAGAAGGGTGCGAAAATCGGCATCATCGCTTTCGGTTCTTCTGATTTCGCCGTCGTAGAATCACGGGACCAACTCAAAGCAGCAAACATTCCAACAAGCTACTTGCGAGTACGGGCCTTGCCATTCAATGACGACCTGCGTAAATTCGTCGAAACTCACGACCACGTATATGTAGTCGAGCAAAACAGAGACGCTCAAATGCGCGATCTGATTCGTTTAGAACTACCCGATCTAGCGATGAAAATTCGCTCAGTGAAACACTACGATGGTCTGCCAATCGATGCCAGATTTGTCACCGACGCAATCATGGAGCAGGAGAGATAAACAATGGTAACTTCAACACCTCCAACTAACAGAATTGGCCTAACCATGGCTGATTACAAAGGCGCTCCATCAACACTTTGCGATGGTTGTGGTCACGACGCTATCACAGCTCAGATCATCAAAGCCTTTTACGAACTAGGCAAAGAACCACATATGGTGGCAAAGTTGAGCGGCATCGGCTGCTCATCTAAAACACCGGCCTACTTCTTAAACCGCTCACATGGGTTTAACTCTGTCCACGGCAGAATGCCATCAGTAGCAACCGGTGTCAGCGTAGCAAACCATACACTGTCGCTAATCGGCGTCAGTGGCGACGGCGACACTGCTTCAATCGGCTTGGGTCAGTTTTGTCACTTGGTTCGCCGCAATGTTCCTATGATTTATATCGTCGAGAACAACGGTGTATACGGTCTGACCAAAGGGCAATTCTCTGCCACTGCCGATCTTGGCTCTAAGCTCAAGAGCGGCGTAATGAATGAATTGCCACCAATCGACCTCTGCGGTCTGGCGATTGAGCTAGGTTGCAGTTTCGTTGGTCGTTCATTTGCAGGCGATCCTAAGCAACTAGTAGCACTGCTCAAAGCTGCTGGTTCGCACAAAGGTACAGCTGTAATTGACGTAATCAGCCCATGCGTTACCTTTAACAACCACGAAGGTTCAACCAAGGCTTACAAGTACGCCAAAGAAATGGAAACTCCATTGCATGAACTCGGCTACATTCCATTCTTCGAACAAATCAGCGTTGACTACGAACCAGGCACTATGCAAGAAGTAGAGATGCACGATGGATCGAAGATCAGATTGAAAAAAACCGAACGCAACTATGATCCGACTAATCAAACCCAAGCGATTATGACGATCAAAGAAGCTCATGATAAAAAAGAGTTTCTCACTGGTCTTCTCTATGTCAATGAAAGCGTAGAAGACTTCACCACCATTATGAATGTTGGCGATGCTCCTCTTGCAACATTGCCACAAGAGGTCATTAGACCAGCTAAGAGCGTTCTCGATGAGATCATGGCCGGATTGAAATAAGCCAGTCGTTAGACTCGAAATTGAAAGAGGCCGCTAGTGATAGCGGCCTCTTTTTAATAGTAAATTAGCTGAGCACTGAGCCATACATTCAATTTTTGCCAATTTAGGGTAAACCCCAGTTGATTCCCTTGACATCCGCGCTATCCTGTAACCTCACTGGCAGGAGAAGCACAATGAAAACATTTACTATTTTGGCTGTTTTAACTCTTCTAAGTTGCGCCAATCCGGCCAGTGCGCAGCAATCAGTGACTTTGAGAAAAGACCAACTACAAAAGGTGGGATGGTTCAAGGCTCCCCTCAATATTCAAATTGTCGACGAGCGGCCGCGAGTAAACGACACTCGCGGAGGCGACGAAGCACCGCAAAACTTTGTCATCCCTATTGGCCCGATTCCCAGTTCATCCGCTGGTGGCAACCAATCGGTAAAAATGGTGTCAAATCGTCTAACGCCATCGGGTTTTCAATCAAACATAGCGACGAAGAACAATGTGCGCCCCTTGAATCAAGTCAAAATGGGTGGTCTTACACCGATAGCAACTCCGGCGCGTCCAATCGGTGCCATCAAACCTATTGCCAAGAATATTTTTAGTGCACCAGCTCTAGCCACGAACAAGAGTAACCCCGTTGCTGCCACCTATAGTCCGAGCCAGTCGAGCTTGAGGTACGGCGCAAGCCAATTTGGCTCTCAGAGCGGTTTTTCCAAAGATGTGTTAGCCCGACTGCGGCACAGTGACTAAACATGAATTGTCCTTCCGCTTAAACCACCGGCAACTGCAACCATAGCACTAGGCCTTGATCTTCATCACTGGCACCACACTGACCAGCAAAGCTATGTAATAACGCTTTTGCCAGGGGCAGAGCTAATCCCAAATTTAGTGACCCAGCCTGAAATGGCTCGAAGAGCGACTCTATTTGCTGTTCTGATATTTGCACACCTGAAATATGCAAAGCAATTCGAGCTACTTTATGGCCTCTATCAAGATTTTCAGCGACTACGCTGACATTGATAGTATTTCTAGTGCTGAGCCGAATTGCACTGACAAAGAACTTCGACATTGCCTGTTTCAAGCGATCGCCATCGGCTAGCACCATCATGGGGGTCTGACAGCCTTCAAAGAGAACAGTGACACCTGATTCTTCTGCTAACTCAGAGCAAGATTCAATGGCACTGTCGAGCAAATCTTCAAGATTTGCATTGGCCGAACGCATCTCCAGCTGGCCGGCTTTGAGCTTTTCCAAATCAAGCAAGTCGTTAATTAGAGTAATTAGCTCTTCAACTTGTTTTTCAGCCATCGTTGTTTCTGCCACAACCGCCGGGCTAAATTGTCCATAAATTCCCAGAGGCAGCATGTGCAAAAAACCAGACACTGAGGTCAGCGGAGTGCGCAAGTCATGGCTGACCATAGCAACAAAAGCCTCTTTCATTTTTTCAATTTCGTGCTTTGCGCTGATATCTATCACGGTACCAAGCTGCCGCGACATGCTGTCATAGGAAACATCACTGACCGAAAACTCAACAGGCAATTTTGAGCCACTCTTCTTCTGAGCCAAAAGCTCGATAGTGCCATCAATCAATGCCGTATCGGTGAGGGGTTCAGGCCTGATTCCGGCAGTTGTGAAAGAGCTGCCTAAGCTAGTTCCCTTCAGTTCGCCAGCCTTATAATCAAGCATGCGCTCCAAGGCCGGATTAGCATATTCAATTTTGGCAGATTCAACGTGAATAGATTCAACACGAGCAGATTCAGCCACCACCACCAGACCAATGGGCATCTGCTCAATGATATTTTGAATTTGATCGGTACTGGCGCGAAGCAGTTTCTCTTGACCCTGAAGCGAATGCGACATCTCATGAAAAGCCTCATCAATTGAAGCAATCTCATCCTCTCCAGCGATGGGCACTCGCAGACTCTTGCGCTGACGCAAGCGCTCAGCATTGTCCTGTACGATTTCTAGACGCGAAGTAATACTGCGCAAGAACCAACGCACCAGTAAAAATGCAACGACAACATTCAAGACCATCCCACCGCCAAGCAGCCAGCTGGTGCGCTCTCTCTGTAACTTGATAGCAACCGGGCTGGCACTTTCAATTTGCTTTTCAGCATTGAGAAACTCAACTAAATCGCCAGACAAAGTGAGCAGCTCCAAGCGCATCTTAGTTTTGAGCTTTAGACCAAACTGTGCCACGGCCAGTTCGCTATCGGTTTCGCTGAGCTGCCTCATTTGCGCAAACATTTTCAAGTTGGCAGTAAGGTTATTTTCAATCTTCTCAAAGAGTTGATACTGCTTGCTACCGCTCTTCAACTGCTCCTTGATCCAATGGCTATTGCGAAGTAGGGCAGAGCATTTTGCCTGATACACTCCAAGGGCATCTTGATCCTTCTTCAAGGAATACTTGGCCAGGTTATCACCAGCATCATAAAAATCCTGTAGCAGGGTACCGGCTGTTGCCACAATCTCCTTAGCATTTTGCTGTCTGACCGACTCTCGCTCAGCTGCCACTAAGAGCGCGGCATGACAGCCGACGAAAAGCAGCTCAAAGACAAGCAAGAGGGCTATAACAAAAAAGCCTTTGGCGCGAAGACTAAGAGAGGAAATCATCTTACCTCCCCAGTCAATCGCGGAAACTTCAGCCAAAATACACTGCCTTGGCCCAGTTCGCTATTGACTCCTATCTGCCCCTGGTGGGCTTCGACAATCGCTTTGCAAATCGCTAAGCCGAGGCCAGTGCCGCCTTTGGCCTGGCCATCAGCGATTTCAACCTGGCGATAGGCTTCAAAAATTGACTCTTGATGCGACTGAGGAATTCCCCGACCATGATCGATTACACCGATTTCTACATAACCAGGAGATTGTCTAGTGGCAATAGTCACCACCGAACCTGGCGGAGAAAACTTGATGGCATTAGAAAGTAAGTTAACCAGTACCTGCACCAGACGATTGGCATCAACGAAAAGCTCTATTTGGCAAGGTTCTACTTGCAGCTCTACCTGATGTTTTTGAGCAAACATGCTTACTGCACTTACTGAGCGCTCAAAAACGATACTAAGACTGGCCAGCGCTGGCTCAATTTCAATTTTGCCTGTATCGAGGGAGTCAAGATCGAAGAGATCGTTTAGCAATACAATCAAGCGTTCGATGTTCTGCTGCATCTGTTTTGTCGAATTTGCTGCCTTTAAAGAAACTGCCGCAGCCACTGGGCCAAGTTTAGCGAGGAAGGCCCCAACTTTAGTCAATGGCTCCTTTAGTTCAGAGTGCACCATTAAGACAAAGTTTTGACGCATTTTCTTAATGGCATGCTTTTCGCTGGCATCAATAATCATGGCTAGAGTTTTGGGCTCTCCATCAATCTCCACAGCTGCCATCATGAAATCGACAGGAAATGGCTCACCATCGCGACGAAGGGCAGTAAATTCCCAGGCCTGACCAACCATACTATCAGCACCATCAGCAGTCACAGAATCTGGTATGTCTTGACCAGAGGCAAAAAGCTTCGAGATACGTTTGCCTAGAAGTTGATGGGAAGAATAATTGAAATCAGCTTCAAGAGTTGAATTCAAAAACTCAATGGCACCGTGATGATCAAGCATTGCTATGCCCACCGGCAGTTTTTCAATTAGCTCTCGCACTCTGGCTTCGCTCGCCTTGAGCTGATTCATTTCTTGTCTCAGGGTGGTAGCAGTTTCGTGGATAACAGCGTCTACCAGCGCAATTTCATCGCTACCCTTAAGTCGTGGCCTCAAGTTGCGCCCATCTTTCAGCCTGGCAATATTGTCATTGATAGCAGCCAAACGCCCGGTCACACGACTAGAGAATAAATAGCCGATGAGAAGCACCACTAAAAAGGTCAGCAATAGACCAAGAGCTAGAACTCCCTCTGTTTGTTCTCTAATTAAACGCTCGCGCTCAGGACCTTCACTCTCAAGTTTACGAGTAATAGCAAGCAACTGCGGGATGTCTTTAATCAGGGCGTCAAAAGTAGGCATAATCGAATGTCGCTTTGCCTGCCACTTTTCTCGCTCCGCATCGTCTTCTAGAGAAGCTCGCTGGGCTTCCATGGCCGAAAGAACTGGTATACAGATTTTGAAATTCTGCTCGATTCTATCCAGCAATATTTGAGCTGCTTGATTGTCTTTCAATTGCACCTTGAGCCAGGTAATAATTTCGAGCGACTCATCCATAGGAGCAGAAACACTGTCAGTGGTGCCAAGCTCTATGCTGCGGCTGACGCTAGTGACATTATCGCCAGTATCAAAGCCGATGAGATAGAGTCGATTAGCTTTTGAGCTTATCAGGCGAGCCCGCTCCTGACGGCTGGCCTCGGCCTCAGCT
>CAJXZK010000038.1 GCA_913063055.1 uncultured bacterium
GTATCCCCAGTGGTTCCAGTGATCGGCTCTGGCCCAACCGCCCCAGTGACCGCGGTCGCGTCCCCAGCCGCCGTTCCAGCCGCGGTTGCCACGATCAAAACCACGGCCACCTCTGTCTCCCCGGTCTCCTCTGTTGCCTCTATCGCCACCTCTGTCACCGCCTCTGTCACCGCCACGGCCACCTTCGTGACCGCCACCGCCTTCGTGGCCTCCACCGTGACCGCCGCCGCCTTTTCCGTAGGCTGAGTCAGGGAAGATAAAGTTCGCCAGTATGACCACAACTGCAAGCGTGGTTATGACGCGTTTGCCAAGATTGAGTAGCGATTCCCAGTCGCCGCTCCAGTCGATGAGCTTTTCTTTCAGTAGATTGAGTTCGCTGACAATACGAAGCGGTAGTTCTGAAGCTCGTTTGAGCAGGGTGTCTACTAACGTCTTTAGGTCTAGGGCTTCTAAAAATGTACCGGGGTCGACGACAAAACGAGAAAGCAAAAGTCTTGTCTTCTGCGGCTGCAGGCCAGGCATTAAGGAGATTACGTCTTCGAATAATTCTTGTTCTTTGGCCCTAGTCTCGGCGCTAGCGGCAATTAGCGGCATGCTCTCGTAGTCTGCCGTCAAGGCGTTCCACATAGAATTGTTGGCAGCTTCTGCCTGTGCGCTGGCGCAGGCGAAGGGCCGGTCGGTTTCTAAATAAGAGAGGAAAATTGAGCAACCGTTCTGTTCTGGTTGTGAAACGGCTTGCAGCTTTTCAAAATTGGCTGGGAATAAGAAGAGATTTTCATAGCCAGCCAGTGTTGCTGCTTCTATGGGTGACTGGGTTGAGGTGGCCAGTAAGAATCCCCAGTCAGGGCCATAGCCAAGCTCATTGAAGGAAGGGATGCTTACGCGGTACGGCCGGCTCTCAAGGCCAGCGGCACGCATACTGTTGAAGATGCTCCAGTAGGCGTTTGGAGTGTTCGATGGTGATACGCCGTTAGTGGCAAGAACTGCGCCGGGCGCCATTATTGCGGCCATTGAGCGGTACCATTCTACGCTGTGGAACTTGGCTCCAGCGGCGTCGCTGGCCACTGTCAAGTCAATGACAATCAGGTCATATTGTTTCTTTTGCTCCTGGCATTCGGCTACAAATTGCCAGGCGTCGGCGACATGAACCGTGGTGCGCTTGTCGGTCAAGCTATTGCCATTAAGCTGCGATAGCTCGCCTTTGGCTAAACTCAAGACTTCTGGGTCGTAGTCAACTAAATCAATGGTGCCCAGTCTTGGCGACTGCAGTAATTCGCGTGCGGTCAAGCCATCGCCGCCGCCAATAATCAGGGCCTTCAAAGTCTTTGGGGTGATTAAATCTGCGCCATTTGCCGCTCGCATTTCAGCCACTTGCAAGGCCGGTTTTGCTAGCCCTTCGTGATAAATTCTTTCGTCGCGCTGGTCAAACTGTAGATCTCCGTCGATGAAGAGGGCGACAGAGCCGTCTGGTCGGCGATTGAGGAAAGTTGACATGCGTTTCAATTTCTCGCTTAGGGATAGGTTATTAATTTAGCCCAATGACATGTATGCAACATTAAAGAAGCACTTTTAATACTGCTCCGGCGTTCAGCGGTTATACTTCCCTTGACGACTTCCTCTTCGGCTCGTATAGCGTCTTTTACCTCTTTTCGGGTGTCCCATGAGTTCCCTTCTGAAAATGTTGCTTTGCAGCTTGTTAGCCTTACCGGTGCTTCCGGTTTGGGCTGGGGAAGCCGATACTGCGGAGGCTGTAGCTAAAGAGCCGCCTGCGCCTGTGGCTCTAGCAATCAAAAAGACCTTGTCCAAGAACAAGCCGGCAGCGGCCAAAGAGAAAAAGCCGTTTTACTTAAATCCGTTCAAGCGCATTGCCCACGACAGTAAGGTTATTTTGGCACCGCTTATTGAAAATGTCGGGGTTCCACTTAAGGCGACAGAAGATAACTTGAAAGCCTTGCAGAGCCCGTTGCGCAATCTGGAAGAACCACTTAGTGGTATCAAGACTTCGGTTGGTGAGCTGAGAGAACCACTTGAAGATTTGAAAAAACCGATGGTCGAAGTCAAGCAACCGATCGTTGAATTGCGCAAGCCAATCGCTGCATTGAAGCAGCCTATCGCCGATTTGCGCCAACCTATAACTGAGCTGTCTAGGCCAATTCGCGAACTAAATGCGCCGATTGATCATTTGCAGCGCAGTATGAATTCTTTGCCTAAACCAATTGAGAGTTTAGCTGAGCCCTTGGGTCAGTTGAAAAAGCCGCTTGATGGTATTGCCGCACCGTTAAACAATCTTGAACCTAGTGTGCGTAACTTAGCTCCTCCTGTCACTGAGCTTTCTGGTTCGGTAGACGTCTTGCAGGCGCAAGTGGCATCACTTGCTGGTGAGATGAAGGTACTGCGCCAGTCACTACTGAACATTTGCGTTTATATCAGCTTGGCCATTGTATTAGGCTGTGGAATGATTTCAGGCACTTTGATCTGGCTCATTACCCACTTTGCCCGCAGCTATGATTTGACTCCCACGCAGGCCGGTCGCTTTGTTGCCAGAGCCGATGAAGTGATCCATAAGTAGTTGTCTTGTTTGTTCTTGTTCAAACGCTGTCGCTGAGCCGAGCTACTTGAGATGGTTTGTGGCTGTGAGTTTTAGCTTTTTCGTGATTGACATGCTTTGAGCTTTTCGCCCCCACCTTGGTTTGCGAGTGAGCCGCACTACCATTGGTGCCTTTCTTGGCGGATGCAATTACTGGTTTAGTGTTGTTAGCGCTGCTTGAGGTCATCACCTGGTCTGACTCTGCTGATTCAGGTCGCGAGATTGATTCGCCCATGTAGATGTGTTTGAAGTCACTACGAAGCCCTGACACTGCTTTGAGCAAATCATGATTACTGTGTAGCGCCACGTGGACAACAATGAAACCGCCGATGAGCAGAATACCGACAAGACCAAGGCAGTTAGAGACAATGTCATTTCTTTCGTCTAGTAGCCACCAGTCACCTGCTTTGGGCATTTTGCCGGTGAATTGATCGCAAACGTCATTACCAATGGTCAAAATTAAACCAAAGAAGGCCACAACAATTGAAAGTACAAGACAGCTATCTGGCCAATTGCTAAATAATGCCGCGAGTCCAAAAAGTAGGGCACCAGTAACGAGCAGAGTTCCTAAACAAAAGTATTGGCGATATCTACCTCTCGCCAGTCTGTCGCCAATTACGGCACCAATTCCCCCGGCAATAATAAACAGGACAGTTAGGTAAAGTTGAGACATAACCAACTCCGTGTACTAATGCACCGATTATATCTTTCCTCTTGACAATGCTTCCGGAATTAAGCTGGTATTTAGAATTGACTGTTTTCAGTGCGGTGCAATCGGTTAAAGTACGCACTATGAAAGTACGCGTATAAAATTATGCCTATTGAAATTCGCCTGAGATTGAAGCTGCCGCTGCCAAAGGAAGTCTTTAAAATGACTATTTACTGCTCCAAATTTTCGCGGCAAGCATTGGCATTTTCACTATTTATTTCAATTGCGTTTGCCTCAGTGCCAGCCGCTTCGGCATTTATGACTTTTCCAGCTAATAACAATATTCACCGAGCCATACTCGAGGAAGGCTTGAAGCCCTTTAAGCTCAGTAAAGCTAGCCTGGGATTTATGGCCAAGGGAATGGATAGTCAGGATAATCCCTTCTCTAATAAGTGGAAAATAGCTGAGCACCATGCTTGCGACAACAAGATTAAGGGTGCCTTTCGCTACATAGATGAGCAGACCGCTAAGGCTGTTGAACTGGCCGGTTCTGCCGATAAAGACTCTGATGCTTGCCGTCAGTCTCTCTATGCTCTTGGTGAGGCTATGCATACAGTTCACGATTTTTACTCTCATGCTAATTATGTGGAGTGGCTGCTGTCTCAAAACAAGGGCCTAGAGCCAATTGATCGTAGCGCTGATGGCCAGATTCCCGAGCCCATTCGCACATGTTTCTATTTCTATGAAAGTAGCCTCAAGCAAGAACCATTTCTCAGTCACAAAGAAAATGTTCGCCGTCTGCAGGCTCTGCACCCTGAGCTTACTTTTCGCAGTGAAGCTGAATATGTTGCTCGCAAGCAATCAGAAGATCTCCAATCTGCATTAGACTATGCTTTGAAGTCAGGTCAACTGCTGCACATGGAGCTGAACAAAGATAGCTCAAAGCAGCTGGAGGGACAGGTAATGATAGGCCGCGAGGGCAAGAACCTTTTTGATTTGGCGCGTGAGCTTGCTGTTCAAGACACGACTAAACAGTGGAACACTTTTGAGCAATTAATTAGAGCTAAATATGGTGACAGGGCTTCAGCTATAATTGCCGCTCTGGAGAATGCTTCTTGAAACAATCGGCCACTTTAATTTTTCAATCTACTCTAGCCATTCTTGCTCTTACTCTCTCTTTGGCTGTACTGACACCAGCAGCTCTGGCGGTTGCACCTAAGGCACCGGTAAAACCGGAGCCCAGTAAAGCCACTGAAAGTAAAACTATTGAAAGTAAAGCTATTGAGAGTCAATCTGAGAACCCCACTTCTGCGGCCTCTCCGGTGGCCGATAAATGGGCCTTGATTGTTGGCATAAGCAAGTTTAACGATGAGAAAATCAACCTCAAGTTCGCAGCAAAAGATGCCACTGATTTTGCCGATTTTTTGATTAAGCATGAGAATTTTGCGCCAGATCACGTACTACTTTTAACCGACGATAAGGCCACTCGTAAAAATATTCTTGAGTCACTTGGCAGCAAGTGGTTGCCTCGGCTTGCTATGCCATCTGATTTGGTCGTGCTCTATTTCTCTACTCATGGCAGCCCCTCTGACATTGATGAAGGTGGTGTCAACTATCTAATTGCCCACGATACTGAATTAGACAATCTCTACGCCACCGGAATTCCCATGCAAGATCTAGTGCACATGATCAAAGGGCGTGTGCATTCAGATCGTATTGTCATTTTTTTAGATGCCTGTCATAGCGGTGCCACTACTGCTGATGGCAAAGGCATAGTCCGGGTGAGCAATGTCGACGCTGACGCTGTGGTGCAGGGAACTGGGCAGCTAGTGATTTCATCCAGTGCACCTAATGAACGCTCCTGGGAATCAAAAAATGACAGTAATGGCGTTTTTACCAAACATCTAATCAACGCTCTCTCTAAAAACGGTGCCGCAACCACATTGGGCAGTGCTTTTGGTGAGTTGAAGCAAGAAGTACAGGCCGAGGTACTGAGAGATCGGGCCCAGTTGCAGACACCGGTGATGCGCAGTAAGTGGCAAGGTGCTGATTTAGCTCTGGCGCTTCCACCAGTTAAGCCCAGACAATCACTGACTTTTGAGCCTAGTAGTGATGACCAACCAGCTGATGCTTCGAAGCAGGCTAACGCTTCTGCCTCATCTTCGTCGTCTTCTTCAGCCGGCGCTACCGGTGGTGCTGTTCCAACTGCATTTAGCAAAGGTGTAGATGGCCCGTGGGATTCCAACTGGGGCAAAGTTACCCTTGTGCATGGTGCTATTACCGGTGATAAGCCGGTCAAAGTCACTGGCTATTGGATTCAGGACTCGGACAAGAACAGAGGAGTGTTTCGCTCGGGCTCTTTCGACCCTAAAACGGGAACGCTAAAGTTGACTTACTGGCAGAATTGGAACTTAATGCTGGGCACTGCTACTTTTAAAATGAGTGCAGATGGTAAGCGCATGGAAGGCGCCTGGAAGCATTTTGGTATTGCTGGTGACCCCTGGATCATGTGGCGCTAGCTTTAGGTTTACTGTTGATTCTGTTTTTGCGTTAGTTTAGTTGCGCGAATAGATTTCTAGATATTCTTTGTGGTTGGCGTCCCAACTACCAGTCAGCCCTGCATGCAAGAGTTTCCATTCTTTGGCGATCTTCTTATAAAATGCCTTGCTAGCGCAGCAAGTCTTTTCACCAATAACTATGATTTTCTGCCCTTTGTAATCTGTCAGGGCTTTGAAAGCCATGGTGTTTTGCGGCGGCCAACACATCAGCAGAGTGTAATCTGTGTAGTTGACCACCGAACTACTGTCACCTTTTTCAATGCGTGTCCAGCTCTTGCCGTTAGTGGTGGGTAGACCAACAATACTGGTACTGAAGAACCAATTTTTACCCTCTTCTACGGGAAAGGCATCGAGAGCTATGGTTTCCACTCCCATTTGCTGTAAAAGCCAGGCGTTGTAGCCATTGCCAGCTCCAAGTTCGACCAAGGGGCCATGGGCGGCAATCAGATCGAGAATCTCTCTTGAGAGTACTGAATAGGAATACTTTTCTCGTAATGACTCAAAGAAAATCTCTTCAACAGCCTTAGCATTGTAAAAAGGTAGAAGAGAATGCATTTTTATCGATGCTTTCTTTATTTGGTCCAGATCAGCCAGATTGGCCAATTCGACTATTTGTTTAGCCGACTCTTTGGGGTTGGCTGAGCGCAGCTCAACTAGTTTGGAATAGAAATCCCAATAAGGGTGTTGCAGATCTTCAGGCATTTATTTGCCTTTCCCTTTGACAGTACCGCTTACTTTTGAAACACCAAGACTGGGGTTGGTCAGCTTGCCGCCCGACAATAAGGCTTTGTGCTGCGTGTTTAGCAGAGATAATTCTGTTTTCAATGACTCAAATTCGCCAGCTAAGTTACGCTCTGCTTCAACTACCTTGCTGCGCTTTAAAAGCTCGGCGTCAGCATTGGCATTCTCGCGTTTAGCGTTGGCCAGGCGGCCTTCGGCATTCGAAAGGTCTAGCTCTGCTCGCGCCAATCTTTCTTGATCTGCTTGCATCTGATGGGAAAGCTTGGCATTCTCTGCCTCAGAAATCATCATGCCAGGGCAAAGATGTGGTGGCGGGATTGGTGGCAAGTGATATTGATCAACGTGCATCGTATATTTTTTTGCGTGCTCTTTGTAGAGTCGCTCTGTTTCTTTGCAGTGGCCAATATCGCGTTCAACTTGGTCAAGATGAGCTTTGTAGCTGTTGACATGCTCTCTGAAAGCATTGAGGTCGCTTTTGTATTGATCAAGATTGGCGGCTGACATTTTTGTCAGTTTATTGGCACCACCGGTGAGGCAACGAGCATTGCGAATAGCATCGCGCATATTCACCGTTGATTGTGAGGCATTGAGCCTGAAATCTTTGCCCTCAGCAATTAGCTCCCGGGCAGATTCGACTCTTCCTGGCTGGGTGCAGAGCTCGTCTGGAATCGTCTTTACATTGTTTTTGCTGGCACTGGCGGCCGGGGCCAGTACTGTGCCAAAGGCTACAGATGAGAGGACTAGAGTAGCAAGGGCCACTCGACTCAGTCTGATTGATTTACTTTCCATCTTATTTTCCTGGATGTTACCGGAGTTTGTGCGCTTTAGCGGCCAACTCGACTGGAGCATCATCGGCCACTGGGTCGTCGTTCCAGCTCGGTGTGTCGCTGCCATAATAGCGTACATAAAGGTTTGTACCCAGGGCTCGCAACTTGGCATTGCCTGGTCGAGCTGGTTGCATCATTTGGGCTTTTAGATCAGCGGCGCTTTGGGCGACAAAGGCGGCTTTGCGCGCAGCCTCGGCTCGAATTTTGGTGGCCTGCACCGCAGCATCGTTGCGAACATAGTTATTTCTAATATTGGCTAAATTAGATTGCTCGGTATCGTCATAACCTTGATAGCCACGTCTGCCAAGCAGGTTGACGCTGGTGTGGTTGTCTTGGGCAATACGGCGCAGTTGAATGTTGGCTAAATCGGTGCGCCAGCGCGACCATCTTTGCCCTTCAGCAGCATGAATATTGCTCAAATCGTTAGACTGTTTGTTGATGAGTTTGACGGTGCGCTCCACAATCAGTGGAGAATCTAAAGGTTGAGTGCGCAAGTAAGCATCGCGCTTGGCTAAGCCCATCAGCTTTGCTTTGCCATAACGGCCGTACTGACCAAAGGGATCTACTTCAAAGCCTGCTCTGTAGGCTTCTTTGGCGCCTTCATAGTCTTTGAGCTTGACTAAGATATCGCCCAGGTAGGCGTAAGCCGGCGAGTAGCGAGGATTGATGTTAATTACTTTGAGGAAGCCGTCAGCAGCGGCGTGATAACGTTTTTGTTTCAACTCTTGGGCGGCCAGGGCATAGGCTTTGTTGAAAGTCAGCTTTTCAGATTTGCCTTTCTTAGATTTATCAGCCTTCATTGCGGCCAGGGCGGCCTGTTCTGCGGCCAATGCTTTGGCCTGGTCATCGGCTTTTTTCTGTGCCAGTGCGGCTACTACTTGCTCAATTTTGGCAATTCGACTGTTGCTGTCTTTGCTCTCGTTGGCCTGGCCAAATACTAAATATTCCAGGCGGCGAAGTCTTCTGTCTGCGTTCTCACTAGTAAAACCGTGGCCAAAATAGTGGGTCTCTAGGGTATTGAGCCTGGCTCCGTCGTCTAAAGTGGCGTTTGAAGTTGCATTTGCATTGCTGCCGACTGAGTTTTCCTGGCTTACCGGGCTAACCGGGGTCAGGGCTGCAATTGAAGTGTTAGCAGGTGCAGGAACCGTTGAAACGCTTTCGGCCCAAGCGACGTTGCCACTGAGAATTGTCAGTGAGAAGCCGGCTGCAAGAGTGGCGCAAAGGCGTGTATAAGTCTTCATCGGGATTACTAATGGGGATGACCTATTATACATGCAAACCGCCGTTGTCAAGCGACTTAGTTTTAGAGCTTATGCTCCTTCAGCCACTGTGCCAGGAGGGCCACGCGTTCATTTTCTGGGTCTAGGCTGTGGGCGACTTTATAGCTTTTTAGCGCTGCCTGTTTATGACCTTGCTGTATCTGAAAACTAGCGAGGTTGCACCAGCTAGTCACGTCTTTAGGGTTTTTCTCCAGCAGGGCTCGGGTTGTTGATTCAGCGTCGCTGGTCAGGCCAAGCTCTGAGTAAAGGGTGGAAAGATTTTGGTAGGGCCATTCAAAGCCGGGATACTCCTTGATGCATTCTTCCAGCAGTGCTTGGGCTTCAGCGGTATGGCCAAGATGGCAGAGATTCCAGGCCCGGTTGTTGAGTTCTAGGGCCTCTAGCGGCGGGTCGATCAGGGGTAACTCGGTGGCGATGGTTCGTCGAGCCTTCCGCGCCAGACTACTGTTAGGCTTTTGCGTAATCACCAACTGTAGAGCTTTGCGGGCTGCATCAGGCCAGCCCATGTCGAGCATCTGTGTGCCCAAGACCCAATACTGCTCAGCTGTCAGCCCTGCTGGCACAATCTTTTGTGGGCATTCTGTGCGCTTGAGCAGCAGGCTCAAAGTCTTGTCGCCACGTTTAATTTTCAATTCTGAAGTTTCGTCAGCATGCCCCTGCAAGAGAAACAGTGTGTCAGCGGCGTCAAGGTTGCTCACATCAATATTGTCAATCGATTTAATTACGTCTTGCTCGGCTAGCCCGGCAGCACCTGCGGGAGAATATTTCCTTACCCTGAGCACGAGGTTGCGGTTAAGTTCAGCACCGAAATAGCCCACCGCTTTTGCCGTGGTCTTTTGGCTTGAAGCGGCCACTGGCGCATTTGTTGGGCTGGTATTTTCTTTATTCTCTGCAATATCAATGCATTGCCCGGGGCTTGCCGCTGACAAAGTGATGGAACCAGCCAAAGCTGCTGCCATAGAGAGCAGCGCTGCACCTTTGAGATATTTGCCGATCTTTCTGACGACTGCCATATCAACCTCTTTGTTCTTTTGTGATCATGAGCAGTCTAAGCACTGAATGGGAGTATTTCGTGAAGATCGCATATCCTCTATAAATACCGGTAAATACTTGCAATCCCTGTTGTGAGGTTCGATAATTTTTCTACTTACTAGCGAGTGTTGTCTTTTGCCTTTCCAAAATATTGACCGAAGGGGTAATTTCCTTTATCTGCCTTGTTTGACTGGTCTGCTCAGTGCTTCTCTGGCAATTTGCTGTTTATTCCCGCCAATCGCGCTGGCAAAAGATAAGATCAAATCGACTGCCGCTCACGCAGCCAAACGTCAAGATGCCGTTGCTAAAGTCGTGCCAAACCCTTTATTGGCAGCCATGCGCGCTGAACTCGACCGCTCATTTGCCAATTTGAAGAGTGCTGGTGAAGCTCCGCTCTATTTCCTTTCCTACTCTGTCTACGACGTCGAATCTCTCAACGTGCAGGCTGACTATGGTGCACTTTATTCGCAAGAGAGCAATGATCGTTCTCGCAGTCTTGATATTGACCTGCGGGTGGGTAGCCCTAAAGTTGATAGCAGCCATAAACTGAGAGATAACGACCTCGGTCTTGATTCTATGGATCTTGGCTCTTCTGGCCCCGCTTTTCCCCTTAGTGATGACCAGGCCGCAATTCGCACGGCCCTTTGGCTGCGCACAGACTCTGCATTTAAAAAGGCCCAAAAGAAGTTTCGCAAAGTTGTCACTAACAAGGGTGTGAAAGTTGAAGAAGATGATACTTCTGATGATTTCTCTTTAGAGAAGCCCCATTCGGAGACCTTGCCCTCAACTGCTTTCGCTCCTGATCGAAGCGCCTGGGAAGAGCGCGTACGTCGTCTGTCTGCGCTGTATAAACTCTATCCGGCTGTGCAAGACTCAAATATTTCTTTCTCAGCTTCTAAGACCAAGCACTATTTGGTCAACAGTGAAGGCACCAATATTGTTGATGAGCGCATTCAATATCGAATAGCTTCTACTGTAACCACCACCGCCAGCGATGGTATGAAAATCTGGCTCTACGATGGCATTGAAGCGAGTTCTCCGGCTGAAATTCCTGATGATGCTGCTTTAGAGAAAATGGTGCGCAAGCTAGCCGAAGATTTGACTCACTTGAAGACTGCCCAGCGAGCTGAGCCTTACGCTGGTCCGGCAATTTTAAGAGCGAAAGCCGCTGGTGTATTCTTCCATGAGATTTTTGGCCACAGAATAGAAGGCCACAGGCAAAAGGACGAATCAGAAGGTCGCACTTTCACCAAGAAAGTTGGTCAGCTGATTATGCCACCATTTATTTCAGTGATGGATGACCCTACCCGGCAGCGCTTTGGTACCAAGCCTTTGAATGGTTACTACAAATATGACGATGAAGGCGTGCCCGCTGAAAAAGTAATTTTGGTTGACCAGGGCATATTGAAGAACTTCTTGATGGCGCGCTCACCTATTAATGGATTTAGTCGCTCTAACGGCCATGGACGCTCATCGAGAGGGCATGCCGTGGTTGCTCGTCAAGGTAATTTGATTGTTGATTCTTCTAAACGCGTGCCTATGGCCGAGCTGCGAGAAATGCTGGTGGCTGAAGCGAAGAAGCAAGGAAAACCCTATGGTTTGCTCTTTGATGAGATTGCCGGTGGCTTTACTATGACTCAGACATTTATGCCGCAGTCATTCAAGTTGTTACCCTTACGTGTCTGGAAAGTATTTACTGATGGCCGCCCTGATGAACTTTTGCGCGGTGTCGATTTGGTTGGAACTCCACTCTCTTCGTTAGAGCGCATTGTTTGTGCTGGCGATGATGATGATACTTTTAATGGCACCTGTGGTGCCGAATCAGGCTGGGTGCCGGTATCTGCCACTTCTCCCAGCTTGTTAGTGGGCAATATTGAAGTGGAGTTGCAATCTAAAGCTCAAGAGAAGCCGCCACTCTTACCCGCCCCCCTCTTTGATAAGGAGGAGGCAAAATAATGAAATTCGCAAAGCCAACTAAGTTCTCTCTGCAAGCCAAGTCATTATTGCTGGCAGTTACCCTCGGGCTTTCAACTTTCGCCATTGCTCCGCCCCGTGCTTATGGCGCGGAGGATGATGTTGTCGCTCGAGCCTTAAAAGACGAAATGAAACGTAGTATCAGTAGGCTTCATCTCGATCAATACAAGGGCCCGTATTTTGGTTCTTATTGTCTTGATCAGTTCGATACAGCCCATGTTGCTGCTTCTTTTGGTGCCATCACCTCAGACTACCGCAGTCGTACCCGCACACTTTCTGTGGTGATGCGTGAGGGCGACTATACTCTCGATAGCTCAGGCATGGGCGGCGGAGCGCTTTCTTCGCTATTTGGACATCTACCCAGTGGTAGCGCAATTACTTGTGACGATAACTATGATGCTATTCGCCACGAAGCTTGGCTAAAGACAGATGAGGCTTACAAAAAAGCAATAGAAGATCTCTCAGCTAAGAAAGCCTACTTGCTTGAAAACAATGTCAAAGACTTACCTGAGTCGATGTCAAAAGAAGAGCCTGTTGTGCTAGTTGGCGAGCCCTGTCGACTATCTGGTGACAATAAAAAAATAAGCGATCTTGTTACTCATTTGTCTTCGATATTCCGCAAATATCCGCAAGTGCAAAAGTCATTTATCAAACTCGACGAAGACGCTGTTACCCGCTGGTTCGTCAATAGCGAAGGCTTTTATCATCGACTGCCCCATACCGAGTGTCGTCTGGTAATTGCTGCCAGCGGCCAATGCGCCGACGGTTCGATCATAGCTGATGCTCAGTCAGTCACTGCTTTGAACAGCAACGAATTGCCTCCAGCTGCTGAGCTAGAAGCGCAAGTAATTAAGTTGGCCGAGCGGGTGACTAAGTTGGTTAGTGCTTCAGAGATTGATGAGTACCATGGCCCGATTTTGTTTGAAGGTGAAGCGGCCGCATCATTCTTTGCCGATGTTTTGCAGCCTAATCTGGGCTACAAGCCAGCACCATTGAGCAAGTTTGGTGGTATGGACGGGCAGAGCGCTAATCCTTTCGCTGAGAAAATTGGCACTAGGGTACTGCCTGCCTTTATATCGGTGGTAGATGATCCGCTAAGCAAGAAGTTTGGTAATACCAACATTCTCACCAGCTATTTGGTAGATGATGATGGTGTCAAAGCTGAGCGAATCACTCTAGTTGATAAAGGCATTCTGAAAACTTTCGCCATGAGTCGGGTGCCATCAAAGACCATAAAACATAGCAATGGCCATGGAAATGCTGGCAGTGGCGCCGCTCAAAACCTCTATATAAAATCTGATGTGAAGTTGACAGCAGCGCAGTTGAAAGAGCGTTTGATTGTGCTGGGCAAAGAAGAAGGGTTGAAAGAAGTTCTTATTGTTCGTCGTTTGGCCAACTCGATAAGTGGTGCCCTTTCGCCGCAGTCACTTTTGTCGAGCATGCTTGGTCTTTTTGGCAAGTCAACTGAGGTGAAACTATCTGGCCCGGTCGAGATAGTGCGTGTTTCTGTTGCTGATGGCCATGAAGAACTGGTACGGGGTGGGCAATTTGCTAACTTAAATATGCGTGTTCTGCGTGACATTGAAGCCACTGCTGATGATGCTCAGGCCTATGCGGCCAGTACTGCGGCTTCTGGGGCTATGGGCTCGCTCTCAGGCGGCTCTTCTTGCACTATTGTCACACCATCGATATTAGTGAAAGAGGTAGAATTGCAGAAGCCATCGAAGCAAACTGATTTGCTGCCGATTTTGAAAAATCCATATTTTGAGCAGAAGTAGTGCTGGGCTATTCAGCCGCAGCAGCAGTCATGGCGCCACCGAGAAGCTTGAGATTGAGGCTGCCGCCGCTGAAGAGCATGTCTTCTAGAGCCAGGGTAACGTGCTCTTCTTGTAATACGTCCTTGCCCCCAGCTTGAAGAACATGTTGCGCCGAGCGCCTCATCAGTTCTTTTATAAATGCCGGACTGGCATGCTCAGTTTTCTTTACGATTAAGTCGGAGAGCTTCTCTTTAATACTCAATCCGCGACCATAGAGTTTTACTAGTTTGCGTCTACCTTCTTCGTCAGGCAGCGGGAACTCAATAGATTGATCTATTCGACCTGGCCGCGACGATAGCGCTGTTTCAAGTTGTTCTGGCCTGTTGGTTGTGAGAACGAACAAAATCTCGGCATCTTCTCTAAGCCCGTCCATTTCATTTAAAAGCTGATTGAGCAAGCTTTCTTCGCAGGGGCTATTCATGTCATCACGATTTCGGGCAATGAGATCGGCATCTTCGATCACGAGCATTGCCGGCTGTAAAAATCTAGCTAGAGCGCAATATTCTTCGAGAAGTCCAACCTGATTGGCTGTTATCAGCAAAGTAGTGTGGTCTGGCAGTTGACTGGCTAAGTAGTGGATGGTATGAGTCTTTCCTGTTCCTGGTGGCCCGTAGAAGAGTAGACCTTTTTTCACTGGCATTCCTAGCTCACGAAGTTTGGTGCGAAACTTGATGAACTCGGTGACGTTGCGCTCAAGAAGTTGCAGCGTCTTGGCCGGTAAGATCACGTCTTCACGTACGACTTGTCTAAGTTTGTGCACTCGGACAGAGCCGGATTTGCCGGAATAGCGTGAAGCTTGTTCTAGCGATATCACCTTCCCTCGGAATGAACTATTGCGATTAACCAACTGCTCTAGCTCATGAAGGAACTTTCTCGACAGCGCTAGGCCTGCTTCACCTGGCGGTACTGCAATAGTGAGCGATATGCCGTCTTCGGAGTGTCGTTCAGGCATTGCTAGAATTACAGAGAAGAGTGTTTTGCCGTCTCGACACGTCCAGACTACCTGCTTCATGCAGCGCGCCGGGTGTTCATCACCAATGTCGACTTCGTCGTATTGCAATGGTCCAATGAGCACAGGATCGCTGCCGTCAGTCATGCAGTCTGAAAAACTAAGAGCTGAGAAGCCGTAACTACGATGCGCTCCAAAGGCCTTTGCCTCGAATTTTTCAGCAAAAATGTGGTCTACTGCGCGTTGCAAGTCTACTCTAGCTGTTATTGGAAACTGACGGGTTGCCGTAATCAGCTCTGACGGGGAGATCTTGCCAAAGTGATTGGCGAGAGCAGTCATCATCAAGGTTTTGGGATCTCGTTTTTGCTTCTTGCTCATTTTGCCCTTCGTATATTGCTGCGTTACAAAACTCAGTTTAGGGGTTATACCCGTTTTAGTACGCGCGGGCTCACCGCTATATTGGTGCATCACAAAACGCAGTAATTTAATACTTAGATCGGTTAGATCTAGGTAATTCCCTGAGGTACTGTGTTCCTCGTGATGTCAGAATGTTTGGTGTGATGTTAACTGGGGTCAAGGTGGATTGTGATACTTCAACTAGCGAGCAATTCCGTTATTTTAGTGGGGGTACTAATGGCTCTTTGCTGTATCAATATCTGCCAACTTCCGTGCTGTGGCGCTGAAGATGACAAGGCGAATGTGGGTTGTGAGTCTGAGGATCGTTCAACCGATTCCCGACCAGTGCAAAGTGCCGGAGATAGTGAAGTTCTTCGCGGCTACAAACGAGGCATCAGTCACCGGATTATGCGATGCCGGTATCCGCCTAAAGACGGTAGGCACCCGGTGGTGCGATTTTCTTTGAATCGCAATGGTGAAGTATCCAATCTTGGGCTCTCCGTGAGTTCGGGGGACAAAGCTTCTGATGAAGCTGCTCTAAACGCTGTAAGGCACGCTCAGCCCTTTAGAGCCATTCCCAAAGTGGTGCCTGCACCCTTAGAGGCTGAGTTTAATTGTCAAATTTACGGCAATCGGAATTCGCGGCAAAAGCTTCCTGGACTGACTCTGCGTGTGCGCGAAGTCAAATATTGAATCTTGGAATTTTTCCTCTCAAACAGGAGCATAGTTTTGAGTGGTCAGCGCCAACACGATTTTACTTCGATTATAGCTGGGATGAATTCGTATATTTCTAGAGCAAGCACCGATAGCAGAGCACTCGGCAGTAGCAATAGATAGTCCGGGTGAGCATGGAGGAAGTCACAAATACCACCAGCCAAATTACCCATTTTAAACTCGATCGTTGCTCGTCTCTCGTAACCTGCTAGACAAGTCGGGTGAAGTTCAATGGCTTTGCTGTAGTCTCGGCTCGCTTCTTTTAGTTTGCCGAGCGCGTCGTATGCTTTTCCTCTACACCAATAAAGATCTGATGCTATCGGGCACTTTTGAAGGGCTTTGTTGCAGTCTTCAACTGCGCCAGCATAGTCTTTATTTTCAAGTCTCAGCTTAGCTCTGCCTGAATGTAGGAAGAAATACGTTGGACCCATATTAATGGCCGCGTCGAAGTCAGCTAGAGCCCCTTGCTTGTCATGTAAGTCGAGCTTTTCTTCAGCTCGGCCGCCCAGCACAAAAGAATCATGAGGTTCTAGCTCTAAAGCTTTGTTGTAGTCCGCGAGAGCTCTGGTGCAGTCTCCCAGATGGTGGTAACAATCCGAACGAATAGCATACGCCAGAGTTAGTCTCGGGTGCAATTCAATTGCTTTAGAGTAATAGGTAGCTGCGCCGATGAAGTTCCGGCGGTCGTATTCACGATGCCCTAGTTTGTTTAGCTTGCATGAAGCGGCAATATTGGTCTGACCAGCGCATGGCCCAATGCTTTCAGCGCAGGCCGTCTGACATGCCGCAAACGAAGCAATAATCGCTGCGAAACTGATAATCTGGGCTAAGATACGGCTGGTATTCATAGTGCCAATCTATACCCTGTAGCGAGCCTTGCAAATGGGGATTTCATCCCCCTTCACCGCATACGAATTGGATATAATATGCTTAGCTAACTTAAGATACTAGAGTGTTTCGGTGCGGATTGCTGCAGGGTTTAGATAAAGTCGATGAATACCTTCTATAGTCTGCATAATTTCTGTTTTTTTGATGCTACGACGATTGCTCTGATGATTCCGTCTGTGATTCTGGTAGTTCTGCTTTCTTGTGTCGCAATTAAGAAGCGTTATTGGGCGCTAAATCCTGCCTATCAGTCGATTAGTGCAGCGGGGCCGGAGCAGTTGACCGTTGATGACGGCCGCATTGCTTTTGCTTCTAAACGACTGAGTATCTATCTCTGTTGCCTCGTTGTTGCGAATGCTTCAGCAGCTTTTTTTCTTTCGACTATTAATTATGGGATTTTGTCAGGGGAAACTTTTCGTCCGTATTTCATGCGGGAGCTATTGGCAATGGCTTCTGGCTTATTCACTTCGATACTTGGTAGCTTTTCGCTATTTGCTCTAGTCCAAGCCGTGCAATTGCGACAAGCGCCATTCATTCCAGCTTTTAGCCCAAGGAACCCAACAAGATTTTTATTCAGTTGTATGGCTTTCCTTTTTATCGCTCTTTGGAATGTGCCCGCTACCCAAGCCATATTAGTAGCAACTTCGTGTCTGCCAGGTGATCTCTATATCCTAAAAGATCTTGCAAAAGTATGTATAGCCCTGTCAGCTATGCCTCTTTCTCTGATGGTGATTTTGATCGCTCTTACCTGCACGTCCATCTCCAGCCAACGCGCAAAACAACGCATCCACCTGCAGTCGCTCTCGCCAGAGTCTCTTGCAGCCCTTCCTGAAGATCGCCTGCATCAAATTGTCGATGACGCTAGGCTGGCGCAAAATGTTGAAGCGGCTGAAATTGTTTCATTGCATTTGCTTGAACGAGCAGAAGCATCTATGAAATCGTCATAGCATCAAGCAAAGCTAGGGCTGGCCTGCGACTACTCAATATACACTCTACGCCGATTTGTTCTCACTATTCAAATCAACAGTCATGCTAATCACCGAGGCTGAGCGCTTTAGCCGATTGGTTGGGTATTTTGAGTGGCGGAGGAAGCTGAGCATCTTGCTATTTTCGGGCATGATGTAACAAACAAACTCTGAAACGCCTTTGGTAATGGCGATTTGCGCTAAGTGGTCGAGCAGAATATTGCCTATGCCTTGGCGTTGATAGTCTTCTCCGACCAGCAGAGCTAGCTCTGCTCCAGCTTTGCCTTCTCCGCTCACTTCGTCTTCTGTCTGAGTGATGTAGCGGCCCACAGCGATTGGAGTTTCTTTCTTGTCGCAGAGGCTAACGATTAGCCCAATGTGGCTATCAAAGTCAAGTTCGGTGAAGTATTTCAGTTCTTGGCTGGTAAGTACTTTCTTGGCACAGAAGAAGCGGAAGTAACGCGACTCGGCGCTAACGTCTTTCATTAGTTGCTGCAGCAGGTCTTTATCGCTGGCTTTGATCGCTCGTACGATTACTGCTGTGCCGTCTTTCAAGCGGTCTTTGGCGGCATACTCATGGTTGCCATTAAACATTGGGATTCCTTGAACAAAACATTTGAACTGCACTAGAACAAAAGACTTTGTAGCAGCTTTGAGGTTAAGGTGACACTAAATTGAGAAATATGTATTGCAGCTCCTACATTTCCCGCAATATATACCGCTACATTCTTCACAGTACCTAGTTTCTCACTAGATCCCACTAGTGAATTAAATCCACATATTGGTCTAATGGCGATTGTGCGTAGATCACTTGTTCAAGTTTCTGCGCTTTCTTGTATTTGTTTATTGCTGCGAAATCGGGCTTCTTAAACCGGCCAGTACTAGCTTTTTCGGTGACGAGGGAGGCATTGTATTTGTTGTCTGCGCGCAGTCCTATCAGGCTGTAAGGGATGCCAGGAGTGGTTGGTAGGCTGAACATGCGGCAGACAATGAGCGTCCCTTGTTTGGGCAGTTTCGTTTGTATAGTTGAGAGTGTGTACTGCTTAACCAGTATTTCTTCGCGCTTTAATTTCTCGTTGAGAAAGATTGGTTCGTTTTGCCTGCCAGGTAGCTTGTATTGATAGAAGACAAAACCGTTGCGATGTACTTCTTGATGGTGGGGCGGTATTTTAAGTTCGGCGGTGTACGACATGGCACCTATAGAGCCTGCCAGTGAGGCCTTCTTCGATACTTCGGAGAACGGCACAACTATGGAGAGTTTCGAATCTGGTCGATAGAACACCACATTCCAGTCGGGTGCTTTGCTGGTGACACAATAGCCTTGAGTTGGTATTTCTATTTGAAACCAGTCCGCTCCAATTTTTACAGTAATTTGCTTGCCCAGGCTGACTGAACTTTGTTGAAGAAGGAGGCCAATTTCTTCTTGCGGGGCTGCGAGGGCCGGGCTGCAACTAATAGCAAGAATAGTAGCAACGAGAATCTTCTTCATCATTTTATCCAGACAGCTGGTGACTCATTGTCAAAAGCGTTTTTGTCTTCAATATAACTTTTTGTCGGGATGCGAATCTTCTTGCCCTTGCGTGAGGCTTTGACTTTGTTCACCGCTTCATCGGTTACCTGGCAGTCTGTGGCATCGATGAAGTTAATATTCGGCAGCGTGGCCAGTATGTATAAGCCTTCATCGTTGAGTTTACTGGCTTGTAGGTCTAGATGTCGAAGTTTTGGGCAATCGGCTAAAATTTTTGCATACTGCGGTGTGAACGGCATATCTGGTGACTCTAAGTAGAGGTTCTGAAGCTCTTTTGAGCCACGGAGGGCCTGGAGTAAGTCGGGCACTCCGTGGTTGTAGCTGAAGAACAGCATCTTCAATTTTTTTAGACCCTTGAATTTCGCCAGACCTGCACCTGTGACATGGGTCATATCTAAATTGAGCGATTCAAGATTAGTTAGTTGATCTAAGTATGGAACAATTGCGTCCGTAGCTCTGTTGGTTTTTAGGTTTAGTCTTTTAAGGCCTGTTAGCTTTGCTATGTGAGCCATGGGCCCATCAATCTTGATGGCATTTTCTTGTTCTGGAGCATTGAACATATAGAGATCGTCTGGTCTGAATGAGTCTATTAATTTGGGGTGAGTAAGAATATATTCGTTGGCGGAGAAATGAATTTCTTTTTTTGGCTCTAGTACTACTGTGCCTTTAGCCTCTTGCTGCGACTTTCTGCTTGAGTAGCCAATAGTACCTAACGATTGCTCTTTGGGAAATTCAAATCGAATTGTTCTGCCGCCATCAAATGAACTAGAGAAATAGCGCGGTGTTTCGTCTGTCACAATTGGTACTGCTACTGGTGCCTTGGCAGCCGTTTGGCTTTTGGCTGAAGTCTTAAAGTAAACGCTATAGGCAGCAATTAGAAGTGCTCCTATCACCAGCAGCGAACCAGCAATTGCAATAGCTTTAAGCTTTACTCGTTTTGATTTGACCAGAACAATTTCTTCTTCTTCTTCTCCTTCATCAATAGCATTGTCTTCAAATTGATCAGAAAAACGATTGAGATTGATACTGGTATTAAATGGTGACATGCTGATTGAGTTGCCAGCCAGAATGTTTTGCAAATCATCACCAACCCGCTCTAGGTTGGGATAACGATTCATTGGTGCCTTTGCCAGCATAGTTGCGACCAAGTGTTCCATTGATTCTGGAAAATCTAGGCCGCTGGCTTCGTACAGTGAGGGTGGTTCCGCTTGGCTATGCATAAGCATTGTTGCCACTGGGTTTTCACCATGAAAGGGCACGTCACCGGTCAGTATTTCAAAGAATGTGCAACCGAGCGAATATATATCGGAGCGGGCGTCAATGCGTTTGCCTTCGCATTGCTCTGGGCTCATGTACAGGGGGCTGCCAAAGACTTCACCAATGGTTGTTAGCTTTTGATTGTCGGGGTCGATGGTCCCAGCTAGTTTGGCTATGCCGAAATCTACAATTTTTACTCTGCCGCCGGTGAAGTCAGGTTCATCCAGAATGACAATGTTGCCTGGTTTTACATCGCGGTGTACTATGCCTTTCTTGTGAGCAAAGCCAAGACCATTGCATATTTCAATAAATAAAGGCAAGCTCTGCTCTAGGCTGAGGTATCTCTTCTGCTTCAAAATTTGGGCTAGATTCTTACCCTTGAGATAGTCCATCACATAGTATGGAATTTTGCCCTGGTGTATACCCAGATTATGGATGCCGACAATATTCGGATGATTAATGCGAGCAATGGCTTGGGCTTCGACTTGCAGCCTGCGCCAGGCTATTTCTGAGATTTGCTCGCCACTGATAGTTTTCATGGCGTAGATTTTCTCAAGAATGAGATGGCGTACTTTATAGACGTAGCCCATGCCGCCCACGCCGAGCAGCTCGATGATTACATAGTTGTCGCCAATGATGTCGCCAGGTTTGAGTTTGTCGTCTGATATGTAAGGCTTAGCGACAGAATCGGTTTGGCCCTGGCCAGTGGTTAAGCGCGTGCTATTTTGACCGTCTGGGTTGAAAGGTTCGAAAGTGCGCTGAGTTTCGTCTTGTGGCATTTGTGGTAACCGCTGCTTAGCCTAATCATTATTCCCAGTATTGAGTTGAAACGGCCCTAGCTGCTCAAAAGCCGTTTAATTCTTTAATAGGCCGAGGGGCCACAGTCTAGCTACTTCGGCAATATCCAATCGGTTGGGTCTTCACCACCGAAGGCCTCGTTCAAGTTGGTTCTCACAGTTTTTGAGCTTGCGACCTTCAAGTTGCTGCCTGAGTGAGCTTTTCGTATTTTAACAATGCCAGCTAGCGTGACTGGACAGGCTGTCACACCTACATACTCAAGCTTTGGCAGAGTTGCAATAACTTCAAGAATTTTGTTTGTGGTGGTCGAGCCTTCCAGATCTAGATGCTTTAGATTTGGGCACTTGGTGAGCAAATGCGCGCATTCCTCGTCGATTGTCTGCCCCTCGAGATAGAGGCTATCGATTTTGGTTGAGCCGGCTAGGGCCCTGAGCAAGTCCTTACAGCCATTGTTGTGACTAAATGATAGATAGGTGAGATTCTTCAGCTGTTTCAGCTTGCTCAATTCGGTGTGACTGATACGGGTGTCACAGAGCTTGAGGGTTTTCAAATTTGGCAGTCGGCTGAGATATTCTACGGCAGAGTCGGAGGTGTTACTCATGTCTAAATTGAGAACCTCTAATCCCGTGAGTTTGGCAATATGCGGTATCGCCGAATTGACGTCGCACTCTTTGCTCGTTTTTTCAATGTCTGTAATTATTGAAGATTGTGGCGCAGAGAAGGAATACAGGTCGTTTTCTTTGAATAAGTCGAAACACTCAGGGTGTGTTATGGCATCTTCATTGGCTATGAAATAAAGTTTTTCATTCTTCTTGAATGTGAGTGTAGATTGAGCTTGCTTGGCCTGCGGATCGTTGTAGACGGTCGAAATTGTTCCAATTGAATGGTCTTCAGGAAAATTGAATTGAATTTGGCCGTTGCTGAGCACATGTGAGTACTTCTCGCTGGTTGCGGGCGTGGTTTTTGCCACAAGGGCTTTTGTCGCTACGGCAGTGGTTTTGTCTATTGCTCTTTGATTAATGAAGTAGAAAATAATCACCATCAGCGATACTATTAGAGTGCTGGCAAGGATAGCTATTTTTCTTGGTGTAATGCTCTCAATAGCTTTGAGTGCGGTTGCTTCTTCTGTGACTGGCAATTGCTTACGGTCATCATCATTAAGCAGTCGTTTTGGCATTCCGTGGGCAGTAAAAGGAGAGGCACTAATTTCTCTTCCTTCAAGAATATTCTGAAGGTCCTCCGCCACTGACTCTAAATTGGGATAGCGATCCATGGGAGCTTTCGCCAACATGGTTGCCACCAAGTTTTCCATTGATTCGGGGAAATCTAAGCCACTGGCTTCATAGAGTGTTGGCGGCTTAGCCTGGCTATGCATTAGCATAGTGGCTACTGGGTTTTCGCCATAAAATGGCACCTCACCGCAAAGCACTTCAAAGAAAGTACAGCCAAGCGAATAGATGTCTGATCGGGCGTCGATTCTTTTGCCGTCGCACTGCTCTGGGCTCATGTACAGCGGGCTGCCAAAGACTTCGCCAATGGTTGTGAGCTTTTGATTGTCTGGGTCGATGGTGCCAGCTAATTTGGCAATGCCGAAGTCTACAATTTTTACTCGGGCGCCATTGAAATCGGGTTCGTCCAGAATGACTATGTTGCCTGGTTTGATGTCGCGGTGAACGATGCCTTTTTTATGGGCATAGCCAAGACCTTTGCAGATCTCGATAAATAGAGGCAGGCTCTGCTCTAGGCTCAGGTGTCTCTTCTTTTTGAGAATCTGAGCTAGATTATTGCCCTTAAGGTAGTCCATCACGTAGTACGGAATTTTACCCTGGTGAATACCGAGGTTGTGAATGCCAACTATATTGGGATGATTGATGCGCGCGATAGCCTGGGCTTCAACCTGAAGTCTGCGCCAGGCTATTTCAGAGATTTGCTCGCCACTAATAGTTTTCATGGCGTAGGTCTTCTCAAGAATGAGATGACGCACCTTGTAGACATAGCCCATGCCGCCAATACCGAGAAGCTCGATGATGACATAGTTATCACCAATGATATCGCCAGGCTTTAATTTGTCATCTGAAATATAGGGCTTAGCACCAGTGCTTGGCTGGTTTTGGCCAGAGGTCAGTCGCGTTTCGTTTTGACCATTTGGCTCAAAATCTCCAAAAGTTCCAAAATTTTGCTGAGGTTCTTTGGGTTCCATTTGTCTACTAACCGCTGGTTCGCCTAGGCATTATTCCCATTATTGGAGAACTGAGGCTTTATCTAGAACTAGGCTTTTGCTGGTCTTTTTCGTATCGGCCCAGCCATAGGGGGTTCTTTAGATCAGCGGATTCTAGGGTTTTCATCGTTTTCAGGGTCTTGAAGGCACGTCTATCTGCCGTGCCCATACGGGCAGACAATTCTCTCAGCTTTGGCAGTCGTGAGAGTGTTTCTATCGCTT
Source organism: uncultured bacterium (assembly GCA_913063055.1). Lineage (GTDB taxonomy): Bacteria > Cyanobacteriota > Vampirovibrionia > Obscuribacterales > Obscuribacteraceae. The sequence goes on from CAJXZK010000038.1 coordinate 23,398, forward strand.
CGTTGTCGATACCGACTCCATTCAGTTCTAGCTTTTCTAGATTGCTCAAGCTGGCGATATAGTCAAGATCTTCTTTGCTCAGAGGGCCATCGGTTAATTCGCTCGCCTTTAGCCATAGTACATTCTTGCTACCAGCTAGACTGCGAAGAAGTGGAGTAATTTGGCGGCAGGCAGTGAAGTCTAAATTCCGCATATGTTTCAAGCATTTTAGTTTTGCCACTTCGCTGCCCTTGGCATTTGTATTGGAAAGATCAAGCCCCGTGAGGTGGGGGAATTGGTTGAGAAGCTTGATGTCGCTATCTTTCAGCTGGCTGCAGTGGGCCAGGCTAAGATTGGTCAGTTTGTCTAGGTGTGCCATGTTTTCGAGGGTAGCAGTGATATTGCAAAACTCAGCTTCTGGGCTGGGAAAGAGTGCATCGGTCTTGGGCGGCCGTCCTTCAGCTAAATATCGCAAGTGAATGCCATTGAAATCACCGTTGTTGAAAGCTTTGAAGTTTTCTGGGTGGGTCATCATTCTGCTATAACAGGCGAAAATTAGATCGGCGTCGATGGGGTATTCTTTTCGTCCCGAGGCATACCACTGCCTAGGCGGTCCGTTTTCACGATAGATTTCACCAAAAACTATTTTAGGAAAATTGAAGACTTTGATTCGCTTGTTGTTTTTGTATTCATAGGTACAGACGGCTTTGGTTAGTCTGTTCGGGGCTGCCTTTTCATATTCGACTTTGCTGGCGATTTCTTCATTTATCTTACTTTCTACTTTGCTTGTACTGAAATCTGTTTGTCCGACAAACAGCTTCGTCAACGCGGGGATGCTGGCTGTCCCGCTAATGGCAAGGAAGGCTAGACCAGCAACTACTAGAGTACATGCTGTAATTGCCACCACTGCTAGTGCAATATTTCTCTTTACTTCGTTGCCTTTCTGCGTTGCTTCCGGAGTGCCTAAGGCAGAGCTGACTTGCTCTAGATCTTCTGCCGCTGCTGCGAGGTTCTGATAGCGTTCCATTGGCTTCTTTGCCAGCATTTTAGCTAGTACCGCTTCTAAGGCATCGGGAAAATGTAACCGCGGCGCCTTTTCTGCCAAAGTTGGTGCTGGTGCACTTTGGTGTAGCATCATTGTTTGCACCTGGTTATTGCCACGGAACGGAGGCTGGCCAGTCAAGGTTTCAAACAATGTACAACCGACTGAGTAGACGTCAGAGCGTGCGTCAGTGCGCTCTGCCAAGCATTGCTCTGGGCTCATATACAAGGGGCTGCCAAAAATTTCCCCCATTGATGTGAGGTGCTGATTACTTGGATCGCTTGTACCAGCCAGCTTGGCAATGCCAAAGTCAACAATTTTTACTGTGGCACCAGAAGCGTCAGCTTTGGCCAAGATAATGATATTGCCGGGCTTAATGTCGCGATGAATAATTCCTTTCTTGTGGGCATAATTTAGGCCACAGCAAACCTCAATAAAGATCGCGATAGCTTCCTCTACAGGGACGGGCCCTTTTTTTAGTCTTTCCGCCAGGCTATTGCCCTTGAGGAGGTCCATGACATAAAAAGGGCGACCATCATGCATGCCAAAATTGTGAATACCGACAATATTGGGGTGGTTCATGCGGGCAATGGCTTGTGCTTCCACTTGTAAGCGCCGCCAGATAGTTTCGTTAAGGCGATCTGCCTTAATGGTTTTAAGGGCATAGACTTTGTTGAGAACCCTATGGCGGGCTTCATAGACGTAGCCCATGCCTCCAGTTCCTAGGAGGCCAAGTATTTCATAGTCGTCAACCAAATCGCCAGCTTCAAGTTCGTCGCGGGCTGCATTTGGAACACTCTGCTGACTATCTAAGCTCAGAAGAGTTGGTTCGTCTTCGTTGTCTGCTAGGTCGGACATCTATCTTCGACATCAATTTACGAAACTGGGCGGACTATGCCAAGCATACAGTCAATTTTGTCAAAATTTACTGGTCAAAGATAATCGTACTGATTTTAGGGAATTGCCTTCTCAATAGCTTCTGGCAGTGCGGGGTCCAGGACGGAGCATCAAAGTCAACTTCTTCAAGGCTAGGCATTTGCCTGAGAATTGGCAAACAGCTTTCGTCTAGTTTGTTTCCGCTAGCGTAGAGCATCTTTAGGTGAGGCAAAGTGGATAGTATAGCTAAGCCTTCTCGATCAAGTTTACAGTCGTCTAAATCAAGTCGGGTGAGGTTCTTGCAGCTAGCAATTAGTTTCAGGTCGCTCAGGGTCAAGGTTCGAGAGACGGGGCGGTCTAAGCCAAGAGTGGTGAGCTTTTTAGAGCCGGCTAGTGCTTTGAGTAGTGTACTTACATGAGTGCCTTCAGTATAAGTCAATTTCTCAAGCTCTTTGATTCTGGTGAGGTTGCTTAAACCCTGGCCGCTTATATTGGTCTTACTAGCACGCAGCACCGTCAGGCTTGGAAGTTTGTTTATTTGGTCTATGCATTTGTCAGTGGCATTCGGGCATTCGAGTAAGTCAAGCTTTTTCAGGCCAGTCAAACGCTGCAGATGCTTGATTGCTAATTCGATGTCGCTTTCATAGCTTTCTGGCAGCATAAATTCACCGTTGCCACTGCCCGGTTTTTCAGGAGGCATGGCTTGCTGAAACAGGCGTATACCCCAGAGATCATCGGGTCTAAAGCGCTCTAGGTTGTAGAGCTGATCCATCAGCTGCGGAGAGGCTACCAATTCAAGCTTGGTGGAAATGGGAAATTGCCGAGAGCCTTTGGCTGACCAGTATTCTGTGCTTTCATTAATGAACATGCGACCGAGATAATTGTCTGTCGGGAAGTCAAATTGTTTGACTTGCTTACCGTCGCTGCCAACTATGATACGACTAAATGGTTGCTTTTCTGTAGTGCTAATTACTGCATCGTCTTTAGTATTGCTGGTGGTGCTAGCTTTTTTAGTTGCTTGAGCTTTCACTGTTGTTGCTGCTGCTTTGGCAACAACCTGTTTGCTATTGCGACCGTGCTCACTCTGTTTGGTAACGAAAAACCAACTAGCGGCAGCGATGAGAACAGTTGCTGCCGTGAGAGCCAGAATTACTCCAGTAGGTAATCTTCTAGTTGGTTGGTCCTCTTGTTCTTCTTGTTCTGGTGCGAAGAGGGTATGGGTGTCAAATAGTGCTTTAGTCTTTACTTCTCTGCCAGCGGCTATTGATTGCAGGTCTTCTGCTACTTTGTCTAAACTTTGGTAGCGATCCATTGGCGCTTTGGCCAGCAGTGTTGCCACTAATTCTTCAATTTCGTCAGGGAAATTTTTGCCAGAGGCGGCACTCATTGATGGTGGTTCGTGGCTTTGGTGCATGACCATTGTTTGCACAGGGTTGTTGCCTTTGAAAGGCGGATGGCCAACCAGGGCTTCAAAAAGTGTACAGCCGACCGAGTAAATATCAGAGCGAGCATCAATGCGCTTGCCTTCACATTGTTCAGGGCTCATATAGTACGGGCTGCCGAAAACTTCTCCAATACAGGTGAGGTTTTGATTGTTTGGATCGCTGGCACCAGATAATTTAGCAATGCCGAAGTCGACTATCTTTACTGTGGCACCAGAGCTATCGGGCTCTTTGAGCAAGATGATATTGCCTGGCTTGATGTCGCGGTGAATAATGCCCTTCTTGTGAGCGTATCCGAGACCTTTGCAGACTTCGATGAAGATTGGTAGAGCTTGAGCCAATGTCAGGCTGCCGCGCTTGAGCCGGTCGGCCAGAGCTTCGCCGTCGAGTAGATCCATGACATAGTAGGGCAGCCGGTCTTCATGCAAGCCAAGATTGTGAATGCCGACAATATTGGGATGATTCATGCGGGCAATTGCCTGTGCCTCGACCTGCAGGCGGCGCCAGGCGATTTCACTGACATGCTGAGAACTGAGAGTTTTCATTGCATACTGCTTTTGCAGAATGCGGTGGCGCACACGATAGACATAGCCCATGCCGCCCACGCCGATAAGCGAGATGATTTCATAGTTTTCGCCCACGATATCTAGGGCATGAAGTTTGCCGTCGTTTAGTTGGGCCGGGGCAATAGTGATGTTGGAATCTGTCAGCCCCAAGTTTGGGCCGCCGGTTAATCTTGTACTGTCTTGGCATTCTAGACTGAGGTTGGGGCCTGGGTCTGTGTTGATGCCAGAGAAGCTCTGAGATTGATCGTTGTGATTCATGTTTTAGGATTCCGGGATGCCAAATGCATCCCTAGTTATATAGCTTTTGTATAGAAAAAACTGTATTGCAATACCATTGCTAAATATCTAGTTTTGCTATCTCAGTTTTCAATAGAGCAGCGTTACTTTCGCACATATCGAGCAGACGCGCCGCCTGCTGCCACTCTTCGTCTTTGAGGGCCCGTTTCATTTGGGGCAGGGTTTGTCTCAGTTTTTCTAGAGCGTTTTGAGCCTTGCTGGCATCTGGGTGGTATTTTTTCAGCAGGGTGGCCATTCTTGCCAGATCTTCACGCAAACTTGTCGACTCATTCGCTAAAAGATTAAAATTGGCGGCTTGGTCGGCTTTGTTTCCTTGGCCGCTGCGTTCAGCGCGAACTTCGTACTGCATCAGGGCTTGTGATTCAATCAGCCCCAGTCGTAGAAATTTTTCCAAGTCGTTAGTATTGTCTTTCATGTAGGCTGTTAGCGCTGATTCTAAGCTACTTTCAAGTGAATGCATTTGTGAACGAATTTGATTGATTTGGTTCAGGCCCGGCGCAGCGGTCAGACTTGAAAACTTTGTTGTGATTTGCCAGGCAAAGCTATTGAGTGAGCGTAGCGTTTTGTTTTGGTGCTTTTGAACGTAGAGTTCATCGTTGTTCAAGTGACCATAGATATACTGCGCCCAGACCTGACCGCATTCAGCTAGCTTTGTCGCCTTTCTGTTACTAGTTCCAGGCTGCCCGTAGCTCTCAATTGCGTCCTGCAGCGATTGAACAACTGTTAGTAGACGCTCTTGCAGCCTGCGATTTAAATTGATTTTCTTGTATTCGACCACCAGCTTGATTTTGGTAATTGCTTCAATAAGAGCTTGGATACTTTCTTCGCAGCTACCTTCTGCAAATTGCGGTGCTGGGGCTGTTAGTTGCGATAGCTCTGTTTTGTTGCTATTAAAATGTTTTTTTGCCAGGTCTACGTGCAAGAGCCCGCGTCGACAATGTTCAATGGCTTCCTCGTAGTCGTCCTCGGTGACCGAGTGCTTAGCTTTTTGGTAAGCGCGGCGTGCTTTTGCCAGGCGCAGATGTGACAGTTGGCGGTGCACTCCGTCGCTTTCATGGTCACTAGAATGATCTTCATTGCTGTTGATGCTTTCTTCGGCAATACTGTTAGAGAGCAGTGCTAATAGTTCTTCAGCCACTTGCTGTGTTTGTTTTAGAGGCTTGTCGAAATCGAAAGTGTCAATCATTTAGCTTCTTCTTTTTCGTCTTCGTTCTCATCTCTGTTTTCGTCTTGGTTGGCATCGAGTAATTCGCCTTCGTAGCTGAGCAAGCGCTTCTCAAGGCGTTCCATCGTGTGCTGGAACCAATCATGCAAATGCTTTTGTGTTTCCACTAAGTCTAAAAATGTGTCTTGCCCAAGAATATGTTCAGTGGCTTCAGCAGCCAAAATATCTTGGGCGAATTTGGCGTAAAACCAGGCGACGTTTAAGGATTTGCTTGTTTGTAGACGATCATATTGGGCCAAGCTTTTTACTGCCTCGGATATGGCCGATTCAGCGTTAATAATCGATAAGTCGACCACCTCGCTTCTGTGATAATCAGCAGCAGCCTGCGCTTCTTTGATGGCGCTAACAAATTGTTCCAGAGCAGCTATGCGCTCTATTAGAAGCCTGCTTTCGCTTGGTTTCGGCATATCTTAGCAGCAGCGCATTGGCGGGCCTGAGTGGGCTTCGGCTAGGATATTTTCTCTGCTAATTTCTTTGCTCAATCGCTCATCTCCAATGGCTGATTCACCTAGTTCGCTCTTGCTATTGCTTGTTTCAATTGATGCAATTCTCTGCCTATCGGGCTTGAGCCAGTTACGCACTGATTCAAATAGAATGACTAAAACAAGCACTATAAAGAGACTGCCCAAAGCAGCATCAAGATAATCGTTAAAGATCAAAACTTTAGTTGTGGCAGCCTCAGCTGAGCCTGCAGCTATTGACGTGGCTGAGTTTAGCTTCGCCTCTAGCATATGGGCGTGGGCTAAGAAGCCCAATTTGGGATCTGCTGCGAAGATTTTGAGATAGCCAGCGGTTAAGGTGACAGTCAAGAGCCAACAGAGTGGCCCCAGAGTAACCCAGGCATAGGAGCGTTTGCCCATAGAAATTATGCAAGATGTCGCAACGCATAACGCCACCACTGATAAGAGCTGGTTGCTGATGCCAAACAAGGGCCAGAGACTGTTGATGCCACCAAGGGGATCGATCACTCCTTGATAGAGAAAATAGCCCCAACCGCCAACAACTAAGGCTGAACTGAGAGCCACAGCCGGGTACCAATCGGTTTTGCCCAGAGGCTTGTAGAGCAATCCGAGAAAATCTTGTAGAAGAAACCTCCCCACCCTTGTTCCAGCATCTAGACACGTAAGAATAAAGAGGGCTTCGAACATAATGGCAAAGTGATACCAAAATGAAATGGTTACTTCAGACAGGCCCTTTATTGGTGCTGAGGCTAGCACTCGAGCAAAGATTTGAGCCATACCTACTGCTAAAGTCGGTCCACCGCCAGTGCGCCCCCAGAGGCTGTCTTCACCCATTTCTTTGGCTAGTTCTTGCATCCCTCCGCTGCCAGTGTCGCTGACTGGATAGCCCCATGAGCTGATTGTTGCTGCTGCTGCTACGTGATCAGTGCCCACTACGCCCTTGGGTGAGTTGATAGCAAAGTATGTTCCTGGTGCTAATACACAGGCCGAAATAATCGCCATAATCGCCACTGCTGCTTCACACAGCATATTGGCATAGCCAATTGGGCGGGCGTGAGTTTCTTTGGCGATCATCTTGGGCGTGGTGCCCGATGAGACCAGGGAATGGAATCCAGAAATGGCCCCGCAAGCGATAGTGATAAAACAGAAGGGGAAAATATTGCCGCTAAACAGAGGCCCTTGCCCATTGATAAATACTGTTAGTGCCGGCATTTCAAGGTCTGGGCGCAGCAGCAGTATGCCAATGGCCAATAGACTAATTACGCCAATTTTGAGAAAGGCCGAAAGATAGTCCCGTGGTGCTAGTAAAATCCAGACCGGTAAAACTGAGGCGACAAAACCATAAATCATGACGCTTATGGCTAACTGTGTGCCGCTAAGAGTAAAGATCGGTGCCCATGTGGGGTCTTGTCCTACCCATTTGCCTGCCACTACAGCTAGTATCGTTAGTAAGACGCCAATTGTGGAGCCTTCCATAATTTTATGGGGGCGCAGCACTTTCATATAGACACCAATGACCATGGCAATTGGCACTGTCATTAGCAGGGTAAAGGCGCCCCATGGGCTAGCTTTGAGGGCATTGACGATAACAAGAGCTAGCACTGCCATTAATATCATCATGATTAGCAAAATGGCGATTAGAGCCACCGTTCCAGCCAGCGGGCTAATCTCGTCACGGGCCATTTGACCCAGCGATTTTCCGCCGCGCCGCATGGAAGCTGCCAGAATGACAAAATCTTGCACTGCTCCAGCGAGAACAGCACCGACAATAATCCAGATTGTGCCAGGCAGAAAGCCGAATTGCGAAGCGAGAATTGGCCCGACCAAAGGGCCAGCGCCAGCTATGGCAGCAAAGTGGTGGCCGAATAAGACCCATTTGTGGGTTGGTACATAGTCTTTGCCATCGTCAACAATAGACGCTGGTGTTTCGTTAACGTCTTGCAGAGCAAAGACTTTATCGGCTAAGAACTTGCTGTAGAAACGGTAGGCGACGGCAAAGGTGCAGGAGCTAGCTAATATCAGCCAGACGGCGTTGACTTTTTCGCCTCGAGAAGAGGCCATGGTGTAGAGGGAGAATAAAGCTATAAGGGCTATGGGCAGCCAGATTGCCAGACCTTTTAGTTTGGAGCTTAGATTTGAGCTCACTTTCTCGCTCATCATGTTTCCTTTTTTTTGTTCTGTAGACTATTTTTTTGTTCGATAAACAAAATCTAGGTTAGCAAGCCTGCCAGGGTAGCTGATAGGTACGATGCTAAGGCTGTCT
>CAJXZK010000039.1 GCA_913063055.1 uncultured bacterium
CAATAAGAAGCGGCACGACAATAAGTGAACCGTGGAAATTAACCGAAGCCATCCCCACCGAAGGCAAGACCGAGTCTTGCAGAAATCCTAAAGAACCCAGCAGGGTGAGGAATAGGCCAAGAAGAACGAAGCCTTTGTAAGCCAATAGTGCCGCCGAAACCTTGGAAAAATAATGGCCAACCACAAAATTGCCAATGCCCATACCAATGCCAGCGGCAGCAATGACATAGCCAAACTGCACAGCTTGAAGATTAAGTAACTGTTCAGTCAGGCCTACCGAAATTGGGGTGAGGGCAATTATGGTCGAGAACAGGAAGGTGAGCTTTACGATGGCGCGAAAGACCATCTTGTTGTTAGCAATGTAGGCGATGCCGAACCGCAGCTCTTCCCACCAGACCTCGTTTGATTTGATCGCGGGTTTGTTATCGGTAATTTGGCAACAAAAAATGGCGGCTAGAACAAAGGCACCAGCAACTGCAAATGGTGCTTTGCCAATACCAGTATGGGCAATAATCGGCTCACCAATAGCAAAACCAAAGCCTAGGGCTATCATCATCGTGGTGAAAAACAACGAGTTCGCTTGAAACAGCTCATCCTTCTTCACCAGCCGTGGTATCGAGGATGCTTCCGCTGGAGCAAAGAACTGCGAACCGATTGATACAACAAAGGCCAATGAAAAAGCAGCAATTGGCGATGCCTTTGCATATGGTGTCGCCACCAGACAGATACACGCAGCACGAAAAAGATTAGAAAGCACCAAAACAGCTTTGTTGGACCAGCGGTCAACATATACTCCAGCCATAGGACTGAGCAGCACAGCCGGGATGGTAAAGGCGACATAGAGAAGACTAGTAAGCTGAGCCGACTCAAAATGCTTGCCGGCAATTGTAGCTTGCTCATTAGCCGTCAAGACGGCAACGAACAAAACGAAGACTACCCGATCGGCAAATTGAGAGAAGACTTGGGCAATCCACAAGCTCATGAATTGCCGATTAGCAAATAGACTGCGGTAACCAGACTTAGATTCTTCGGCCGCCTTTTCAGTCACTTCTATCTTCATTCATCTTCCACAGAAGAAGCGATGCCACCATCAGCAGTAAAAGCACCGCGAATCACACCGCGTTTGGTGCTGCGGAAAAATTCAACAATTTCCTTTATTTCAGGCGATTGTTCGATTTCTTCTTCAATCTTCGCCAGTGCTTGAGTGGTATTAAGACCGGAACGATATATCAACTTGTAGGCTTGCTTGATGGTATTGCGAATTTCAGGACCAACTTTTCCTCTTCGCAAGCCCACTAGATTTAGTCCGGTAACTGCCAGCGGACGCTTGTCACACATAGTGAAGGGTGGGATGTCCATGCGTGTACCGGTGGCACCAGATATCATGGCATAGCGGCCGATTCGAACAAATTGGTGCACAACAACAGAACCAGCTATAACGACCCGCTCACCGACCACGACGTGACCAGCAAGAGTGGCGCCATTAGCAAAGATAGCTCCGTTTCCGATCTGGCAGTCGTGAGCGATGTGCGAATAGTTCATAAGGAAGCAATCATCGCCAACCCTAGTAAAGCGATCAGCCGTCCCTCTGTGGATGGTGGCATACTCACGCACGGTGACGCGATCACCCATAATCACGCCAGTGGGCTCATCTTTGTAGCTAAGGTCTTGCGGCTCTAGCCCAATGGATGCGCCTGGAAATATGCGGCAATTCTCACCAATGGTGGTGTGCCCGTCAATAATGGCGTGAGCACCGATTTTGGTACCAGCCTTAATAACCACATTCGGTCCAATAACAGCATATGGTGCAATATCGACCGTCTCGTCGATTTTTGCTCCCTCGCCGATTATGGCTGTGGGATGAATAGACATTGTTTCCCTACCTATATATAGACAAATTTATAAACAAAATTACCGCTTGACCATGGCGAAACCAATTTCGCCTTCACAGGCAATTTTGTCGCCAACGCGAGCAATTCCTCTCATTTTGCCTACTGGCCCTTTCATCTTAAGAAGCTCAACTTCTAGCTCTAGTTTGTCACCTGGTACCACCATTGTGCGGAATTTTACTCCGTCGATACCGGTAAAGACACCAAGGTTACCTTTCATTTCAGGCTTAAGGAGCATAGTTAAGCAGCCCAATTGAGCCAAGGCTTCAACCATCAAGACGCCCGGCATTATTGGTTCGGCCGGGAAATGGCCCTGGAAGAACTCTTCGTTGGCTGTCAAGTTTTTAAAGCCCTTCGCCCGCACCCCAGGCTCAACTTCAGTAACGCGGTCGATTAAAAGGAAGGGATAACGATGGGGAATCAACTCTCTAATTTGACGGATGTCCAGTTGCATTACTGTTGCGGCGGTCATCGGCTCTCCTTCATGATAACGCTGAAAATTGAAAGATTTAGAGTATAAGCGATATACTTAGGCTTGGCGGTTGTCAAAAGAAGTGTCAACGCTCTGGGGCCTTAAATTGCTCTTCATTTAGCTATACACAATCACTATTGTGCTTGAGGAAACCATGAATTCTGACGTGATTTGTAAAGGTAATTTTCAGCCAAGCCCTACAAAGGTGCCGACTCAAACAAATTTGGCATTGGTTGAGGAAGGCGTCAAATTGATTTTGCGTGCCATCGGTGAAGACCTAAATAGAGAAGGCCTGCAGCAGACTCCCAATAGAGTTGCCAGGATGATGGCAGAATTGACATCTTCTATTAATATCGACCCTGCCGATCAAATTACCTGCGAATTTTATGAAGAAGCTGCCGGGCTGGTTCTAGTCAAAGACCTTACTTTCAACAGCACCTGTGAGCACCATCTGCTACCTTTTCATGGCCTCGTGCATGTGGCCTATCTCCCCCGCGACGGGCGCATAACCGGTCTATCAAAATTGGCCAGGGTAGTAGATATTGCCTCCCGGCGCCTGCAAGTACAAGAACGTTTAACTGCGCAAATCGCTCAAGCCATAGAAGACAAGCTTAACCCCTTGGCCATATTCGTCATGGTTGAAGCTGAACATTCGTGCATGAGTCTTCGCGGCATCAAGAAACCTGGAAGTAAGACGATTACAACTGACGCCCGTGGTCTGTATAAGAAAGATGCAAGTTTGCGGGCAGAACTTCTTACCCTAATAGAAAAATAGACGGTCTGATTTTAGGTAAACTAGACTATCTTGCTATCTTTTAGGAGCACTTGATTAATGGTTGAGGACGGCCACACCGAGTTACTAAGCCGACGTCATTTTCTCGCCGGCCTCGGCGCTTTGACCTGTTTTGGCCAACTGAGCATGCTTGCCCCGGCCAAAGCAGCAGGTTTTGATTTTGCTCCTTTTTCTTTCGCTGTAGTCTCAGACAGCCACCTTTCTAACGGCTTACCCGATAGCCTGAAGTTGTTGCAAGAAAGTCAGCTCTTCTTACAAGACGTAGTCAAGTCAATCAATGAGCAGAAAGTAGACTTTGTCATTTTCTGTGGCGATCAAGTCGAGGGACCTGGGCGCGACGAAGTCTTCTGGCAACTCTTCATCGACATAATGGCTGTGTTGAATTGCCCTTGGTATTTCGTGCTCGGTGAATGTGATGTTAGTGGTCCACCAGCTGTCGAGCGCATGGTCACCTACGGCCCCGACTTCAAGGGCAAAGGACTGACGAGCGGTAACTCTTACTGGTCGATAGATCCTGTTGCAGGAGTGCATCTAATCGGCCTTGATACTGCCAAGGCCAACAGCGAAGCTGGTGACTTGAGCAGTGCTCAAATGAACTGGCTCAAGCAAGATTTGAATAGCAATAAGGGCAAAATGACAATCGTGGTCAGCCACCATCCTCTTTTGGCACCACCGCCATACGATGGTGGCCCCCCCTTTGAAGAATATACCTTGATGCAAGGAGCATCAGCTCGTGAGATTCTCGGTGCCTGTCTAGACGTTAGGTTGGCCATTAGTGGTCACGTGCCGATCAATAAAATTCAAAGAGAACGCAATATTTGGTATGTCTCCTGTCCACCGGTTGACACCTATCCGTGCGAATACAAGTTATTCCATGTAGATCCACAGGGCATAACTGTCGAAACTCTGGGCGTTCGCTATGAAGCGCTTGTGAAAAAAGCAAAGAAGATAATGGTCAACTCTCGTCTTGCTTTCCAATATTCCAACCACAAACCTGACTCTTTCTTAAAGCTTGCCGAGGGCAGTGAATTAGATCGCTCCGCCTACCTGGCCTTAGCACCAGGGGCAGTAGCACAGCATTTGGGCAAGGGCAAAGCCAAAAGCAATGGCAAGAAAGCGGCTAAACCTAAAGCAACAAAAGAAAAAGGCAAGAAGGCAGCCCCAGAGCAAAAAAAAGAAAACAAAATCAATCAATCAAAAAATGATCAGCCCCCAAAAGAGCAACCCCTTGCTGAACCAGCTAGTAACTTGCCCGATTTAGCTCCAAGCAAAGATTCGCTTCAACCTAAAAATTCCGACCAAAATCAAAGTGGAGAGCAAAACTAAGAGATGGACAGCAAACAGACAGCCCAGTACGGTGGCATTACTAGTGGTGGCCACAGCTCGCTTGACTACAACAGTTATCTGATGGTCGAGCAGCTGAAAACCCTGCAAGTTTGTCAGTCGGAACCAGCTCACCATGACGAACCGCTCTTCATCATCATCCACCAGACTTACGAACTGTGGTTCAAATTGATCATTCACGAGCTTGACCTTGTGGTTGAGCTCATGGCTGAAGGCCGAGTGCGTAAAGCCACTCACTTCATGCGCCGCGCTGTGGCCATTATGCGTGTGCTCGTGCAGCAGATTCATATTCTTGAAACCATGTCGCCAGTTGACTTTCTCGGCTTCCGTCACAAGCTTAACCCGGCCTCTGGTTTTCAGTCATCGCAATTTCGCGAAATTGAATTTATGGCCGGACTCAAGGAAGAAAGAATGCTGATGCACTTCAAAAGTGACAGCGTTGCCTTTGCTGAATTGACAAAAAGATTCGAGGCCCCGAGCCTGAAAGACTGCTTCTATGCGCTACTGCGCCGCAAAGGCTTTACGCTGACAATGCCTGCAGCTGGCGAAGATGATGAAGAGGGCAAATTGGCCGAAGCCAGAGTGCTTGAACTATGTCGCCTCTATCAAGATGAGCAGCTTGGCGAGTTGCATGACTTAGCTGAAACCCTCATCGACCTGGACGAACTAATCGCCCTCTGGCGTACCCACCACGTTACCGTAGTAGAGCGCATAATTGGATTTAAGCGCGGAACTGGTGGCAGTGAGGGTGTGGCCTATCTGCGCTCTACTCTAGTTAAGCGCTGCTTCCAAGATCTTTGGAGTGTCCGTACTGCTCTTACCTAAGGCAAAGACAAATGTTAGACCCGATCGATCACATTGCTATTCCCGTAAAAAACCAAGGCTCACTAAAAGCCACTGTCGACTGGTATCTAAGTAATTTCAAATGCGAAGTCGAGTATCAGGACGACACCTGGGCCTTCTTACGCTTCGGCAATATAAAGCTAGCTTTCGTCATCCCAGAACAACATCCCTCCCATATCGCTTTTGTTAGTGCCAAAGCAGAAGAGTTCGGGCCTCTAAAGACCCACAGAGACGGAACACGATCGATATATATCGATGATCCTTCGGGCAACACAATTGAGATAATGGCCGAGTACTAGACAAAAGTAGGGGAAAGCAGTGGAGCCAATTTATGACGCGATTATTGTTGGTTCTGGCCTAGCCGGATTATCATGCGCTAAACATTTGGCGAGACAGGGTTTTTCATTCTTGATCGTCGAAGCTGAAGACGCTGTGGGCGGCAGAGTGCGCAGCGATTACGTCAACGGCTATACCCTTGATCGCGGCTTCCAAGTTCTACTCACTGCCTATCCAGAAGCAGCTTCTACCCTCGATTATAAGAGCTTAGATCTGAAACCTTTTGTGCCCGGTGCCCTAATTAATGACGGCAAATATTTCATCCGTCTCAGCGATCCCTTTAAAGATCCATCCTGCTTGTTGTCGATGATGGTATCAAATATAGCTTCACTAGCCGATAAGCTTCGCGTGGCCTACCTGCGGCAAAAAGTAATGGCCTCGACTGTTGAAGATATTTTTTCGCAACCAGACAAAACTATCCTGCAGTCGCTGAAAGACTTTGGCTTCAGTGACACCATGATCAATCGCTTCTTCAGGCCTTTCTTTGGCGGCATCACCCTTGACAATACTTTGTCTGGCTCAAGTCGCATGTTTGAATTCGTATATAAGATGATGGCCGAGGGTCAGGTAATGATTCCTGCAGGCGGGATGGGAAAGATTTCTCAGCAACTCGCCGGCGAACTTCCCCCTGACTCAATCAGGCTAAATTGCCAGGTTGATAGTATCGACCAAGACAAGTCCCAGGTAACTCTGACAAACGGTGAGACAATTCTCGGCCGCAGCATTGTCCTAGCAACTGACGGGGCAAACGCCAGCAAGCTCAATAGCGCTATTGAAGCGCCCCCTTCGAACATGGCCACTTGCCTGTACTTCTCAGCCGATGTAGCTCCGATAAATGAGCCTGTACTGGTGCTAAACGGCGCCGATCAAGCTGGACCAATTAACAACCTGGCAGTCCTGACAAATGTAGCGAAAGCCTACGCCCCTGTAGGGAAGCACCTGATTTCGGTAACTGTACTAGGTCAAAGCCCAGGTGGAGCAAACCTCGACCAAACCTATGAAGAGCAATTGATAAAAGATGTAATGAGCCAAGCTAAGTCATGGTTTGGCGATCAGGTGGAGAGCTGGCAGCACCTCAAAAGTTATCGGATTGCCAATGCCTTGCCTAATCAATCGCCGCCATGGCTAGAGAAATCTCGGCCTGTTCGCCTAGGCAAAGCCCTTTATGTCTGCGGCGACTTCAGAGAAAATGCCTCAATCAATGGCGCCTTAGTTTCGGGCAGAAAGGCAGCAGAAGCACTTGTTTCAGATTTGAAAGTGGCAATATGCAAGTGAGAATAAGCCCCAGATAATTTCTTCCTTGCTATTATTGGGATGAGTAAATCATGACCGTCACTTTTCCCAAAATAGCATTATGACTTTCGAAGATCCCATTCAATCAACCAAAAAGAAAGTCTGCACTGTCTGCAAGCGCGAATTTCCGCCTACTCAAGCTGTTTGCCCGCATGACAAGAGCATGCTCATGTTTGTGCAAAAAGATGAGCTTTTAGGCACCATTCTTAATGACCGCTACCGTGTCTTGTCTGAAGTCGGTCGGGGCGGCATGAGTATTGTCTACAAAGGTCTGCACGAAATGATGGATCGCACCGTCGCCATCAAAATGCTGCAGACCCAGCACGTTACTGATCAGTTGAGCATTAAGCGCTTTCAGCAAGAGGCCCAGGCGGCGTCACACTTGCAGCACCCACATGTGATTACAGTTTACGACTGCGGGGTTGTCGCCACAGGCCAACCTTACATAGTAATGGACTTTTTGGAAGGTCAAAGTCTCGCCGACGTGGTTAAGGCAGAGAACTATATTGCCTATCAGCGGGCCATTCCGATTTTCATTTCGGCCACTGAAGCTTTGGAGCATGCCCATCAAAAAGGGGTTATTCACAGGGATCTCAAGTCATCTAACATCATGTTGGTTGAAGTGGAAGGTCGTCGAGATTTTGTCAAAGTAGTGGACTTTGGCATTGCCAAATTGACCACGGCTTCAGGGAAAACACCACAAAACCTTACTCAGACTGGTGAGATTTTCGGCAGCCCAATTTATATGAGCCCTGAGCAATGCCTTGGTCTCAATCTCGATAGCCGCTCAGATATCTATTCTATGGGTGCAGTTCTATATGAGACCCTAACCGGTTTCCCACCCTTAATGGGCGACACCATATATGCCACCATGAAAATGCACGTCTCGCAAATGCCTGAACCGTTCAATAAAGTTCGGCCCGATTTGCGAATTCCAGAGCAGCTTGAGCGGATTGCCTTTAAAGCCCTGGCGAAGAAGCCAGAGCAACGCTATCAAACCATGCAAGAGATGCGCGATGCCCTTGAGCAATGCATCAGCACCCAGTTTGAAACAGGCAGCATTCCGAGCTTGATCAGCGCCCCGCCCTCTATGGGATTCAATCCCAATCCGCAAAGCGATAGCTCCCCAGTTGAGCTTGAGGATTTCGATCTCTCTGGCGGTCTCTTTGGTAATGACCCACCACCATCTTCCTCAGAACGCAAAGATCGCTCTAGCGCGCCATATATCTCTGGACCAGATCAGCAAAAGAAACCAGGCTCAAGCACGAAGAGCGGGAGAAAGACTAGTTCAAGCACTTCCAGTTCAAGCAGCAGAGACGACAATCGCAGCACGGGAAGAAGTACCGGCCGCAGCACCGGAAGAAGCACAGGTCGTAGCACTGGAAGAGTGACTGACTTAGACAGTGCCGCTGGTCGCTCGACCGGTCGCAGCACCGGCGTGCGCAAGCCAGCACTGGTTGAGAAGAAAAAGAAGAACAAAGCTCTCAACATCGACTTTGCTAAATATATAAACAAGAAAGTGATTTTGATAGTTCTAGGCCTTGTGGTAGTGCCTGGTGTGATCACTGGCGTGGTCATTGCCGCAAACAAAATGGGTAACGATAATCCCTTCTCCTTGACCAAGAATTATGAAGGGGTCTTACTTTATCTGCGTGCTGCTACCCACGACAGTGAGACCGGCCAAGAGCTGCCCGGTTTAATGTACCTGATGCCTAATAAGGGCAAAGAACCGATTAAGGTCATGCTTGGTGACTTCAATCTAGAAGGGCACCTTGGTCAAGCCGATGGCTCCGACCAGAAACCGGGTGCCATCTGGCATGTATCTGGTCACAAGGGTCCAAATAATTCACTGCAAATTGAAGAGGGTGACTTTACGGAACATTGCGACAACAGCGTCGCTCCTGCCAGACAGCAGTTAGAAAATTTCTTGATCAATATTTTCCGCTCACGCACCCCTGGCAGTACAACCTTAGAACTGGCCTACAAATGCCTCAGTGTCAGTGCCCAAAAACGTGAAGATCCAGAACGCTTCAAAGAAAAGTACGGTAAGGATCCAGTCTTCAAAGATAGCTTCAAAATCGACGGCATCGAACCATCAGCCTTCAAGGTTGGGGTCCTGAAAAATGCCGAAATTACCTTCTACTTGAATGGCAAGTATCTCTTCGCTAATGGCGAAATCTACATGGCCAAGATGGTTTCAGAAGACCACCAGTGGAAAGTCGACTCACTGGAGCCCTGTAAAGAAGAATTATGGAAGACCACCTTGCCTGATTGACATCTGATGTTCTGATTTCTTCTTACAAATTAAGGATTTATTTCATCTCAGGCATTGGGCAATACTATAATAAGTCTGAAGTATCTTGGTAATCCTTCAACTTTAACCAAGCGCTAAAAACTAAGGAGTGCGACATGGATGACAATTTTGTTTTGATGGGTATTGTATTTGCGGGAATTATCATCATGCCTTTGGTGATTATCAAGCTAGCCAAAGCCATGAAAGTTGTAAAAGAGAAGAAAGCAGCAGCCGCCGCAGAGAAATAAGAATCAGCGACAAAGTATTAACGTACTAAAGAAGCACGAGCACTAGAAAATCAAAAGCGGCCCTCAATGAGGGCCGCTTTTATTAATACTCCCGAGGCTGGATTCGAACCAGCGACCAATTGATTAACAGTCAACTGCGCTACCGCTGCGCTACTCGGGAAAGTAGATCACCTGAACGGCTGACCAGATAACAATACTAGCATGGCCCAACATCTTCAACCCCGAGCAGCCCGGAGAGCGGGAAGTTGCCATTAACCGCATTTAATAATGCCGAAGAAAGGCTCTGTTTTGTATACTGAGTGGCTGAATAGTAAAAAAAACTCGCAACAAACTGCAACTTGCAACAGTAAGGTCATGGAGAAGAACTGATGGGAATATTTGGTGCACAAAAAGTCAGCCATGGACTTTCACTAGAAGCGAAAGCAATGGTCGAGGCCTATTTTCAAAGACGTGGCCTTAATCCTGCCGATCACATGCTCAGTGATGCCAGCGGTCTGGGCTGGTGGCTCATGGAAGGCAGTGCCAAGATCTTCATTTTCATCCAAGACGGCCCCCAAGGGGCTATTTTGCGTCTGACCTCACCACTAGTTCATTTGCCCAAGCAAAATCTAGAGCAGTTCTATCGTCGGCTCCTTGATCTCAACGGCACTCTTTCAAGTTGTGCCATTTCTACCCACGAAGATCTCGCCCTTGTAGTGGCACAAAGACCAACCTTTGGTTTAGTTCAAGAAGAATTAGACGATCTTGTTTGGCATGTAGCCTATGTGGCTGACTTGCTAGACAACAAATTGGCTGAGGAGTTTGGGTGCCAAATGTACTCTGGCTAGACTTTTGACCTTTGCTCATCTCTCCAACGAGGATATCGAAATCATTGGTCGCTTAGCCCAACAGGCTGGCGAGCTGGCAATGGCCATGCGCGAGGGCGTCGATATTTCGCACAAAACAAGTTTGGATGACAAGGTCACTGGTGCCGATCGAGCACTGTCTAAGCTGATCACCACCACTCTAAAAGAGCGCTTCCCTGATGACTGCGTAATTTCAGAAGAAGACGAAGAGCATATACTGTCGCTTAAAAATTCGTCGGCCCAGACCAGAGTGTGGATGATTGATCCAATTGATGGCACGCAAAATTACATCATGGGAGACGGCCAATACTGTGTAATGATCGGCTTAATAGTTAACATGCATGCGGTCTTTGGCTGGGTCTATGAGCCACATTCAAACATTCTCTATTATGGCGGCCCAGGCTTTGGCGCTTTCAAACGCTGCGGCAAACAAGTGCAACGTATCGAGAATTTGCCAGCTATTGATCCCACAGCTAGAGCACGTCTAGCCATGGGTTCACGCGACCGCAAAAAACATTACTGGATCGACAAGTTGGCAGTGGTCGACCTGGTAAAGGTCGGCAGCATCGGTCTCAAAGTGGCGCGCATACTTGAAAAAGAAGCTGATGTCTTTGCCCATCTCTCCTGTAAGCTAAAGACTTGGGATACGGCGGGACCCGCTGCAATTGCACTGGGAGCTGGGCTTGAAGTGGGTGGTATGGAATTTGACCAACTGTTATTTCCGCTGCCCGATTTGCTGCACAACACCAGCATAATTATGGGGCGACCGGGCTCACTGGCTTGGTGCCGCAATCATTTAAGAAGGAAAACGTAAGGAATGGAAAGCCCTAGACCCAATAGTTCGTTAATTACCGACCCAAAAGAGCTAGCAGAAGTTGTCGCCTTGATTGAAGAAGCTGGTGTGTTCGGTTTAGATCTCGAGTTCATCCCAGAGCGCACTTACTTTCCCATTATTTGTCTTGTGCAAATAGCTGTTCAGGACAAAGTCTTTCTCGTGGATCCCATTGAGCTAAAAGACCTCCAGATACTCTGGAAGACCGTGGCCGACGGACGAATAGTCAAAGTCTTGCATGCCGCCTCACAAGATTTGATGATCATTTTCCAGCGTTCTGGGTTGATACCAAAGAATATTTTCGACACCCAGATAGCAGCTGGTTTTCTTGGTCTCGGCTATCCAGCTGGCTATGGCAAGCTTTTGGCAGCTCTGTTTGATCTCAACCTCTCTAAAACCGAATCGTTTACAGACTGGCAAGCAAGGCCACTGAGCCGCTCGCAAATTGAATATGCTATCGATGACGCTTTGCACCTGATTCCGCTTTACCAAAGACTGCAAAGCGAACTGACAACCCGCAAGCGCCTTGACTGGGTAATCGAAGAATGTAAGCACTACGAGCAAGACAGCTACTACATCAAAGAAAGCGGTCGCGAATTTTTGAGAGTAAAAGGGGCTCAGGGTCTCAATCGTCGCAAGCTTGCCGTCTTGCAAGCAGTTTGTTTGTGGCGCGAAGCTGAGGCTAAACGAACCGATAGACCGGCCCGCTCAGTTATTAACGACAATATTATGCTGGAACTAGCCAAGAAGCCGCCTTCGTCTATTGAAGACATTCAACGCATTCGCGGTATTCGCTCGGATCAACTCTCTCACTGGGGCAGAAAAGTTGTAAAAGTAATTGAGGATGCCAGTCAAATAGCCGACAAGGATTGTCCCCAATGGCCATCGGGCAGGGCCCCATCTAAAGCCGATGTACTTATTGCTGATGTGCTTTATACCGTTCTCAAAATCAGGGCTCTTGATCTAGAAATAGCGCCAGAGCTAATAGCCACGCGGGACGAACTGCAAGGGCTAGTAAAAATCGGTCGTGACATCCCTGAAGCTAACCATCAGGAAAGCGACAACATGACAGGTGATGAAGGACAAAACGCCCTGACTTTTGGCTGGAGGCGACGCTTAGCCGGAAATGAGTTAATTAGTGTGTTGCGCGGCACCCCAATTAAGGTGACCGTATCAGATAGCAGCACTAATCCGATTGCGATTAATCTTTGCGATGGCACCTGAGGCCCTTAGATGGGCTAAGATCTGAGTGATTTATAATATTGCTTTACTACTGGAATTGAACCATGACATCAGTTAAAGACGACTCAAAAGACGCTAGTTTTGCCGA
Source organism: uncultured bacterium (assembly GCA_913063055.1). GTDB lineage: Bacteria > Cyanobacteriota > Vampirovibrionia > Obscuribacterales > Obscuribacteraceae. The sequence continues at coordinate 12,519 of CAJXZK010000039.1, forward strand.
AACAGCCATGCAATTGGCAGGGAAAACAGAAGAAGAAGCTAAACGCACAGGGGCTGTCGATCGCACCGACGACGAAGTCGATTCATTCTTTGCCGAGCAATACAAAACGTCGAATAGTCCGGTTCACCGGGCTATCTGGGAAGCAAAAGTACCTGTCGAATTATTCTCGACGCCCAAACTTAATGCCGAATCAATGAATCTGCCAGCCATGAAGAAATCGCTGGAACTGCTAGCTCGTCACAAGAAGAACGGCACCATGCTTGACGAGCAGGGAAAGATTGCCAAAGTAGTATTAGACGAACTAGCGGCAGCTGGTTACTGGGGCATGTTAATCGAGCAGAAGTATGGCGGGCAAGGCGGTACAGCTCGTCAGTTCATGACCTTCCTCACTCAAGTTGCCTCTATTGAACCAACGGCCGCAGGTTTAGCCTCAGTGCATGGTTGCATTGGCGCTGTTGACCCAGTACGTTATTTCGGCAGCGAAGAGCAAAGACAAAGGCTCTTGCCAAAATTAGCCAGCGGTGAGGCTCTTTCAGCCTTTGCCCTGACTGAACCGCAAGCCGGTTCTGACTTGACGGCCCTTAAAACCAAAGCAGAACTAGTGGGCGACCACTATGTAGTCAACGGCGAAAAACTCTTCATTACAAACGCAATTGCTGGTCGCACCATCGGCCTAGTTTGCTTGGTTGACGGCAAGCCCGCCGCTCTCATAGCTGATTTGCCGAAAGAAGAGAATGATGAGTTCCAAATCATTCCCTATAAATTGCACGCTCTTAAGCATGCCTTTAACAATGGTCTGAAATTCAAAAATTTCAAAGTACCCAAGGAAAATCTACTGGTACCAACTACCGGTGACGGTTTGACTGTGGCTTATCACGGCTTAAACATGGGTCGTCTTGCCCTTTGTGCCACGGCCTCTGGTGTAATGCGTATCATGTTAGCCAACATGCTGCCATGGGCGAAATTCCGCGATACCTATGGCAATGCCATCGAGACTCGCGAATTGGTCAAGCGCAGAATTGCTCGTGCCGCCGCTTTAATTTGTGGAGCTGATGCTCTGGTGGCCTGGGGTTCATGGCTTTTAGATCAGGGCTATCGGGGCGAACTAGAATGCATCATCGCTAAAATTTTCGGTTCCGAGGCCGAAAAAGAATGCGCCATCGAGCTATTTATGAAAACCCACGGCGGTCGCTCATTCTTAGCGGGTCATTTACTTGGCGATAACATTCACGACTTCCTCGCCCCCTGTATTTACGAAGGCGAAGGCGAGATGCTTGGCATGGCCTTCTTTAAATCATTAGCCAAACAGCATGGCGTCACTTACTTTGAGCCAATCGGCAAAGCCATTCCTCGCGCTGGCTTGAAGAAATTCAATCCAATGAACCCTCTGCATGGATTTGCCTTGCGCAACGAGTTAGTGCCTTACGCTTTCTGGTGGATGGGCAAGCAGCTTGAAGGTGTAGATTCTCACGAAATTCCTGGCATGTCGCTAGAACTCAAAGCCCATGTAGATTTCGCTCTAGAGTTTCTTTCCGATACCCCACTAGAACTAAGTCAGGCTATGGTCAAGCACCAGCTCAAATTGGCCGATAGACAGTGCCGCATAGCGGAAATGTCACAGAGAGCGCAAGATGCCATTATCATTCTGGTAACAGCACTTTGGGCTCACAACGAGAAGAATGCGGTGGTTGAAGCCGCTGCTGACATTCTCTGCCAAGATTTGCGCTGCAAACTCACAGGCGAAAGACCATCAGACAGCTATTTCAAAGCTGCCAGTAAGTTAGCCGATCAAATTATTGATGGCAAATTCCCTGGGCTGTCAGAAGTGGCTGTACAAGACATTCTCTTTAAATACGACAAGCCTGTCAAAGAGAAAGCTTAGACTTTTTCGTCTATATTTCGAATTCAGCAATTACTGGTGCATGGTCCGAAGGCTTTTCTAGCTTTCGCGGCTCAATGTCTATCCATGAGCGTTTCAGCGCCTCTTTCAAGGGAGGCGATACGAGAATATGGTCGATTCTCATGCCACGCTTACGGCGAAATGCCATCATGCGGTAATCCCACCAGGAAAAATGGCCGGCACCCTGCTCAAATTCGCGAAAGCTGTCAATCATTCCTAAATTGATCAGTTTACGGAAGCAGTCACGCTCAGGCTCGCTGACCAAGACCTGCCCTACCCACTCGGCTGGATCATGGACGTCACGATCTTCCGGGGCAATATTGAAATCTCCACAAATAACCAACTTGTCTGAAACCACTCCATTTTTGACATGGCGTTCTTCTATATAAGAGATGAGGGCTTTAAACCAGGCCAACTTATATTCGTATTTGGCTGAGCCGACTTCTGAGCCGTTGGGAACGTATAAGTTGAGAATGTACACACCATCGACACAAACTTCTATCAAACGACTTTGAAGGGGCTCAGGTGAGCCTGGTAGAAACTTGCTGACGCATTCGGTGGTGCTCTTAGAAAGTATGGCCACGCCGTTATAGGTTTTCTCACCTACGACATGAGCGCTATAGCCTATTTCAGAAAGCTGATCAAAAGGAAACTTTTCTTCAACGGTTTTCAGCTCTTGCAAACAGAGATGATCTGGTGAAGCACTTTTGAGCCAATCTAAAAGATGAGGCAACCGAACAGTTATGGAGTTGACATTCCAACTTGCAATGAGCATGGCTCTCCCTAATTGAATCTAAATTTGTTGAGGGTAAAGGGCAAAAAGTAAGGCAAAAGTGAATGGAAGTCTTATATCTAACTCGATTTAGCTAGTAAAAATCTAGTCTCTCTGCGCCTTTTAGCAAACATTGCTCATTGTGATTAAGTGGCAAAAAAAAATTTGACTTTTTTGTAGCACAGAAATATATGCGATCGGTGCAAAACCTGTAGATAACCCAGCAAGTAGTAGCCCACTGACAGTCTATGGTCGCCGAGATTGGCTTAAACACTTGCTTCATTATGCAACTGAAGATACCGGTGAGGGTCCCCGGACATAGATATACAACAGTGGTATCAGTAGCGATACCATTTAATGATAACTAGATGCCATCTGGCTTACATTGTAGACATAGTAGAAATATCACTAGTGAGCAAGACACTAAGCCCTACCAAAACAGGCCAGATAAACTCAAAACGGCCAAGCTTCAAACCCGCATGAATAGTCACTTTAGTCTACTTTTAGCCCAAAACACGAAAGTGCCTAGCACAATTTTTTGGCAATGCAATAGGTGTATATGTCCTTGTGGATCCTAGTATCTATACCGTTTCTAGGCCGATCCTTGAAGAGGGTTACCGTGCTTGCCATTGCGCCTTTCGGAAAATCCTTTTATGTGGTCTTCGATGAAATTGGGTATTTATGCCCCTTTTAGACCTTTACGATATCGACTTTCATGTGTAAATTGAATACATGTTGAAGGTGGTTGATAAATCCAACTAACCACCCAAAAGCAGTTACCTATTGTTAAGACCGTAGACAAAAAAAACGGACTTGGAACTGTAGGAACGACTTCGTCTCAAGACATCTGCGCCAGAGTGCAGTTTGCTTGAGATGTACCTTCGCGCCCCAATAAGCACCCCCTTGTCACCCGACAGCCATACCTGAGGAACCGAATATGCCCAAAAAGGTCCTAATTGCACTGCCTCCTGCCATGCTAGAGCAAGTCGACTTCATCGCTCAGTGCGAACACCGCACCAGATCAGATCTGATAAGAGAAGCTCTTCGCCGGTACCTCGATAATTTCAGAAGGCAGCAAGGTGGGGCCCACCTTTCAGTCAGCACCATGGAAGTGTCTGAAAATTACTCCACAATTGGAGCCGCTTCTACCCCTTCCTCGTCTACATAAAGACTAAAGGTCAGTATCAAACAATCAAAAGAGACCGCCTCCACATGAGGCGGTCTCTTTTGCTATTGCAACAGGTACACTTAAGTGGTAACAACAGTTGCAATAGAAGAACAAAACATGCTGCATAACCTCGAAGAAGAAGAGCGTGTCAAGGGCATACTTTCAGTGCTAGATCACTGCTTTTCCCTGGCCACCAAAATCAATGAAATCGTTTCTCGCATGACAGAAAAACGGGTCACTCTTGAAGAGAAGATGATTCGCACCTATTTTCATCAACTTGCCGCCAATTTAGTTAGTTGCGCCGCATCAATACACCAGAGCCTTGCCAATGCCTATGGTGATGGCACCACTAGGCACGAGCAGAAGACCCAGGCCATCGTCGCCCTAGCTTCAGAGCTGCTAAACCTCTCTAATGCCTTAGAGGAGCTTCTAGCGGCCTCTGAAGTAATAGTTGATGACTTGCTTAAGATCTTGAGATATGACTTGAATTTTCTCGAGCAATATTATGAGTATGGTTTGTACACCAAACTAACTAATGAGTGCGATTTCGTTTCACAGTCGCAAGAGCTTTTGCAGAGAATAAACCAGCAGGCAAAGACCTAGCCAGCGTAAGCACCAGACTTACGCAAAGCTTTCTCAGCTTTTTGCCTGACCTGGGCATCTTCATCGTCGCGCAAAGCATTCTTAAGGCTTTCGACAATTGGTGCCAATTCAAGATCACGCTCAGCGTTCTTGGCAGCATTTTTAGAATTGGTATTTTCTTTGATTTTGGCCAGCATCTTACCAAGAGCTTTCGCCGCCTCTCTGCGCACCAGCGGGTATTGATCTTCTAGTTGTTCAGAAACAGCTAGAGCAATAGAAACTGCCGGGTGCTGATAGCGCTCTAAGGTAATTGTTGCTTCCATGCGCACCCACTCGTCAGAATAGGTAAGCAGGCCCATAATAGCTTTCAAGTAGGGTTTTATCGCACCAGGCTTCTCTTGAAACCAGCGCAAAGCCGTCAGTCTAACGTAGACACTGGGATGGCCCAAAGCGTCGGCATATAGCCGAGCACTTGATTTGAGCAATTGCTCGGTAAGCCCAATGCGAAAAGAGCGCGGTTCAAAACCAGGATAGTCATGCTGAATAATCATATTAGTGACAAAGTCAGCTAGGGTATCGAGGTCGCTGGCGGAAGAAGTGTTCATCTGGTCTAATCCGTTCCGTTTCCGTGAAATACCATTCCAATAGTAAGCTATTGGCCAAACAAGCCTTGAAACGGATTGAACCCTGGTGGCAACTGCGGCATATTGCCGCCGCCAAAAGGACTTCCGCCAAAGGGATTCTGACCAGGTTGCAAGCTCGGAAACTGGCTTTGGCCAGCTTGGCCCGGTTGCATCATCTGCATCATACCAGAGTAGGGATTGGTATTAGCCACCTGCCCCTTTGTCACATATCCGTACATAACAATTTTCTGCTGGAACTTACGGTCTTGGCCGAAAACAACCTGAGCTGCCTGAACGTACATCTGTTGACTATTCACTTTTGTAAAACGCAAAACTGATTCTTCGTAGCGTTTTCTTGGTTGACCAGTGGAGCGCATAATTTCATTGCACTCAGCCACAATGTCCTGTTCAAGCACATTAGGAGCAAGCTGCCGCACTTGGTTTTTCAAAGTGCGCTGAACAAACTCATTACCTGACAAGCCTTTAGCATATTGACTAGATTGAATATCGCCGAAGGAGAAAATAACTGGAACTGGCATGCTCTGTGCCATTTGCTGCATCATCTGCCCCATCGGTCCCATATTGGCAAAGCTCTGGCCTCCCATCATCTGGGCCATTTGCTGGTCAGCACCAACATCTTTTCCCGGTACTGAGAACATCACCTTGGCAGGAGCCAAGACAATGCCGCCCCGTGTATCTTGAGCAAACATAAAATTGGTAGAGCCCTTGGCTCCCGACTTGAAGATTTTCAAAACTTTGCCAGCTTCATCGGGATCGATTTTATAGCAGATTGGATCTTGTTCAACCCGCCAAACTGTCAAGTCGCCGCCCCAGTTTCCTCGATAATCGGAAGGGAAGCTCTTAGCGATTGTGCCGGAGAACATGGTTGCCTCACTAGCGGCACCACTAAGTGGTTTCTTAACCAATGAATTATCAAGCTGAGGCGTCATCGCCTTAAGAATAATAGGGAAATTTGCACCGTTACCACTGGTGATTTGCTCAATACGACCGTAGAGCTTAGTAGTAGTAGTAGCCTGAGCCTGAACCTGAGTCTGAGAAGATTTAGGGGCCGCGGTAGCCGTCTTAGCCGCACTGCCGGTCAAGCCCGCCTGTGCACGAGCCGCTGCTGCCGCAGCTTCTTTCACATGAGGAAGGTCAATGACAGGTTGGACAATGACAGGATCGGCGTAAGACTCATTAGTTGTTGAAGCACTAGAACCAGTCGACGCAGTGCTAGCCTCACCGCTAGTGGAAGCCGCTGGCGATGCAGATGCAGATGTAGAAGTAGATGTAGATGTAGACGTAGAAGTAGATACAGACGTAGCAGTCTCGCTCTTAACTGGCTCCACGCCAGTCACCTCAGAAGGCAAGCCCGAATTGGCTTCTCCATCAGCGCCATAGGCTGGTTGAAATACGGCTAACGGGCTCAATACTTGTAGCGCCAACGAAAAGCTCAGTAGCAATGCCGAGGTACGCTCAGGAAACTTTTTCATATTTCTCCACCTGTGACATCAGCAATGTGCCCACTGACAGCACATTTAACCCTGCCTATAAAGAATATGAAGCCTAAGCTCTGGCAGGAGTGGCTGCGCCCAGGATTACTTCAACTTTTTCAAGAATTTCAGGGCTCAATTTAACCCCTGCAGCTTTAACGTTCTCATCGATTTGAGCCACCTTAGTAGCTCCGATAATTACGCTGGCTACATTATGGTGACGCAAACACCAGGCCAAAGCAAATTGCGACATAGTGAGGCCACATTCAGAGGCAAGCACACTTAGTCTTTGCACTTTTTCAAGAGTCTCGTTGGCCATCAGATTACGGCCCATCATGAAGACATTTACTTTACTGTCGGCAGCGCGCGAATCGGCTGGCAGTGGCTTCTCTGGCAGATATTTGCCAGTGAGAACGCCCTGAGCGAGCGGTGAAAATACCACTTGTCCTACTCCGGTGCGCTCACAGGCCGGTATCACCGATGCTTCTATATTGCGTGTCAGCATGTTGTAGCAGGGCTGATTTGAAATTGGCGGCACCGCATTGAGTTCGTGAGCAACACGGTGAGCATCCTCAATTTGAGAGCCACTCCATTCGCTAACGCCCCAGTAAAGAATCTTGCCTTGCCTTGTCAAATCATCCATGGTCCGCACCAACTCTTCCATTGGTACTTCAGGATCGAAGCGATGACACTGATAGAGGTCGATATAGTCGCTGCCTAAACGCTTAAGACTGGCATGGCACTGTTCATAAACATGTTTGCGCGAAAGGCCCTTATCATTGGGGCCATCTCCCATGGGGAAGAAGACTTTGGTAGCGAGAAATATAGAATCGCGCTTGATCGTCTTAATTGCTTTGCCAACAACGCTCTCAGATGCACCCTGGGCGTAGACATTAGCGTTATCGAAGAAATTGATACCTTGTTCAAAGGCATGTTGAACCTGTTTGATGGAGTTCTTCTCATCAACTGATCCCCCATGGGTTAGCCAGCTGCCCAATGACACTTCACTGACTTTGACGCCCCATTTCCCAATTCTGCGGTATTGCATTTCGTTATTTATCTTCAAGCGGCAACAAGAGAATGGTGATCATACCAGGGATAGACAGAACGAAACTGAGTAAAAAGAAATGAGGATAGCCAAGGGCACCTTGTAGCTTGCCACTATAAATGCCAGGTACCATCACGCCTGCCGCCATTAAGGCTGTGGCAATAGCGTAGTGGCCAGACTTGTATTTAGGGTTAACAGTTCTAAGCAAAAACACGGTATAGGCTGCGGTTCCCAATCCATAGGCAAATTGCTCGATGGCGTTGCAAACAGAGGTAAGCAATACGCTAGGCGCTGCTGTAGCCATAAAGTAGTAGAGCAAAATCGCGGTGTTTTGAAAAATTGCTGTGGGCATTAACGTGCGCTTAAGTCCAAACTTACTAACGACAAAACCGCCTACGATACCGCCCAATAAGAGGAAGCCGACACCAACCCCTCCATATATAAGCCCGACTGTCTCAGTAGAAATGCCAAGGCCACCAACTTTGGGAGCATCAAGCAAAAATGGCGCCGCCATTTTCAACATAAGCGCGTCACCAAGGCGAAATATCAATATATAAAGAACAATCGGTATGATTGCCTTTTGGGCAAAAAACGTGCGAAAAACCGTGAAAAATTCAGCCAGACTAATGCCTGATTTCTCTTCAGTTAAACCTGAGGGATCCTTGAGATTTTCTCTTGGCGCTTGCTGCGGCAGACTAAAGAAATGAAAGATACTAAGCAAAGCAAAGATGGCCGCGCAGAGCAAGAAAGCCACAGACCAGCCGCCTTTGACGCCAAAGGATGATTGGTGAGCAAGCCAACCTGCCAGCATCACCAGTCCGCCTTGACCAAACAAGACGGCCATCTTATAGAAAGCGTTTCGTACTCCAACAAAATACGACTGCTGTTCTTTGTCTAGCACTTCAAGATAGTAGCCGTCGCTGGCAACATCTTGAGTAGCAGAGATCAAGGCCATAATTGAAAACAGCACAATACTCAAAATGGCTATTTGACTGCTGGCCAGGCTCAAGGCCAGAGCTACACAGGTAAGCGCTAGAACTAATTGCGCCACCACAATCCATATTCTTTTCTTACCTACCAGGTCAACCAAGGGTGCCCAGAGAAATTTGGCTACCCAAGCAAGATAGAAAGAACTAGTAACCACTCCAACGAAGTCATTGGACTCACCAAGATTTTTGTAGAAAATAACCGAGACAAGCACAACTAGAGTGTATGGAAGACCAGAAGCAAAGTACAAAGTTGGAATAAATATTGCCGGCTTTTGTGCTTTCAAAATCTCTTCTCGATATAAAAAATTGCTCGTCAATGCTAACACTGCCGGTCAACAAATTGAAATATTCAATTAAGACAGCCTGCTATACGGGCTCAGAGCAGCACTTGAAAAGCAATTAGAGAGCGATAAATAGTACAATCAGAGTCTTAGACTGAAGCTACAAGAGAGACTGCAATGGCTGAATTGAAAGTATCGGATATCAAAAAACTCTACGAAGCGCTACCAAAGAAGAATCAAGAAGCGAGAGAGAAATTTGGTCGACCGCTAACATTGGCAGAGAAGGTGTTGACATCGCACCTTGATCACTGGCCTACTGAAGAAGTTAAGCGCGGCGAAACCTATGCCTTCTTAAGACCAGATCGAGTGGCCATGCAAGATGCCACGGCACAAATGGCTCTATTGCAGTTTATGCAAGCTCAGTTAAAAACAGTGGCAGTACCAAGTACGGTGCACTGTGATCACCTCATTCAAGCAAGAGTTGGCGCCGAGCAAGATATGGAGCGCGCTCTTGACGAAAACAAAGAAGTCTACGACTTCCTCGAATCAGCCAGCAATAAGCACGGCATTGGTTTCTGGAAGCCCGGCGCGGGCATCATCCACCAGGTAGTGCTAGAAAACTATGCCTTGCCTGGCACAATGATGATTGGCACAGATTCGCACACGCCTAACGCTGGTGGCCTGGGCATGATTGCTATTGGCGTTGGCGGAGCCGATGCTGTTGACGTCATGGCTGGAGTAGCCTGGGGTCTGCGCTGGCCCAAGCTAATCGGCATTCACCTCAAAGGTAAGCTGAATGGCTGGACTTCTCCTAAAGATGTCATTCTCAAAATCGCTGGCATCTTAACTGTTGCTGGTGGCACTGGAGCCATTGTCGAGTATTTCGGCGAAGGCACAAAATCTATTAGTTGCACTGGCAAAGCCACCATAACCAATATGGGTGCAGAGCTTGGAGCAACGACTTCAATCTTCCCTTACGACGAGCGTATGGCTAAGTATCTCAACATCACCAAGAGAGAAGAGTTCGCCAAATTAGCCGACCAATACAAAGAATGTCTGGTGGCTGATCCTGAAGTAGCTGCCAATCCAACCCTATTCTTCGACCAGGTCGTCGAGATTGATCTTGACCAGCTTGAGCCTTATGTAGTGGGCCCTCACACACCAGACTTAGCTCGCCCAATTTCAGAATTTGCAGCCGAGATCAAAGCTAAGGGCTATCCAGACAAGCTTACCTATGCCTTAATTGGCAGCTGCACTAACTCTTCGTATGAAGACATGAGCAGAGCAGCCCATGTAGCTCAGCAAGGGGCTGACCATGGTATCAAGTCTAGCTGCGGCTTCTTGATCACTCCAGGCTCAGAACAGATCTATGAGACCATTGACCGTGATGGCCAACTGAAAACTCTTGAAGGAATTGGTGGCACAGTACTAGCCAATGCCTGCGGCCCTTGTATTGGACAGTGGAAGCGCGATGACATCAAGCAAGGCGAGAGCAATTCAATCATTACATCGTTTAACCGCAACTTCCAAAAGCGCAATGATGGCAATCCTGAGACTCTAGCTTTCATCGGCAGTCCTGAAATTGTGACAGCCCTGGCTCTATCCGGTTCACTGTCATTCAACCCCATGAAAGACACAATGGTGGGCAGCGACGGCAAGAGCTTCAGCTTAGTGCCACCACAGGCCCCTGAATTGCCGTCAAAAGGCTTCAAGTCTGAAGACAACGGCTATATCCCTCCAGCAATTGATGGTGATCAAGTAAAAGTAGCAGTCTCACCTGATTCAGGCAGACTGCAATTGCTCGAACCATTCGCCGCCTGGGATGGCAAAGACTACGAGAATCTTCCTGTATTGCTCAAAGCCCTGGGCAAGTGCACCACCGACCATATTTCTCCAGCTGGCCCATGGCTGAAGTTCCGTGGTCACCTCGATAAAATCAGTGACAACATGTTCATTGGCGCCATCAACGCTTTCAGCAAAGAAGTTGGTATCGGCCTTGATGTCTTGAATCAGAAGCGCATGACTTATCCTGAAGTCGCCCGCCACTACAAAGCCGAGAAAACAGGCTGGCTCGTAATCGGAGATCAGAACTACGGCGAAGGTTCGAGCCGCGAGCATGCAGCCATGTCGCCGCGCTTCTTAGGCTGCAAAGCCGTTCTTGTCAGAAGCTTTGCCCGCATTCACGAAACCAATTTGAAGAAGCAAGGCATTCTTGCCCTGACTTTCGTCAATCCTGCTGATTACGACAAGATTCAAGAGCTAGACCGCTTCAGCATCAAGAATCTTGGTGCTCTTGCTCCTGGTAAAAATCTTGAAGTTGAAATCAAGCACCATGACGGAACGATGGAAGTAATTACAGTCAAACACACCATGACCGAAGAACAAATCGGCTGGTTCAGAGCCGGATCTGCTCTTAACTTGATTCGTGAGAATAGCCAAAAAAATTAGTTGTGAACCAACTCTTTTGCGTCAATATCGCTGCACTTAATGAGGGCATCGTAGTCTTGCATTAGGGCCGAAAATTCGGCCTCGTCATCGCCGAATGCTTCGGCCGGATTGCTGAGATGCAGGCTGATTAGGTAGCGATAGATGCTTTTAGCAACTGCATCTTCGCCTAATTCATGCCAGCCCTGGGCAAGCTTGTTCAGGCCTTTGACCAAATAATATTGATTATTCATGACTCCTCCGCTTATTACTGCTAAGTACTGCCGAGGGATATTTACTACCATTTAACACCCGCTAGAGCCTGCGGGCATCTAGGGTGACCAATATATTAATGAGGGTAACTAAGATTGACCAAAGCGGCTGAAGAAGGCCGTGAGATTTTCTTTCAAAGTATCTTTGGCCGTAGCCACTAAATCAGAATGTCCGCTCGCTGGTAGGGCCAATAGCTGCTTGGGCTGAGAAGCACAATCATAGAGTGCCTGAGCATGGTGGAAAGCCACAGACTGATCAAGCTGGCCATGAATAATCAACAAAGGCGGGTGCTCTGCTGCCAAAATATCGCGACTACTGGAGCCAGGCATAGGAAATAACCAGGATGGATAAAGCTTAAGAGCGCGGACCCGCTCACCGCCGATGTTACGCAAGGAGCTGAAACCAGACTGCAGAACCAGGCCTGCTGCTTTTCGCTTGCTCGAAATAAAGCTGCTAACAGCAGCACCAAGCGATTCTCCGTAGAGAAAAACTTGATCGGCTGACAAGCCAAACTTGTTCACGACAAAGTCATAGGCCGCTAAGCCATCCTGATAGACGCCTTCTACAGTAGGAGAGCCGGTACTTTTTCCAAAGCCGCGATAGTCATAGATAAACACAGAAGCGCCGCTTTCAAGCAGTAGTTGAAAGAGAGGGGCGCGAATAGTGAGATTGCCAGAGTTGCCGTGGCTAAAAATAACCAGGGGCGCATCGGGCTTAGGATGTTGAAAATACCAACCATGCAAGGTTTCTTTAGAATCTAGATCACCAAAACTGTTGAAATAAAGTTCTTCGGGCTCAACCTCCATGGCTGGGGGAAACTTGCCATCAAGCAGCTCGGGGAAGGCTGTGGGTTGAAAAAGCAGACGACGATAGAGCCGCATATTTACCCGTGGCGAAAGCAACAGGTAGGCAAGGGGAGCAAGAAACAGATACGGCCAAAGGGCTGATTGCGGTCGTGTCAGGGCAGATACAGCTGCCGTCGCATCTGTAGACTTTGCTTGAGAACCGCGAATTTTAGCTTTGAATTTCAATTGGCACTTAACTGATTAGAGGATTTTCTCTAATATTGCCACATCCAGCCAACGATCGTATTTCTTTCCTACCTGTTTGAGACAGCCCGCCTCAAAGAAACCAAAGTCAAGCATCAGTTTTATGCTCGCCGTATTCTCGCTACAGATCAAACCAAGGACGGCATGGAAACCAGCTTTCTCTGCTAATTCCATCAACTCTTTCATGAGCAATCGGCCATAGCCGCGCGAGAGAAAATTATGATCAACATAAATTGATGCTTCAACAGTCTGCCGGTAAGCGCAGCGCTGATGGTAAAAAGAAAGAGAGGCAAAGGCAACCATTTGGTTATCTAACTCAGCCACGATTACGGGCAGACCGTGTTCTAGGTGTTGCCTCAACCAGGCCTCACGCTCAACTAGCTCTTCAGGCTCTAAAGCAAAAGTAGCTGTCGAGTTCTCAACATAATAGTTATACAGACTAGATATAGCTTGGCAATCAGACAGCTGAGCTGGACGAATTTGCAACTTTGTTCTCACGCAAAACTAGGCAACTAACTTACACGAATCATGAGTACCTAGTATATATCCACGCTTAGCTTGATCGTCGGCATAGAAGGCAATTGCACTAGCTACATCAAAAACCAGATCTGTCGGGGCAAATTCGGTCAAACGCATCAGCATCTGTTCCACCTTGTGCCATTCTGGTGTATTTAGAGGAATAGATTCATCTAGTCTCTTAGCGATAGCCTGATTGGCGGCTATCTCAGCCTTGGTGAGAGGCTGTGTCTGAGACTTCTTGCGGCTCTCGCTGGTTTTAGACTTACGCACTTTGGCATTCATGATAAAGCTCCTTGCCCAGGCCTTCTCAAAAGAGATAGCCTTCTTAATTTGAACCTAGTATCCATACTGCTAATAACGACCAATTAGGACAAAAAGTTCAAAGCTAACATTCTTAGAAAGACGCCAGAGACAAAGGCAAGTTCCTAGCCACAACAAAATGAGTGGATTATAAGGAGACGCGGCAAGCAGCGCTTTTGTACTTTGCAACTTTCTTTTTATGCTTGCTAAGCCAATAGAAACGAATTAGAGAAGCAAATGTAGGGCGATTGAGGTTTCCGAAAATTAGACAAAAGCCGGGTCACACAGTGTTTCAGCTGGCTATAATTTGTTATGTCCGATAGTGGACCGGAGCTGTTATGGCTCTGAGCATCCCAGGAGATTGAACATTCAAATGACCCAATCGCAACTTACTGATCTGCCTGAATCAAAGCTCCCGCAATCAAATGCAGTGCCAGCTTATGAAGGCCCCACCTCACGCAAAGACAACTGGTGGGTTGAACCATTTCTTATTGCTTTTGTTTTTACGGCTTTCGGCATCTATGCAACTGGCAGAGCCATCGAAAACAATCTTTATGAAGTAGGCCCTTACCTCTCGCCTTTCTATTCTCCTAATTTGAAAGACTATGTGCCGTGGTGGCCACTATCGCCAGCCTTCTTGATTCTTTGGATTCCCCTTTCATTCAGAGCGACTTGCTACTACTACCGCAAGGCCTATTACCGCTCTTACTTTATGCATCCACCAGCATGCACCGTGGGCATGTTCAAAGGCAAAGGCTACACTGGCGAACAATCCTTCCCCTTTGTGCTGCAAAATCTGCATCGCTATGCCTTCTATGTTGCCACACCAGTGCTACTGATTCTCTGGTGGGATGCCATCAAGACTCTCTATTACGACGGATCATTCCACATGAGTGTGCTCACCCTCGTAATGATCGCTAACTGCATTCTTCTTTCTGGTTACACCTTTGGCTGCCATGCTTGCAGACACATCGTCGGCGGTAAGGAAGATTGCTTCTCTTGCCCTTCCAATGAGTCAAAAGTTAAACCGGCCTTCCAGGCCTGGCAGCTAGTAACAAAATTCAATGAGCGTCACCAGCAATGGGCTTGGACCTCACTGTTTTCTGTGGCCCTGACTGATCTATATATCCGTTACACCTGTGTCGATCCCAACATTGCATTTCAATTATTTTAAATTATGAGCGAATACGAAATTAGAGAACACGACGTCCTGGTTATTGGAGCCGGTGGAGCGGGCCTGAGAGCCGCCATCGAAGTATCTGGCCAGGGTGTCAGCGTAGGACTGGTCTGCAAATCACTCTTAGGCAAAGCGCACACTGTTATGGCAGAAGGCGGTGTCGCCGCTGCTCTAGCAAACGTTGACCCGATGGATGGCTGGCAAACTCACTTCAAAGACACCATGAACGGTGGCAAGCAGTTAAACAACTGGCGCATGGCTCAGTTGCACGCTCAAGAAGCACCAGACCGGGTGAAAGAACTAGAGCGCTGGGGTGCAGTATTCGACCGCACTAAAGACGGCAAAATCTTGCAACGAGCCTTTGGTGGTCATACCTGGAAGCGGCTCTGCCACGTCGGTGACAGAACTGGCCTGGAGATGATTCGCACCCTGCAAGACCGCGGTGTCCACCAGGGCATCGAAGTTTATATGGAATGCACCATCACCAAGCTGATCAAAGACGGTGACAAAATCGCTGGCGCTTTTGGTTATTACCGCGAAGATGGTCGCTATATTCTCTTCAAAACTAAAGCTATCGTTCTGGCCACAGGCGGAACAGGCAAGGCCTACACAGTGACGTCCAATTCGTGGGAATACACTGGTGATGGTCAAGGCTTAGCCTATGATGCTGGCGCTGAATTAATCGATATGGAATTTATTCAATTCCACCCCACTGGCATGGTCTGGCCACCAGGCGTGCGCGGCATTCTGGTAACAGAAGGGGTGCGCGGTGAAGGCGGCATCTTGCGCAATAGCCTGGGCGAGCGCTTCATGTTCAAATACCTACCTGAAGCCACTAGAAACGATTATGCTGCTGACGAAGCTGAAGCTGTCACCTGGGTTAACGCTGCACTGGCCGGAACCCGCACTGAAGCCCGTCGTCCGCCAGAATTGTCTACTCGCGACAACGTCGCCCGTGCCATCTACACCGAAGTAAAGGAAGGACGCGGCTCGCCACATGGTGGTGTCTTCCTTGATATCAGCTATCAAGATTCAGAGCGCGTGAAGAAGAAACTTCCTTCTATGTATCACCAGTTCAAAGACCTGGCAGATGTAGACATCACAGCTGGCCCAATGGAAGTTGGACCAACTATGCACTACACCATGGGTGGTATTAGAGTTGATGCTGAAACTCAAATGTCACGAGTGCCCGGACTGTTTGCTGCTGGAGAATGCTCTGGGGGCATGCACGGTGCCAACCGCCTCGGCGGTAACTCCCTGTCTGACCTTGTGGTATTCGGCAAGAGAGCTGGCGCTGGCGCAGTTGAGTACGTCAAAGGCCTATCTAGCGAACCCAAAATTGATGACAAGTTTGTCAAAGAAGCCATAGCTGAAATGGAAGCACCGTTCTTGATCAAGGACGGCAAAAATCCATACGACGTGCATAAAGAGTTGAACAAAATCATGTCGACCTATGTCGGCATCTTCCGCGAAGAAGCAGAACTAGCCACTGGGGTGGCCAAGCTAGAAGAGCTCAAAGCAGAAGTAGAGAAAGCTGGTGCTAAAGGTACAAAAGCCTTTAACCCTGGTTGGCACATGTGCCGCGATCTTAAGAACATGATGATTTGCTCAGAAGCCATTGCTCGCAGTGCCTTGTCTCGCCATGAAAGCCGTGGTGCTCATAGCCGCCTCGACTATCCCAACACTGAAAAAGCCTGGGGAACAAAGAACTCAGCCTGCAGTAAAGGACCTGATGGCAAGATGGTTTTGGAGCACACTCCACTGCCAGAGATGCCTGCAGAACTTCAAGATCTTTTCGTAAAAAAGGAGCCCGCCAATGCCTGAGTCAAACGGTCGTCAAGCGACCCTGAAGGTATACAGAGGCACTAAAGACAAGGGTGAGTTTCAATCTTACAAAGTGCCTGTTGAAGCTGGGATGGTTGTCCTCGATGCCATTCACTACATTCAACAAAACTTTGACCCTGAGCTAGCTGTACGTTGGAATTGCAAGGCCGCTAAGTGCGGTTCATGCAGTGCTGAAGTAAATGGCATGCCTTCTTTGATGTGTAAATCAAGAATGGATTCGTTCAAAGATGGCGAAGACATCTGTGTACAGCCAATCAAGACTTTTCCAATCATCAAAGACCTGGTCACCGATGTTAGCTGGAACTACGAAGTCAACAAAAAAATCAAAGCATTTTCGCCTTCTCCTGACGCCGATTGGACTATCTATCAAGAAGATATCGAGCGCGTTCAAGAGTTTCGCAAATGTATCGAATGTTTCCTTTGCCAGAATGTCTGCCACGTTCTACGCGATCACGAGCGCAAAGACAACTTCATGGGCCCACGCTTTATGGTGCGGGTAGCTGGATTGGAAATGCATCCGCTCGATGAAGCGAACCGTATGAAGTACCTGAAGGATGAAGGCCACATCGGCTATTGCAACATCACAAAATGCTGCACTGAAGTTTGTCCCGAGGATATTCACATCACAGACAATGCCATCATTCCATTGAAAGAAAGAGTGGTAGATGAGTTCTATGATCCATTAGGTAAATTCATCCGCGGCGTTTTGGGCGGCGGCAAAAAGAAATAAGCAAGTAACTAAGTAAAGTAATCAAAAAGGCGGCTGTTCAAGCCGCCTTTTTATTTAGCAATGACGCCGATTAGCCCCCTGGTGTGGCAGAACCAGCCGGTCCACTTGGACCGCCAGGTCCGGCAGGGCCACCAGGTCCTGCAGGACCAGCATTTCCACCGGGTCCGCCAGGTCCAGCCGGACCACCAGGCCCACTAGGGCCAAACGGTCCACCAGGACCAGCAGGGCCAGCCGAGCTTCCCGGTCCACCAGGACCACTAGGCCCACCGGGTCCAGTAGGACCACCCGGACCTTTAGGGCCGCTTGGACCAGAAGGTCCACTGGGTCCTTTAGGTCCGCTCGGGCCTTTAGGTCCAGCAGGGCCACTTGGTCCGCCAGGTCCAGCAGGGCCACTCGGTCCGCCAGGTCCAGCAGGGCCACTCGGTCCGCCAGGTCCCGCAGGGCCACTTGGTCCACCCGGTCCAGCAGGGCCACTTGGTCCACCAGGTCCCGCAGGGCCACTTGGTCCGCCAGGTCCCGCAGGGCCACTCGGTCCGCCCGGTCCCGCAGGGCCACTTGGTCCACCCGGTCCAGCAGGGCCACTTGGTCCACCAGGTCCTGCAGGGCCCCCAGGTCCAGGGCCGCCAGGTCCCGGTCCCCCCGCTCCACCGGCACCACCGCCAGAACCACCGGCATTTGCCGGACCAGCATAGTCCGGATTCTCCATGGGCCGCTCCGATGTAATAGAAAAGGCCATAGGACCGTTTAGCCCCGGAACATTGAATACAGGAAGAGGAATAGAAAGAAACGGCGTACAAACTAAAGTAGTAGTGACACTGACGATCTTGTCTGTCACACCGGTTGTTGACTCGCCGTCGCGATAACTAATGCTTGTGGTTGGAGGGCTAGCAACTTTGACGAACTTTCCCATGCCGCTCAGCCACTGGTCTGGTATGCCTTTACAGACCGTTCCATTCGGGTCTACGGCCTCATGCCAATCTAGTAACGAAGCCTCGTGCACTTGGTTGGTATTCAATACTTGGGCGTCACAATAGGCCAAGCCCACAGCCAGCATGTCGACGAGAGGAAAGAAAATGCAGATCAACAAAACAATTAGAGCTGGGGCAAACTCTGCCATAGCATTCCCGCTTGCCGAACGGAAATTCAAATAGGCAACCTGAAGCGCTTTGCTATGTGGCACAACAACCTCAATATTTGACGAATCGACAAAATAGTACTAATTGTCAACTGGTACTAGGGAGATCGTCTAATGTAAGCCTTTGAAAATAAAGCTTAGCGGCCTAGTGGCATCTTCTCTATCTGAGTCCAGCTGCCACTTGAGTTGATATTCGGATTGTAATTAGGATCATTGGTGGGTCGGTAGTTACCCTGACCGTCTGTCCAAATTGAATTGTGATAGCCATCGTGCTTTGAGCCGTCGGCAGCGGTTTCCCGCCCCATCATCAGGTCACCGAAGGCCTCGGTTTGGCTCATACCAGAGCCTGCACCAGAGGGAGCAGAACGAGCCTGCAAGCGCATCTGATCAGAAGCATATTCCTGTCTCTTATACACATCTCCGAGCCCACGAGACCGTACTAGATCTCGTATGCCGTCTTCTGCTTGAAAA
>CAJXZK010000040.1 GCA_913063055.1 uncultured bacterium
CTCCGACCGTTTTGTATGTGTTTTTCTTTTGCTCTCGGCAAACCGCCGGTATGCTTCTTGCTCTCAGGCGGCTGCGCTTGCCATTGTGGCGGAAGCGCGTTTGGGGCTCTTCTTCTTGATTTTGCCGTAGCAATACAAGCACTGTAAACCAAGGTAGGAGAGCTGAATCAGTAAAATGGTACGAGGCTCTTGGCGGTAGCACCAGGCTATCGTTTAGGGCCAGTGTTTCGTAAACTGAGGGGCAGGCACGCTCAATTTTTGTGCCTTCGTCGTAGTGTGATTTGACCACTGCTTGTGAAAGATATTCGGGCAAGAATACTACTGGTAGCTCTTTGATATAGTCGTAATCCGCTAATAGTGGGCGGATGTAGGTATTGAGCTTAGAGCGATATTCAGGCCTGGAGAGGAAATGGGCTAAGTGACTGAGAGCCTCGTGGCGTGAGACAGCGCTTTCTTGAGATTGAGCAAAGTACTCGCCAATGGCTTTTTGAAACTCCTGATCATCGAGTGACCAGTCGAGGCCCTTGGCTGCTGTAAATTTAAGTATGTTCCAAATCCATGAAGCTGTGACGCGGTGATTGCCATCGGCGATCAGACCGTGCTCGTTTATAACAACCGGTGCAAAGCCGCGACCCACTAAGTTTATTACTTCATCGAATAGTCTCTCGCGCACGCAAAACTCTGTGGCACCAAGTTTAACTAACGGATAGAGCGCTACTTCGACAAAGTTACCGGCGAATACGCCGGAAGCAAAAGTGTGTAAGTTGGCACTGATTGATTGATAGGCAATCATGGCATCTAATTCGAACAATACATAAAGTAGATTGTCCCCAATTATTTCCTGGTTGTCCTTGAGGAATTGGGCTGCTTGAAGTAGTGCCGGTTGTGCTGCTGCTTCTGCTTGAGCTGGGTCAATAAAAATCGATTGATGCCAGGCTTGGCGAATTAAGCGCAGTAGCGTTGTGACGGTAGATAGAGAAAAACTGTCTAATTTAGCCAGGTCATAGAGAGTCTGAGCTTGGTTTTGCAGAGCGTTTAAAGTATCAAACTGATAGCTTGGTGATGGTTTATCTTCTGTTGTTTCCATTACCTGGTGCAGGAACGACAGTTGCGGCTCGGCCACATTTGTCCAAGCCCATTCTTCTGGAGCTGGGGCTTGAGTGGCAAACAGGCTGGTGGGATTGGTCTTATTGGTCTTATTGGCCTGATAAGCAGGGCTAGGTTGCTGTAGCCGATTTGCTGCTTTCAGGTCATACGAAAGTAGGTGTTTGAACTGGTCAAAGAGCAGGTTGCCTCGATTTACTTCGTGACAATGAAGACCGCCTGGTCCTGGAATGATTGGACCAGGAAAATAGGACGGCATTGCCACTTTAGTTTCGCTGGCAAAATCTGTCCCTTGAGCTAGAGCTGCTTTGAGTCTCAATTGATAGAACAGAGTTGAAGCTAGGGTTGTGCAGACATCTTTCGCCTGAGCTGTGGCAATTTCATTGCCGAAATTGAGCTGGCTGGTGGTGACAACTTGAATTTTTTTCTGCTCTTGATAGACACCCAAATTTGGCATTGAGCATGTCAATGCTGTGTGGCTAGTTGAAAATTGTAGGTTTTCCATATGGCAGTACTCGATGGCAAAAGGGTTCTAAACTGTGGCCAATTGTTGGGCCTTTCGCTCTGGGTAGACTTCAACCAGGCGCTCTTGCCAATAGCTTTGTCTAGCTTCTAATTCTTTTGATGGTGCTTGCCGTTGGAAGAATTGAGTGAGCAAGTCATAAGTAGTGAGACCGTCTCTAAAGGCAAAGAGGTCATAGCGGCAGAATGTTGCAAGAAGAATTTCTTCCGCACCTTTGAGGTTGCCTGCGCTGTAAGCTAGCTGTGCTTCTCCTAGCAATTGCTCGAGAGTCTCGTCGCTCAGTGCCGGTAGCTTATGCAGGGCATCTTGATCAAGAAATTGTTGATCGATTAAGGCTTGGAGCTTTTCTTCGACATAGCAGTCAATCATCAAATGGATGCGTGGTGTGGTGCCGAAGTTGCAAGCACTGTGGATAGTTTGTTTGGGATCAAGCTTCCAGAGATAACCTTTTTTGAAATGAACGTTTAAGCCTGGGCTTGTGATAAAGGCTTGGTCATTTGTAATCAGGGGCATGTGCAGGCGGTAGCGCGGCACGTTTTCGAGATAGACAAAGTCACGGTGCTCATGGAGAAAGGTGCCAGGATCAAGGCGAAGGAGGCGTGAGCCCATGATGTTGAAACCGCTTTCGGCAAGAAACTTATGTAACTCAGTCAGTTTGAGCAGAAGTGGAGTGGGCTCAGGCTTAGCGCAATCATGGTAGTCGAAGTTCTCTTGCTCACCGGTGTGATTGAGCAAAGTTGCTACTTTTAGGCCGTCAGAACCATACTCGGGGTAAGGCTCTTGCCAAATTGATTCCAGTGACATTTCTGGTGCACTGACTTGCTCAACTATTTTGTTGAGCACAGTACTGTCGATCGTTTTTAATTGAGCAATATACGAAAGAATTTTCCCGACCTCTTTTTACTCGATTGATCTATATGTAGATTGCATTGCCCTAAATCATAACTGAAAATGGTTTCCATTTTCTCTTTATGAGAACGCTTAAATGCGAACCCACGCAGTTGAAGCGTCATGCCGTTTTGTCTTTGCTTCTCCTCCACTCAATGAGAGCGGCCTTTATATTGATCTAGGGGGAGGTAGGCGACTTCGGGCTTATTGAGAACAATTCTCAACTGGTAGAGGCAGTTTAGATCTAAAGTTGTAAATTGGATCGCTATTTTTGATTTTGTTACGGGTATGAAAGGTCTTTCATGACGGCATCGCCGGTGGTGCCGATGGGCAACCTGGCATGATTTCGCCTTTTGCCGGTTGGCCGATGCCGCTCAGAATTAGCGCAAAATAAGCTGCCCGATTTGCTCAGGCAGATGAAGCGAAATTCAGAGAACACTTCTTTGCTTTTCTTTTTGCCTTCTATTTCAGTAAGAGCTTGTGCCCTCGCTGCTTGCCGCCAATGACAAGGGCTTGTCTCTATACCCTTGGCAGTCGCGAGTTTCAAACTTTCTACTTCGAATTTGTGCTGAAGGGGTGAGAGTGATCTAGAATCTATTTAAGGGGTACTAAAAAGGAAGTTGTTGTGGCTGGCGAGTCGAGCTCTTTTTTAAGTGGCAAATTTGAGAATAATCGACTTGAGAAAGTTGGTTTAGACAAGGCCGTAGATAAAGCAAGTTTCGACAAGAACGGCAAACTTAAAGGCAAGAAGAAGAGTGTCGTCTTGATGGAGCGCGACATCAATGCGCTGCTTGAGCTTTATCTGCACCGCACCATTTCATCAAGTCAATTGGCTCGTTTGTGTTTCCCAGATATTAGCTACGAGACCGCTCGCAAGAGACTGCGTCGTCTGCAGCAAGCTGGATTTACAGGGGCCTCATCTTCTGGTCGGATGGAAGGCCGCGGTCGGCCAGAGCTGATTTATTTTCTTACTGCTTCAGGAGCGCGAGCCCTTGAGCAGACTCGTGGTATCTCCTGGGAAACTATTCCCACGGGGCCACCTCACACCTATCACAAAGAGCATTTTTTGCGTCTTGTTGATGTCCGTCTTGCTATGGAAGATGCAGAGTTAGCCGGTGTCATTAGCGGTTTGGAATTTACTACTGGTCGTGAATTTTGGAAAGAGCTAGCTTCTGATCTGACAGAGGCGGAAGAGCAAGCTGATGCCACTATTTCGTTTGCCTATGCGGGAATGGAGCCAGTGCGAGTTTTGCTTGAAATCGATACGGGCAATTTTCGTCAAACCCGACATTGGGAGCCGAAAATCAGAGCCTTCTTACGCACGGGCTATCCTATTTGGGTGGTCACCGGCAGTAGCCCGCGCATTTTGACCTTACGCAAATGGACTCAGCCTCTTTTGGAAGAAGCAGAAGTGGGCCCTGGTAAGTGCGTCTTTGCGGTTTACACTGAGATTGTGGAAAAAGGAATTTATGGCGCTCAATGGCAGCGCACCGATGGTTCCTTTACTGATTTACGTCCAACCAAACTATAGAATCTCTATTTATAGAGCTATCTACATAAGTTCTTCAGCGAAGTGGCAGGCAGATTTGTGGCCTGGAGCAATTTCACGTAGGGCGGGAGTATCTTGCTTGCAAATCTCGCGGGCAATGGGGCAACGGGTATGAAAGGCGCAGCCCGATGGAGGATTGGCTGGGCTAGGTAAATCACCCTGGAGGAGCACGCGATTACTGCGGTCGTAGGCTGGATCTGGTACAGGAGCTGCCGAAATCAATGCTTTGGCATAAGGGTGCAATGGCTTTTCGTAGACGTCTTTGCACGGACCAATTTCAACGATGCGTCCAAGATACATTACGGCTATGCGATCTGAAATGTAGCGCACCACATCAAGATTGTGCGCGATAAACAGGTAGGTGAGATTGAATTCTTTTTTTAGGTCTAAGAGCAGATTGAGAATTTGCGCTTGCACACTGACGTCTAATGCTGAAACTGGTTCATCAGCTACGATTAGTCGTGGCTTCAAGGCTAAGGCCCGAGCGATACCAATACGTTGACGCTGTCCGCCGGAGAATTCGTGGGGATAGCGATCGAGCATTTCTTTGGGTAGACCAACTAACTCGATCAAACGGGTAACTTCGGCTTTGAGATTTGAGCCGCCATCACTACTGGAACCTTTAGACATACCGTGCACTTCTAAGGGTTCGGCCAGAATCTGAGCAATAGTCATGCGCGGATCAAGGCTGGCATACGGATTTTGAAAGACAATTTGCATCTGTTTGCGCAGAGGCTTCATTGCCTTGGCATCGAGAGCCATTATCTCTTGTCCGTCAAAGCTTACTGAGCCCTGGCTGGCTGGCATTAAGCGCAGCATTACTCGGCCAAGGGTAGATTTGCCGCAACCCGACTCGCCCACAAGGCCGAGAGTCTCGCCCTCGATGATGTCTAAGTTTATGCCGTCCAGTGCTCGGACGGCACCTACTTGTTTGTTGAAGAAGCCTTTGCGAATAGGGAAATGCTTCGCTAGGTTTTTGATTTGGACGAGGGTTTTTTCGGTCATTTATTGCTTATGGGATCTTGACATTGATGCGGTTCAAACGCTCTCCCAATTTTGCCAGAAACTGACCGGCAAATGTGGACGTTTTTTCGTCAATGACAACATTGCTGGTGTGCACGCCTTTTTTGCGACAGCGCATAAGCTGACTAGGAGCCACTGGAGCGTCAAGATTCCATTCTTCATAGATGGCTCTTTCGTTTATAGCTCTTTCGGCCATTGTCTGGTGATTGCCAGCATTACTGCTGTTGGCAACAGATTCGCTAACTTGGGCAGCACGAGCAAAGCCATTGAGCAGTCTTTGTTCCTGCTCACCGTTGTGATATCCACCCCAGGGGTTGCCTTGAATGCGATAAGGCTGTGGCTCCCGTAAAAATACATACCAAAAGACTGTATATAAGATTAGGAGTTCAAAAGCGATGATTGCATAGGCGAACATAATCTACTCCCGGCCTGAGCAGGCCTTGAGCTGGGTACCCAAAAACGTGAATGTCTTTTTTGAAAAAGGTGATAGACCCGAAAGATATCTTTTTGATCGTCACTTTGCTCAAAGGAGACAGGTGGTTTGATAGCCACCGTATGTCGAGCAATAAAGTTCTTGTTAGCAAGCTTTATTGTTCAAATATTCTAACGAAAGATTGCAGAAAAGCTACAGGTTTTTAAGAATTCTCCAGATGTCAAGTGATTAATTGTGAATCTGTATACCCTTAATGCAAGCTCGTTTCACGCGAAAATGGTGGCAAATTCAAGCACTTCTGCCAGGCGGCCTGCCAAGCGGCTACTGTAGCAATGTGAGAGAAATAGCGGAGAAAAAATGCAGTCGACAGAGCTAGGAGAGACGACAAAATCAGCCATGATTGCGGTGGTTGGAGCTGGCACCATGGGCTCATCAATAGTGGTGGCACTGTTGGCCGCTGGTTATAGCGTTTTGCTAAAAGAGACTGATCAGGCTTTTCTTGATAAAGGCATGGCCAATATCGACAGACTATTGAGTGGTCGTGTCAAGAAAGGTTTGGCACCTGAAGAAGCACAGCTGCAGCGCAGCCGCATTCAAGGTGTGCTTGATTTTGAACGCTTTGCTGAAGTTGATTTTGTTATTGAAGCTGCGCCAGAAAGTATTGAAATTAAGAAGAACATTTTTGAGCAGCTTGATCAGTGGTGCAATGTTGATGCCATTCTTGCTACCAATACATCAAGCCTTTCTATTACTCAAATAGCCAATTTTGCCCGTCGTGCCGACAAAGTTGTTGGGCTCCATTTCTTCAACCCGGCTCATATCATGAAGCTAGTGGAAGTTATTCCTGGTTTGGAAACTTCACACGACACTGTTGCCCGCGCCCTTGAGCTAGCTCAATCTATGGGTAAGCTCGCTATCCGAGTAGAAGAATGCGCTTCTTTTCTTGTCAATCGCCTGCTTGGTCGCTATATGAACGAATCGCTCTTTGCTTTAGAGGGTGGAGCAGCAAGCGTCGAAGAGATAGATAAGGCCGTCTGTGACTACGTCATGCCTATTGGTCCTCTGGCCCTGCGCGATATGAACGGTGCCGATATTGGTCTGGCTGTTGCTAATTTTAATTATCAAGAGTATGGCGAGCGTTTTGCTGTGCCGTCTTTGCTGGGTCGGATGGTTGAGGCCAATATGCTTGGTCAAAAGACTATGGGTGGTTTCTACAGCTATGACAAAGAAACACGCAAGCGAGCCGGTGTGAATCCTGAATTTCTCAAGTTTTTAACTGGCTCCACTAGTAAGACTGGCGAATTCAGCGCTGAGCGGCTCTTCTTGCCCATGATCAATGAATCTTTCTTAGCTATGCAAGAACGCATTTGTCAGCCCGAAGATCTCGATGCCGCCCTTATGGCTGGATTAGGGATGAGACGGGGGCCCCTTACTTTGGCCTCTGAAATTGGTTTGAAAGATTGTCTTGCTATGCTTGAAGCTGCTTTCAAGGCTGATGCCAGCGGCCGTGTGCAAGAGCGCTTTAGGCCAGCGCCTCTGTTGAAGCGCTTCGTTTGGGCCGGCCGCTCTTCGGTGCTTTAGAAAAATACCTTAGTAATTTAGTAGTTGCCAGTAGCTAGGTGTGGCCCGCGCCTAGGGGGTATACTCAGCACGTGAAAGTTTCGCGAAAGCTTCGAGAGCAATTAGGCCTGTAACTCGTTTAAGAACAAATAGGGCAGCCATATGGTGATTGCACAAATCTTAAAGCGCCGAGCCCTAGTGGTTTGCCTGGCACTAGTGCTGGTGCTTTTTGGTGTCAACGCTTTTGAAAAATTGCCCCTAGAGGCTTATCCCGACGTTGCAAATATGCAAGTGCGGGTAATTACTCAAGTGCCGGGAAAAGCCGCTGAAGAAGTAGAGCGGCTGGTGACGATTCCGATTGAAAAAGAGCTGAACGGTGTACCGCGCTCTGAACCACCCCGCTCAATTTCAATTTTTGGACTCTCTGTTATCACGGTTGTATTTGAAGATGGGGTTGACCCCTACTCGGCTAGACAGCAAGTTCTAGAGCGCCTTACTCTGGCGGAAGTGCCGGCCGGGGTCAAGCCTGAACTTGATCCTAACGCTAGCCCTGTGGGTGAAATTTTTCGCTATACCGTAGAAGGTAAGCGCTACACCACAATGCGTCGCAAAGAAGAGCAAGATTGGCTTCTTAACCGCAAAATCAGAAGTGTGCCAGGCATAGTTGAATGCACCGGATTTGGTGGCCCAACCAAAACTTATCAAGTTGAGCTTGATCCCGGTCGTCTGCAAGCCCTCGGTATTACCCAAGAGCAGGTTGCCGAGGCAATTGCTCGTTCAAACGGCTCCACTGGCGGCTCCTTCATTATTCAGAACGACCAGAACTTCATGGTGCGGGGCCTTGGTTTACTTAAAACTGTGGAAGATATCCGTGATGTTGTTGTGGCGGCCGATCGCGACGGTGTTCCTCTGCACGTGCATGACGTTGCCCAAGTTGCTATTGGGCCGGCTGTGCGTCGCGGCCAGGTGGGTTGTGATGATCGCGATGACGTGGTAGAAGGCATTGTCCTCATGCGTCGAGGTGAAAATCCGAGCACGGCCATTGCAAATTTGCGAGCTGTCTGGCCGGAGCTGCAGGCGGTCCTTCCTAGTGGAATGCATATTGTTCCTCTTTATGACCGCACTGCCCTGGTTACAAAGACAGTCAATACCATCGGCCATAACGTTGCCGAAGGCGTGTTTCTGGTTGTCGCTCTATTGATGCTCTTTCTCTTTCAGGTACGAAGCGCCATAATCTGTGCCGCTGTCATTCCCTTGGCTCTGCTTACCGCTTTTATTCTTCTCAATGTCTTCAAAGTTCCGGCAAACTTACTCTCGATTGGGGCTATTGATTTTGGCATCATCGTTGATGGTGCAGTAATTATGGTCGAGAATATTGTCAGCAAATTGGCTGAAGTTAACCATCGTCGTATTGCTGCCGGTTTGACTGGGCGGCCTGATTTGGCTGAGGTGATTAAGACTGTGGCTGCTGGCGCTCAAGAAGTGGCCAAGCCTATTTTGTTTTCTACCGCCATTATTTGTTTGACCTTCTTGCCCATCCTTTGTTTCGAGCGAGTTGAAGGCAAATTATTTAGGCCGCTTGCTATTACTATGAACTTCAATTTGATTGGGGCTGTACTTGTTACTATGACTTTAGTACCAGTACTTTGTGCCATCATCTATGCCTGGAAGCTCCCCAAAGAGCGCACTTCTCCCTTGATGCGCTTTGCTAAATTTGTATATCTTCCTACCCTGAAGCGCTGTTTGAAGATGCGAACAGTGGTGGCACTGATGTGTGTGGCAATCTTTACCGGTAGCCTGCTTCTCACTCCGCTTATGGGTACTGAATTCTTGCCAGAGTTAGAAGAGGGCAATATTTGGATTCGTACCACAATCTTGCCTACCAGCGTCTCGCTCGATAAAGCTGTAGAACTAGCCCATGAGCTGCGCCGTATCATTAAGTCTTATCCTGAAGTTACAACAGTCGTTACTCAAATTGGCTCACCAGATGATGGTACCGATCCAAATCCATATTCAACAATAGAAGTACTAGTTGATCTTAAGGGCCAAGAAGAATGGCGCAAGGAGTTCAATAGCAAGGACGCCTTGGTGGAAAGTATGGAGAAGCAGCTGGTTACAAATTTACCGGGCTTACTTTTCAACTTCTCTCAATATATTAAAGACAATATGGATGAAACCATTGGTGGTGTCAAAGGTGAGCTGGGCGTGAAAATTTACGGCTCAGATCTAACTGTTTTGACAAAGCTTGGCAGTGAGGTAAAACAAGTTGTCTCGGCTGTACCAGGTATGGTCGATGTCTCTGTGGATCAGCTCTTAGGGCAACCGCAACTGCAAATAGACATTGACCGACTCAAGGCCTCGCGCTATGGCATTAATACCAATGACATTTTGGATATTGTCGAGACTTCTATTGGTGGTAAATCGATCACGCACCTGTTAGATGGTGAGAAGCGCTTTGATGTTACCTTGCGCTATTCAACAGATTACCGCAACGAAGAATCTGATTTGAACAATATTCTTGTGCCCAGCCCATCGGGGCAGCGCATACCGCTTGTGCAATTGACAAAAATTACTCAAGCTCATGGTGCCAGCACGATATTGCGTGAGCGCAATGAGAGGCGCATTGCCGTTAAAGCCAATATCCGCGGCCGTGACTTAGGTTCAGCCGTAGAGCAAGCCCAGCGCGATGTAGCCAGTAAAATTAAGTTGCCCGAAGGCTACCACATTGTCTGGGCCGGCCAGTTTGAGCGTGCCAAGCACGCGATGGGCCAACTTTCATTGGTAGTTCCAGTTACCTTAGGCTTAGTATTTCTGCTGCTCTATTCGGCTTTTGGTTCAGCCAGTTTGGCAGGCTTGATAATGCTTACAGTGCCGCTAGCGGCTTCTGGTGGCATACTTGCTCTGGTGCTCAGCCACACCCACTTTAGTATTTCGGCCGGTGTGGGCTTTATCGCTCTGTTCGGCGTGGCTATCCAAAATGGTGTAATTCTCACATCGAAGATTCGCGATCTTGAACAAAGCGGCATGGAGCCGGATCAAGCCGCTCTAGAGGGAGCGATTGTACGCATGCCCCCAGTAGCGATCGCTGCTATTGTGGCATTCGCTGGTTTGCTTCCGGCTGCTCTATCAGACGGCATTGGTTCGCAAAGTCAGAGGCCTTTTGCCATAGTTATTGTTGGCGGTCTGCTGCCAGCCACTGCTTTGACTTTGCTATTCTTGCCAGCACTTTATCGCTGGTTCTCCGGCAAAGTTGATCGTCATAAAGAGAAAACTTAAGTAGGACGGCTCAAGCGGTTTTATTCTGAAAGATCGCCGCCGACGTGGAAATGGTCGTTGATCCAAATTGCCACGAATGCGCTTACTGCTGTGAATGTCAGACCGAATGCATATTCCATGATCTTAGACCTGTAGTCTTTTTGCCTTAACCAGTAACCTTGTGACTCTATGCTGGCACTTTTGTGCCTATGGATGGGTTAAGAGAAGTAGGCGAAAAATATTAAGAACTTAAGTTGGAGAAAGCTTAGTCAGACTGTTTTAGCGATTCGGAGCGTAGTTCGAAGCTGCCTTTTACTACTATCGGATCGCCTTCTTTAAGACCACCGACAACTTCTTCTAAATTGCCAGATTCGCCGCCCAGCTTGATTGGTTGCTCGCGGTATTGGCCTTTGCCAACAGGGACATAGACAACCTTGCAGTCTTCGGCGTCTTGCACTGCAAGTTTTGGCAGGGTCAAAACCCTGGCTTTACCGACTAAAATTTTCATTCGGGCAAACATTTTCGGTTTGAGCTTGCAGCCCGGATTCAGCACTTCAGCTCGAACAGTAAGTGTGCGGGTTTCTGGATTGATAGAATCGGCCACATAATTCAATTTGCCCAGGAACTTTTGACCAGGGAAGCTGTCTACTTCAAGCTCGATCGGCTGACCAACTTTTACTTTGGAGATGTCTTTCTCGTAGACATCAGCTTTTAGCCAAACGCTATCAAAGTCAGCGATGGTAAAGAGGGCTTTGCTCGGGTCGGCTAGCTCTCCAGTATTGACCAGTCGCTCTGTCACCACTCCTGTTTCTGGCGATACTACAGGGATGACCGGATTTAGCTGACCAGTTCTGAATACTTCGGCAATTTGCTTCTCGGAGACGCCTAATAGATGGAGCTTTTGCTTTAAGGGCTCAGTCATCAAGGTTAAGCGCTCGGATGACAGCGAAATAGTTGCTTGTCTTTTGCTGTTTAGGGCGTCAATAGTAATGCGATCTTTGTCAAATTGAGTTTTAGCTGACTCAAAGTCGGCTTTTGAGGCAATTTTCTCTTCGAACAAGCCTTTGACGCGAGCATAGGTGCTCTGGGATAGCCCCAACTGGGCGCGGTTTTGGGTTATGTCTGAGTCTATCTGCAGCAGTTCGCGTTTGAGATCGGCCCGCACTTGTGAGGCATTTTGCAGGAGGTCAGCTTCGGTCTGTTCTATGTCTTGACTGCGAATACTGGCTAGGGTTTGCCCCTCTTTAACATGGTCGCCAATGTTGACCATAACGGCAATTATTCGGCCTGAAACTGGCGTGCTCACTTTGGTTGTCAAATTTGAGTTGGCCTGCACTTCACCAGTACTTCTGACGGCGAAGTCGACATCTTTCATCGAGACTTTCTCGCAGCCAAGATTAAGGGCTACTTCAGTCTCTGGGGTGAGGGTAACGAGGTTTAAACCGTCAGCAGCCACTTTGCTAGCTGGTGAAGGAGCAAGGGCTTTACCCTCTACTTTTTCAGAGGTGTGACCACAAGCCGTCAGAGCTAACCCGCTGGTTAGTGCTAGGGCGAATATGGGTAAGATTCTTCTGTATCGGCCTGGGGTAATGCTTTTTGGCAATGTCTGCATATTTTCACTGTCTCGATTTAATCTCGAACGAGTCAATCTTCACGCAATCTACATGTTCACCACTCACGAATTTTGCAAAAATCGCGGAGAGTAGCTTATTTAGCTGGTCTTCACGATACTACCCTAACATATTTTCAGCGCTTTGACTGTTTAAATGCGCTGATAATGGTATAGCTGGGAACAAGAGGAGAGAGAGTAGCGTCGAAGTTTGCATCAAGATTGACAGTTTTAAAATTGGCACAGTGCGGCTTTCGAAAAGCTGTCCTGTCTGGCAATAAAAGGATGCTAGTTTTTTTTCTATTACAATAGTGTGGTTTCTGGTTCAGGCGGTCATTAGAGGTTCGGTCATGAAGTTAAAGACAATCAAAACCTTAGCCATCATACAGGCTGTTTTGCTGAGCTCTTATGCACCGCTTGCTCTGGCTGCAACTTCCAAGCAATCTCCTGAGATAGCTAAGCTCGACAACATAGAAGAAGTTATTTACGGTGCTCCAAAATCTAAGGTCGCCCTTGACAGTCGCTTGAAAGATCTTGAATTGAAATTATTCGGCATCACACGCAAAGGAACAACGACTGAGAGGCTTGCTGCCATCGAAAAGACACTGGCATACGGCAGTGGCGCTGCAACTTCTGGTGCACTGCTGCCTCCGCTGGCGCCAACCTTAGATACACCCGCTACTTCGTCTAGCGCACCGTCCACTGCTAGCTCTAACTCTAGTTATGACAGCGAGGAACCTTACGCTGTTGATTCATCTGGTGCTCTGGCCGATGCCATGCAACTTTATCAAGACGGCAAAGTGGCCCAGGCTGAAAGTGCCTTTCATGGCATCATTGCTAAAGACCCAAACAATGGCGATGCTTACTATAACTTGGCTGTTATTGCTGAAGGCAAAAATGATTTGAACGGTGCGCTTTCGTACTATCGCAGCGCCCTCAATTTGAATCCTCAAGATACTGATCTGCAAAGTGCGGTGGTTAGCGTTCAGAATAAGTTGGCTCAAACCAATAATACGGCCCCAAGTCATGTGGCTTCGAGCTATGCCTCTAGTTCTAATCCCTTTGCCGCTTCTTCTTCTTCTTCTTCTTCTTCTTCTTCGGCTCCTCGTCCAGCAGCTCCGGCCCAAAGCAAGGCCCTTGATGAAGCAAGAAAGAACCAATTGAAAAGCGCTGTTGCTTCGGCTTCAAACGATTACAAAGCCGGCAATTATGATTCAGCAGTAACTAAGTTGAACTCTGTGGCTTCGCAAGTACCAGATGATGGCGATGTGCAGTTCGCTCTGGCTCAGGCCTACAGAGCTAAAGGTGACCTTGCCAATGCTCGCAGTCATATGGCTCGCGCTTCTTCTCTTAATCCTGCCAGCACAAGTTTTGGCAGTGCTCTGGCTGATATTGACCGGGCAATTGCTGCAAAAAATACTGCGCCAGCTGATAGTTTCGCTTCTTCCAATCAATCAAGTTCTGGCACTCAGACTGCTAGCCAACCAGAAGGACAGATTACTCCTTTTGCCGGTAGTAAAGCCGCGAGTTTAGACAGTCAAGGTGGACTGAGTGGCATGGCCTATAGTGCTCGTTCAAATAGCAGTCGCTTAAAGCGCGCTGCCACCTACGGTCTGGCTGGTGCTGCTGCTGGTGCCTTATCTGGTGCTCTGTTCAGCTCATCTAACAACGGTTCGCGGATGAGTAGCGCTAAGAGCAATGCCTTGCGTGGGGCGGTGCTTGGCGCAGTGTTTGGTTTTGCTAGCGGTAAGTAAGGAATTTCAAGAGATTAGGGCAATGAAAAGCAAATTAGTAAGCGCAGCTATTATTTTTTCTCTGATGATTTCGCTCAATACTCAGGCACACGCTGCTGGCGCCGGTGCGGTCTTGAAGGGCGGAGTGCGCCTGGAGAATGGTACAACGCGATTGGCCAGACCTGGCGGTAATGCTGCTCCAACCCTTTCAACCGCTGACGCAATTCCGGTTGCTCCGCCGCGCAAAAGTACTTTAGGTGGTGGTGTTCAGGGTAGCGGTTTAATCGATCGCACTGCCTTCGCCACGCTGCCGGCTGGCCCACTTAGTGCCTCTGCCCAAGAGCAGAATAGTCGTTTTGATATCGGCGCTGAACGCAGCTCAAAAAAAATGACACTGGCCTGGGAAGCCTGGCATAAACAGCTCTCTTCTGAGATTTATGCTCGCTGGCAAGAGGTGGCATTAATTAGAGGCCGTGCCACCATGAGAGTGACCATCACTCGCGATCATCATGTCATAGCTCAACTGACATCGCCTTCAGGCATACGTCGCTTTGATAGTACACTGCTAGATGTCGTCAACAGCCTTGATGGCAATCCCGGCCTATCTTTCCCTGCTGGTTCCCAGAGACAACAGGTTTCGTTTGAAGCTGACTATATCGCCGATACCGACGTGAAAGGTGGCTATAGTTGGACTAAGAACGACTACGAGACTGTTCAACAGTAGTTCGATAGCAGGCTAATCTTTACCATTCAGTAGAGTGCGATACAAATCGGCTGGCCGACTGATGCCATTTTTCAGCAGTGGTAAAGTTGCTTGCACGGCTCCATTTATTGCTAGAACTGGCGGCTGTCCGCCAAACTGCTCATGGAAAACCTGATTGAAGCGGCTATTAAAATAGCGACTCAAGCTGCTGTTGATAAATTGTTTGGCAAAATCTGGATCTATCTCTAGTTCTGTCTTTGGTTGTGCTTCTGTTTTGCTATTGAGAAAATTGCACACCTGTTCAAGTGTAATTTGCCTGCTTAGGCCAAGCTGCTCTTTGTTGCGCCAGAGTCTTATGGCGAAAGCTTGGGCCATTTGATTTTCAAAATAAATTTTGCTTGTCAGCTTTACTGCTGCTGCTGCCGATGTATCTGCTAGAGCGCGATTGTCTACCCAGTGTCTAAGTTCTAGTTGGTCTTGTTTGTCTAGAGCGAAATGCTGGTTTGCCGCTACTAAGACCAGGTTGTCGATTTCTTCTTCAATGGCAATCAGTTGGTTTTGAAAGTTTTCTACTGTGCTTAAGTGGCTCTCAAAACCTTCTTGAGATAAGATCGTTTTCTTGCTACTGAGGCCAGCGAGAAGAGCAGCTGGGGGTGAAACTAATGGCTCCAGTTCTTGTTTTAAGGCTACTGCCGCGCTTGCGAGGTCAGCTAGCTTTTGCGCCAGCGGCGGAGCAAAATGCAGCAGTGGTAGCCGTTTTAGATCACCAATTTGAAAGTTGATTGTTGGGTTCATATCGTGAGCCAGTGCGCTCACCAGGCTCGAATTGAGATAAGCCAGCAATAGATTTTCCTGCTGGGCATCATGGCTAAATATAGCTGAACCACCGACATCGAATATTGCCCCAGCAGGTAGTTTACGGACACTGAGCCGATGTTTGTTGACGAATGAGAAAGTAAGGCCTGGTTTGAAGTAGTAATTTTCGTTCTTAACTACCCAGTGCACTTGACCCTTTAAATAGGGGTAGGCCTCGGCAACGGCAACTTTGATTTCTTCTCCGTTTTCACCCCATCTCACTTTGCTAGAAATCGTGCGCCACCAGCGCTCAGAGCCGCCCCCCTTAGCGTATGGAGCATAGTTCTTGTCGTCTTCTTCAACTTCCCAGGCATAGCGCAAGAATCTTTCATTACTAGAAGTCGCCAGACCCTGCTTGAAGTCGGCTTTACTAGCTAGATTCTGATTATCCTTTGCTTGCAGAATTATCAGAGCTTGGGGCCGTTTGAAATTGAATGCCAGGTCGTTGCTGCTAGAGAGTTGACTATGGCTCTTACTTATTTTGTTAAGTCTATTCAAGTGCAGCAACTTATCTAAATGGCTAGCCTTCTTGTTTTTACTTTTTGCTTGTGCGCTTTTTAGATCGATATAGTAAGCCGGTTGGTCG
The DNA here is from genome assembly GCA_913063055.1 of uncultured bacterium. Classification (GTDB taxonomy): domain Bacteria; phylum Cyanobacteriota; class Vampirovibrionia; order Obscuribacterales; family Obscuribacteraceae. The sequence continues at coordinate 15,822 of CAJXZK010000040.1, forward strand.
CCTGCTATTTTTTGCTTGGTTAAGATGATAATGCTGCTATCTGCCTTAGAGCCAGCAAGAAGAGGAAAGACGCCGTCACCAAGTTCAATCACTAAATTGATTTGCGCTTCTTCTAATATGCGTTTTCTTAAAGTCAGGGCGCTGGGCAGGTGCATAAACGAGCTTTGGCTGAGAAAGCCGATGGTGCCACCGCTAGTTACTAGATCTAGAGCTTTCCACAAAAATATTTGACTTAGATCGCTAGCGCACTCTGGGTAGTATTTCTTTAGTTTCAATTTCAATACCCGGTCGATCAGTTTGCGTCCGAGATAGGGTGGGTTGGTCATCACTACACTGTATTTACGGTTCATGGCATGGCCGCTACTTCTCTTCCAACGTGGTGAGAGTGAGCCTAGTGCTGCTTCAGCTACATCGCTGGTGTTGTGCAGGCACTTGATTAGTGAGCTTGTGCTGTCAAATCTTTGAGCCGCCGTGTCTTTACTCAGCATTGTGAGTTGAACGGTTAAGGCAAACTTGGCCATAACTAGAGCGCGAGCATCAATATCTGTGCCAACAATATTGTGCTCAAGTATCAAACGGCAAATTTCGCTAGGCGGCAGATCGAACTGCTCATAGGCTTTATAGAAGGCAGCGGCTGCAGCAATTAAAAAGTTTCCAGTACCGCAGCAGGGGTCAAGCACTGATACTTCTTGGAGCTCTGCTACCGACTGTACTTTGTTTAGAAATGGCTCGACCAGGCATAGCTCGGTCATGGCCTGCACTACTTGCGGTGGCGTATAGATTTGCGAGAATAGTGCTTGGTCAATGGCCGTAGTGTTTTTGTCGGCTTTTTGAACATTGGCTGTGGCTAACTTGCGTTGGTTGATGCAGAATACTTCGAATAAATCACTTAAGCCATGGGCTTGTGAAAAAAGTAGTTTATATTCAGGGCCCTGGAAGAGCTTCTTCAGCGAAGCATAAGTTTTTGATTGGTCAAAATTTGCTTCGCTATCTATATTTAGGTCATGGCAGAGTTGCTCTAGTAGAGCCTTGTCGACAACAAAAGAGTCTTTGTGTTGGACTTTCTTTTGTTCCTGGTTTTGGTCGTGATCTTGCTCTTGAGCTTTGCCTTGATCTTTGTTTTGATCTTTGCCTTGATCGGGCGGTTTGAGCGATTGCTCTAGTACTTGACCGGCACCCACTGCCATAATCGTTGCTAATAGTTTATCGTCGCGAACTATGGTGCTTTTCTTTAGCCATTTACCGAGAGTAGCCCTTGCACGTCGCAGGGCTAACTTGTGGGTAAGCTTTGTTGCTGCGATATCAGGACTCGTATTTGTTTTGGTGCTGATATTGGTACTCGTACTGGTACTAATACTGGTACTCGTACTGTTTGCGCTGCTATTACTATTGCTGTGAGGCACACTAAGTGGCTTTTGGTAAGAGGTCGCGATAGAGCACAACGGGCTCTTCAGTGCTGAGTGAGTGGCTCTTGGCCGCTTCCGCTGCCGACAGTAGCAGTCCTAGCTCGAGGAAATCTTCAGGTACGCAGGCTGCACCGAAAGAGAGAGAGAGGGTGCGCTCGTCTACACCCGTGGATAGTGGGGATTTCATTAGCGAGGTCATTAGACGTTTGGCGAATACTCGTGCGCCTTCACCTTTTGTATCGGGGCAAAGTAAGGCATAGTCAAAAGCTTCGTAGTGCGCCAACAAGTCGTTGTGCCGTTTGGCTTGCGATATGCGCAAGACGGCTTCGCGCAGAGCTCCGATTGGTAGAGGCTCTCTAATTGAACCATTGGGGCCACTCTTAACACGCATTTCAAAAACAATGACTGAAATAGGACTACCAGAGCGGTGCCCTCTAAAGTACTCTTGCTCTAAGAAGTAGAGAAAAGCCGGGAAGTTGAACATGCCGGTGTCACCACGGCGCAATTGCATAATGACCGACTGGATAGCGGCGCTATCAACAGTTTTGGGCTCAAGAGTGGGGAGGCCCGAGTTGCTTTTTTTTGATGGCTTAGTAAAGGCGGCTAGCCCACAGCTGAGCATATTACAGACAATTGGCACCCAGAGACTGCGGGCATAGCCAAGTTTGGCGACAATTTCTTCTGTGCTCAAGCGATCATCAATGGCGTCATAAAAGCGTCTTTGGGCAACGAAATCGACTGGTATAGCTGGTTTTAGTAATTTGCGTAGTTCGCCTTCGTCAACAATGCGCTGAGTCTTGACCATCACCGCATCGAACTTGAAGCCGCTGTTTTTGAGGAAATTTTGTTTGTCGAATATTTGGGCACCTTGAATAATCAGCGAATCAAGGGGTTCAGTAATAGTTTTGTGTTTGGTCATCACCTTGGGCTGGAAGAAGAAGCGGCCATCTTTCCAGGTGATTAACTCATAGATGCATTCAGAGCCTTTGGCTGCTGGGCTAGTAGCGTGAATAGGCTGGCCATCAATGAAAAACACTTCCGCGGCACCAAGGTCGCTTTGTATTTCTAGGCGGCCAGTCATTTTGGCAAGAGCAATAGATTGCAGTAAAGCGCCGATTTGTACAAAGGCAAGGTCGCCATTAAGTACAGTTCCTGAGCGGTTGAGCGAATTGTCTCCACCAACTAAAGGTATTGGAATAGTTGCTCTTTGTTTTGTCAGAGCTTCCGGAATATAGAAGAACGCCTTCTCTTCCGCTTGTTCTTCTTGGGTGACAGCCTGCGTGGTAGCGTGCTGATTGCCTTCGCGATCATTGAGTGAAGCTTCGATGCGATTGAAGACAAGCAGCGAATCGCAACTAGTAAATTCCCAAAGGAGAGAGCCTTGACCAGCGTTCGAAGCTATCAGCTTCCATTGCGGGTCACCGCCCATGGGATCAGCATGGGCGGTGAGCTTGTATTCGGAGCCTTTGGTAGCAGACGGCCAAATCACTTCAACTTGCTTGTCGAGATTCTCCAGTGCCCAAGTAAGGATCTGGTGAATCGCCGTAGCGGTTGGATTGCCAGGCAATATTTGAATTGATTTCGCGGCGTAGTGCTTTTCTTTGTGCATTAATGAAGGACGTACCTACGTTCTGCGCTTTCTCTGGGAAGTACTTAGACTGTGGATTTAGCCATGTCGTAAGTGATTGAGTGCTTAGCCATTCTATCGAATGCTTCAGCAAGGCGAGCCTTGTCCACACTCAAAGCGATGCGCACAAAACCTTCTCCGTGCGGTCCGTAGGCAGTGCCTGGAGGAACCACAATCCCAGCTTTTTCCAGCATAACAGTACTGAAATCAGCTGACGACATTCCTGCAGGCGTTGGTAGCCAGATGTAGAATGTGCCTTTGATAGGTTTGAGGTTCCAGCCGAGTTGATTGAGCCGTTCTACGGCCAAATCGCGTCTTTCAACATAGAGGCTATTGCAGAACTGAATATGATCGGTTGGGCCTTCAAATCCGGCAATGGCTGCAAATTGAATCGCTCTGAAGATATCGGTGTCGATATTTGATTTGATCTTGGCGATGGCAGCAATGGCTTCAGCATTACCTACGGCAAATCCAATTCTCCAGCCGGTCATGTTGTAGCTCTTCGACAACGAATGCAGTTCAATGGCGATATCTTTAGCGCCTTTGACTTGAAGAATCGATGGAGCTTTGAAGCCGTCATAGGTCATTTCTGAATAAGCTTGGTCGTGGCAAAGCAAAATATTATGCTTTTTGCAGAAGGCCACAGCTTTTTCGAAGAAGGCCAAGTCAGCAACGGCACCAGTAGGATTGTTTGGATAGTTGAACATCAAAAGCTTAGCTTTCTTGAGCACCGCTTCTGGTATCGCATCTAAATCAGGAATGAAATTGTTTGCCGGTGTAAGAGGCATGAAATAAGGCTCGCCGCCAGCCAAAATGGTTGATGTGCGATAAACCGGATAGGCTGGGTCGGGAATAATATTGATATCGCCCTTGTCGACGAAGGCCATAATAGTGTTATGCAAGCCTTCTTTGGTGCCGATCATCGAAGTGATTTCTGTGGCTGGATCAACATCAACGCCAAAGCGTTTTTTCATCCAGGCGCAGGCAGCAGTTTTGTATTCTTTGGTGCCGCCGAAGGGTGGATAGTGGTGGTTGATTGGCTTTTCTAAGGCTTCGTGCATAGCATCGACAATGTGTCGTGGTGTTGGTTGGTCAGGATCACCAATACCCAAATTGATAACGTCGACTCCCGATGCAATAGCGGCAAGGCGCTTCTTGTCCATTTCGGCAAAGACGTAGGGAGGAATAGATTTGAGCCGGTGAGAAACTTCCATTGTTTTGACCTTCTTTGTAATCTCTTTTTTTATCCGTGGTCAGGATCGTTTTCGATCTGAATGCTAGAGCCCGTAAGGGAACAAGCATCTGACATTACCATAGCTTCACATATTCTTGGGGCTGCTGTTTGATTAGTAAGCATAGTTAACGTTCTTCTTAATATGAGCGTGCCCCAGCGGCTTTCCGGGGAGAAGGCTCTTTACGCTTTGAGTTGTCAAGCGCAAGCTGTAACTATAATGCTGCAAGTTGAAGCGAAGAGATATATGGCATCTGATATTCAAGTAGAAAAAGCTAACGAGCAGAATCAAGACCAATCAGCGCGCAGTCCAGGCGTTTTGCTCGGTCTTCTTGCTGTGACGGCGATTGCTGCCTTCGTCTATTTTAATGGACTGGGTAATTTGCCGCTCTTTAACCCTGATGAAGCTCTATACGCCGAACCAGCTCGCGAGATGATTGTCACTGGCGAGTACATCACTACCTTGCTCAACTATGTCGTGCGATTTACCAAACCGCCCCTCTGCATCTGGGCTATGGCTGGTTGTTATCAGATATTTGGTGTTAACGAATTTGCCGCCCGCTTCTTCGGCGCCGCTTGTGCTGTGGTGTTGGTAGCGATCACGTATCTATCGATGGCCCGCTATATATCTCTGAGGGCCGCCATATTTGGCTCGTTAACTTTGGCGAGCGCTCCTCTATTTGTTTTTACCGCCCGCGAAGCCATTACTGACATGCCTCTGTCTTTGTTTGGCGCGGGCACCCAGTTAGCTTTCTTTCATGCTAGCCAGTCTAAGTTTAAGCGTCGAGGTGCACTATACCTAGGCTATGTTTTGATTGGCTTGGCCGTAATGACTAAAGGCCCGGTTGGCCTGGTTTTACCCGTGGCTATTTTGCTTGCTTGGCACACCTTAAAAGGTGACCTCTGGTCGGCATTTAAGGCGTATCAGCCCATGATTGGCGCTCTGATAGTAGCGGCCATTGCCTTGCCCTGGTTTGTCACTGAAATCTACATTACCAAGGGGGCTTATTTTCAGGAATTTATCATCAGAGAGAACTTCCAGCGCTTCACTACTGTTGTAGATGCCCATAAGCAGCCGGTTTATTATCATTTGCTCGCAATGCTTGGTGGGTTTTTTCCCTGGACAGTCTATTTGCCTCAAGCTATGGTTGCCACATTGGCCGGCTATTTGATTGCTCTGCGTGGTGCGAAAAGTACTGGTGCTATAGCAGCGACATCCAGTTCATCTGAGATATCTGGGCCAGGACTTTCTTTATTGCCAGCCAAGGTGCGTGGCCTGTTGACGCGCTCTCGCGACTATATTGAAGCTCTCGATGTTAGTGGCCGCCTGGCACTCTACTGTATTTTGTGGGCGACTATCACCCTTGTATTCTTTAGTGCCTCTGTGTCGAAATTACTACCCTACACTCTGCCAGCCTTCCCGGCTTTGGCTATCCTTGTTGGCTGTGAGTTTGAGCGTTGCTTGAACCGGCAATCGGCTTTCAAGCGCCTGGCCTTGCCGCTACTTGTGGTTATGTTGGTATATGCTGCTGCCAGTTTGGTTGCACCAATAGTTGCCGCTCGGCTGCGGGATGCCCCGGAAGGTTTGATTGGCTTGATTTCAGCTTACGGCTCAGCCCAGGCTGTGGTTGTTTTGTTGAGCATACTGGCATTTAAACTTCGTCAGCAGCTAGCGGGCCTAACGATCATGACGGTTGGGACGGCATTTTTGCTAGTGGTGCATACCGGTCATATCCTGCCAGTGCTCTCCCAAAAGTGGGAAGGGCCGCTGCCTAAATTTGCAAATTTCGCCGGTCAATCTGCTGAACCGCTCATTGTCTTCGATATGCGCAAGCCGGGAGTGCCGTTCTATGCGCGAAAGCAAGTGGAGAACATTACCAATTTCGATTTGCTCACTATCAGGTTGAAGCAAGTGCCTCAGGCCTACATTCTAGTGAAAGTAAAGAACATGGCTTTGTTCAAGGACATGGCAGGCATTAAGACTGTTGATAGTGAAGGTGATTTTGCTTTGCTGCGTTATTCTGCAGGGAAGTAGCTTGCGTCTAGCTCAGGCCCGGTGGCCGGATAATTGTATTCAAGCACTGGGTTCGCCAGTGCCACTGCTGAGAATCGATATTGAGGCGAACTTTCCTTGTCAACCAGCCTGGCATTAAATGGGCCGATTGTGCCAGTTCTTGGACACAGTCAGGGTTGAGAGTACTCAAGGCTTTGGCTACGGAAGAGTTATCACAATTCTTCTCACCGAGAAACCAGAGTGCGCTTATGACTTCGCCTATTGGTGAATCAAAAAGAGCAATTTTTCTAGGAGAGTAGCTCTTTAGCGAGATTTGTCGCTTCATCGATTGGAATGAACTGCTGACACCGTGTACGCTGAATAGCTGCTGGTCTTGAGCGGTATCAACCAGGCCGAGCTGCCTAGCTATATCGAGGCCGTGAATAGCAACTTTCTTTTTGAATACTTGCGCTTTAAAGTTTGCCACCGCCAGTGGTTCAAAGTTTTGCTCGTTTGTTCCCAGCGTGAAAAGACCCCAGGCAATGCGGGTGAGAAAGCCACATTTTACTAATCTATAAAGACATTGGTCTATGGCCTCTCTCGTGCCAAGATTTAGTACTTGCTGAGTGGAAAACCATGCATTAGCGGGAAGAGCAGAGATAAAGTTTAGGATATCGCCATGACAGCTCATGATTGCACCTCATAAACAGCGTGTATCCTTAATAACGCTTTATGGAGGCGAAAGGTTCAATTGTTCGATGTTAGATTTTCGGATAGAAATTCTAACGAGTTCGATGTTAGATTTTTGAATAGAAATTCTCACTTGGTTCCGCGGTTAGATTTTCGGATAGAAATTCTAACTAGTTTCCGCTGTTAGATTTTCGGATAGAAATTCTAACTTGGTTCCGCTGTCAGATTTTCGGATAGAAATTCTAACTAGTTTCCGCTGTTAGATTTTTGGATAGAAATTCTCACTTGGTTCCGCTGTTAGATTTTCGGATAGAAATTCTAACTTGGTTCCGCTGTAAGATTTTTGGATAGAAATTCTCACTTGGTTCCGCTGTTAGATTTTCGGATAGAAATTCTCACTTGGTTCCGCTGCTAGATTTTCGGATAGAAATTCTAACTTGGTTCCGCTGTTAGATTTTTGGATAGAAATTCTAACAACGCTTACCCAGTGTTATTATTCCAAATAGCACAGCTAGGCTCTTAAGACCCGCTGTATTACTCCCTGTCAACTTCTACCTTCGGTACTTCAAGCACCGTGGGCCGTAGGGTGTTTTGTTTGTGGGTGAAGACAATGTCGACAACTTTTCCCCGATATGGAATTAGGTCAACTATTACATTTGACTTCTGGCCTTGTTCTAGCTCGAATGCTAGAGGCTGATTGGTGCCGATTGAGATAGTGAGCGCATTTGCTTTTCCACCCGCGCTCTTCTTGTCTGTTTGCTCTAGCGGCCAAAGAGCAGTTGTAAATTGAGCGGCTTTTGCATCGTCTGGTACTTTGACATGCCAGGTCACTGTCATGGTGCCATCTAGGCAAAGGTTTAGTCGTTTGTAATAGGTAGCGGTCAATATCTCTTTTTTGTCTTGGCTCAAGAAGAAAAGCTTGCTTTCTTCTGTGCCGTCGTTGCGAAATTGCACTAAACCAGGAACGACACAGTCGCCTTGAAACAAGATAGTGTCTGCTTTCCCGAATGGTGAAAGATGATATTGTTCGAGAATTTTCGCCAGTCTCTCTGGTTTTAGTGGAACGTATTTGTAAGGAGGTAATAGCCCCGGCGGTGGTGGCGTCTGGTAGTTACGTAAAACAGATAGATATGCTGGTGAGCGGTTATCTAAGAAGAATTCCTTATCCTCAAATCCTGGCGAAAATAGAGTAAAGCTGGCAATGCTTATTAAAGTGGTGGTAGCTAGAATCTTGGCTCCTGACTTGAGCTTTTCATCGCTGGTAACTAGCTCGAAAATGCTCGCGGCCATTCCCACCAGGCCAATCCAAAACCAAAGGCTTATTTGACCATACCAGGGGGCAATGATTGGCCTCACCATGCTGGTTAGGAGTAAGTTGCCCACGGCAAAGGAGGCAATTGCCAAGGAAGGGTAGAAGTGTCGACAGAGAATTTTTTGATTGACTTGATTGTCTTCATTCGTCCTCTTACTAATTGTTTTTGCCAAAACACAAATGGCAGTAAGTAGTATCAAGCCGAGGGTACTAAATACTTCTGCCGGGGCAATGCGTTCCATATACCAGCCGGTTCCAGGGGCAAAGTTACGGCCTAGAGAACTTAGAAACATTGTCAAATCTAGTGGCTTTAGCACTTCGGCCAGGGGGCGAGAGGTGCCTACCCCACGCTCAAGGTAAAGTAGATCAGGAAAGATTGAAAGAGCAGTGGCGCACCCTAAAAATACTAGCGATAGTTTGTTCAGCAATTTTAGACGCCAGGCCCAAAACCAGACAATTGGAATTATTATCAAAGTGGTGGCAATAGTCCACGAGCCTAAGACAATGCAAATGCTGGCGCTGGCAATGGCCTTGCTTTTGGACGTTTCCGATTGGCGAAACAAGGCCCAGAGAGCAGCAGCTCCAAGTGTCAGTGCTAACTGCCAGGTAATGGCGAAAGAGCCCTGGGTCAGTATTGATGCCGCGGTGGGGGCGAAGATAATGGCGCTCATTAGTGGCAGGCAGTACCATCTCAACTTATTAGACGGGCTGACGCTCATATCGAATAAGAGGGCAAGCCTAATGGCCATGAGGGCAATGCCTATGGTTGCACCCAGATTCTGATTCATATGTCCGAATAGAACATAGAGATTGAAAATTACTTGATTGAAGGCCGTGGAGTGGCCATCGACAAAGGTATCGCCAAAGTAGTTGAGCCAGTTATAGCCTGGGCCTGTCATTCTCACGAACTGTTCCAGGTAGGTTATGTCGTCATTGTTGGCGCAGTTTTCGCCGTTGGTAAATAGAAAGTATGCCAGGCGCAAAGGCGGTACTAGAGTCAGTATTGCTATTAGTGCAATTTGAAAGAGTCTAGTGCCCACAATTCTGTTCTCTATACTGCCTGACCAGCGGCAAAGCCTGAAGCCCAAGCCCACTGAAAATTGTAGCCACCGAGCATGCCGGTTACGTCTACCACTTCGCCGATGAAATACAGACCGGGCACTTTCTTTGCTTCCATTGTTTTTGATGAAAGTTCGCTGGTGTCAACCCCGCCTCTGGTTACTTCTGCTTTTTTGTAGCCCACTGTGCGGGCTGGTGCTACTTGCCAGCCATTGAGTGAACCTGCTAGTTGCAGCAGTTTTTTATCGGGCAAGGTATTCATTGGCCCGTTGATATCGAGGTAATGAGTGAAGTATTCAGCGAAGCGCTTTGGTAAGAGCTCACCCAGCACATTTTTAATTTCTTGACGACTGCCAGCTTTTTTTCTGGCCTGCAGCACCTCTAAAGCATTGGCCTCGGGCATCAAGTCAATAGTGAGGCTGTCACCGGGTGACCAGTAAAGTGATATTTGCAGGCTGGCGGGACCGCTTAAGCCGTTATGGGTAAAAAGAATATTCTCTCTGAAACTTGCTTTTTTGCACGATACAGTTGTATCAAGTGACAGTCCAGCTAGGTCGCTGAAGCGAGCAAGATCAGAATCTCCCCAGCTGAAGCCATCGAGAGCAGCGGCGGTTGGTACGATTTTCAAACCAAATTGGCGTGCTATCTCATAACCAAATCCGGTGGCACCAATTTGCGGAATGGAGAGACCGCCTGTAGCAATGACAAGCGAATCACAGCTATATGTTCCTGCTGTGGTGTCTACAATAAAGCGACCACTACTTGCCTCATCATTGTTCTTAGCAATTGACTTTATGGCTGTGTCTGTTTGAAATTGACAGTCTGCTTGATTGCATTCGTCTATGAGCATGTCCACAATTTGTTCGGCTGAGTGGTCGCAGAACAATTGGCCGAGTTTTTTTTCGTGATAGCGAATGCGGTGCTTTTCTACTAGCTTGATAAAATCTGCAGGAGTGAAGCGCGAAAGTGCCGACTTAGCAAAGTGTGGGTTGTTACTGACAAACGACTCTGCTCGGGTGCCGACATTGGTAAAGTTGCAGCGACCGCCGCCTGATATAAGAATTTTGCGGCCGATTTTCTGGTTGTGGTCAATCAGTAGCACTGAGCGCCCTAGTTTGCCGGCTGTGCTGCCGCACATCATGCCAGCTCCGCCTGCGCCAATAATAATTACGTCAAAATGCTTCAATTTAGTTTAGTTCAAGTCTGCAAACCTAGAGGGTATCATTTATAGCAATTCTATATGGCCTATTCTAGGTGACACGTTAAGTTCCAAAGCTATAAAGGCGGAAAATGAGCAGCAAGGCCGATATCACCAGTCCAAGCATTATTAGCAGTGAATTAGCCGGGGCCACCCTGGTTTCGGCAGCCAGTTCGCTGCACAGCTTTGGACTAAATTTTTCCGATGGCCGTGGCCTTTTACTTACGGCTGCCGTTGAAGAAGGCGACGGTGCGATGAACATTGCTGACGAGTTGACTATTGATAGCGAGATTCGACCGCTTAGCGATATGCCTAAACTGGCTGAGGCCGTCTGCTCTGTTGACTGGAGTTGGATCTATGGAGCGAAACTACTTGCGGTAAACGCGCTCAGCGGGCCGAGAGGCAAGACTATAGTCTTAAAGTTCGACAGCGTTGGCCCCATTACTGTCAGTGTGGGAGCCTGGGAAGGTAAGCCTTTTCTCTCTTTCATGCCTTACAAAAAGCCCTAATTTTGGCCTAATTATGCTCTAATTCTGGCTTGCTTGTTTAGGGTATTAAGTTCGATAGGCCATTTGCTTCTAGATATCGCAAGAACAGCTCTCTGAGGTTCTTGCCGTCTTTTTTGTCGGTTTCATAGAAATGCTTATAGCGTCTGATGCGAGCTTCGTTATTTTGCTGAAAGACGGCTCTGCCATTGGCGTCGAAGGTCTTGTTCGACGCTGCCAGGGCAATCACACCGTCTTCAAGGGGGCGATAGCTGGTGATACTTTCTTGCTGAAAAGAGTCTGCCACACGGCCATTGAGGTTGCTTACTCGCACTACGGTCATTAGGGTGCGGAACTGCACTTCAGCTTCGTTGGCCACTAGAAACTGCTTTTCTTTGACCTGGTGAAACTCCTGATAGGCCGTTAGCCTGGTCTTTGAAGTATAGGGTGCGCCGATATAGTGCCAGATGCCGCCCTGTCGGTCTTTCTGGCTACCGTAGGTAAACTCCTGGCGGGCCATGAAAACGGAAGGAGAGCGGTCTATGCGCCCTGTTTTAAAGTCTTCTCCCAGTACTGCGGTTTCTTCGTTCACAATCCAGGTGCCAGAAAGCCAGGCCGGTACTTTCACCCAGTTGTTGTTGGCTTCTAGTTCTGCCCCAGCATTGAAGCGCGCCCCTTTGCGAATAGAGCTGTCGACTGAGGGCAGGGCCTCTTGGTGTTCAATTTTGCCTTCAATAGTGTATGCACTAACTGGTTGAGCAAATATTGCGATGATGAATGCTAAAAGGGGTCTTGAGTAGCGTCTGATAATATGCAGCTTTCTTTCCTTTGAATTCTGGCTTTCTGATTTTGGCCTTTCTGATTTTGGCCTTTGAGATTATGGCCTTTATGATTGTTGGGCCTTCGCTTTCAGTCTTTTCTTTAGTTGAGCCACTGAAAAGGGATAGGGACACCAACCGGCTCCGTCCACTGGGCACATCGATAGGGGGTCGGCCGTGCTCTTTTTCGTGCTTTTATTTTGAGACTTGCTTTTGCTCTGAGTGACTTTAGTTTCGCTGCTTGTTGCAGACTTCGCCTTTGTCACTGCCGGGCTCTTTGCTTGTGTGGCTTTCATCTATTTGCGCCTCTTATAACCGTCAATCTGCCGTTGATCGTGCTTAATGGCATTTATGGTCCCAATTACTGTTCTACCACTTATGAGCTAATATTGTAGCCCTCTGCCCCAATCGTTCGCCCCCACCGTTCGCCCCAATTCGCCTAAATTCAAGCGAGGCCATTTATGAGTCAATTTCAGTCGGAAGGCCACAGACTTGTTGAGCATAGCGATGGACGGGTTGAATTGGCCGATGAGACTGAGATTAAATCGAGTCCTTTTTACAATCATGACTTGGCACCAGTTAAAGTAGTTGACCGCAATTGGTCGACCTATAGCTATATCGCTCTTTGGTTTGCCATGTCGGCTTGCATACCTACTTATATGATGTCGTCTGGTTTAATTGCCAACGGCATGAATGCCTGGCAGTCTATTTTTACTATCTTGCTCGGCAATACCATTGTGCTTTTGCCGATTTTGCTCAATTCTCATCCTGGCACCAAATATGGTATCCCTTTTCCTGTTTTCGCTCGAGCTGCCTATGGCACCATGGGCTCCAATTTACCAGCACTGATGCGGGCTATTGTTGCCTGCGGCTGGTTTGGCATTCAAGCCTGGATCGGCGGCCAGGCTTTTAATACTATGTTTGGAGCACTCATCGGTATAAATGTCTGGCGCGCTTTATTAGGCGGCCCCTATTTCGACTATATGGGAACAGAATGGTTGTCTTTCGCTCTGTTCTGGGGCTTGAACATACTGATTGTTTTTCGTGGCATGGATGTTCTTAAAAAGGTCGAAAGCCTCGCAGCACCCTTTGTTTTGATTATGACTTTTGTACTTCTTGTTTGGACTGTCAACCTCGCCCATGGTGTTGGGGATCTTTTACACGAGAAGAGCAAGTTCGCTACCTTTGGCGAGTTTTGGGCCGTATTCATTCCGTCTTTGACTGGCATGATTGGCTTCTGGGCTACTCTTTCGCTCAATATGCCAGACTTTACCCGCTTTGGCCATTCACAAAAAGAGCAGACCATAGGTCAAGTAATTGCTCTACCGACTGCCATGGCAATATTTTCGGCCATGGGAGTGATGATCACTTCTGCCGCTGTGGTTATCTATCCAACGGTGGCTATGGATCAGCTCTGGGACCCAGTTAAGCTGCTCGGTCGCCTTGGCGCTGATCAGCCAGCTGTGGTCGCCATTGCCATGTTTACTGTGGCTTTAGCTACACTGTCTGTTAACGTGGCTGCTAATGTGGTGTCACCGGCAAACGATTTTGCCAATGCTTTCCCCCGCTTTATTACATTCAAAGTTGGTGGTCTAATTACTGGTTTGGTGGGAGTCTTAATGCAACCCTGGCGATTGATTGCCGACCCCCATGGCTATATTTTTGTCTGGTTGCAAGGTTATTCTGGTGGTCTGGGTTCGATAGCTGGTGTTCTAATCGCCGATTATTGGATTTTGCGTAAGACCAAACTAGAACTGGCCGATCTCTATTTGCCTGGCGGTGCTTATCAATATAGATCGGGCTGGAATTTTGTAGCAGTGCTGGCCACTATTGCTGGTTGTGCCCTGGCCTGGGTGGGTGCCTTTGTGCCGACGCTTAAACCCCTTTACGACTACGGTTGGTTTGTCGGTTTCTTTGTCTCTATGGCTGTATACGTCGCTCTAAGTTTGCCCGGACAAAAACAAAAGTCCTAAAAACAATACGAGAAGTGTTCGTTCGTCAGAAACACTGGCTTGGCTTAGAGCTAATCTAATAGTGTTGATGCGCTAGTGAGTTAGCTAGTTAGTTTTTCGTCTTTTACCAATTTAAACCTGTGCTTTTGCCCAGGAGGATTTATGTCGTCTAAACAAACACAAATGGCCCGTCTGAAAGCTTCTATGAGAGATTGCAAAGATCCAGTCTCGTTCTTTCTCTTGTCGCTGTTAGCAAAATTAGTAATCGCTCTGCATTTTAAAAAAGTCGATATTCGCGGTAAAGAGAATTTGCCTGCTAGTGGTCCATATATTTGTATAGCCAATCATTCCTCACGCTGGGACGGCCCTACTCTTGGTCGCATCATTGACAGACCGGCTAACTTTATGGTGTCACCCAACGAGCTGAAAGGTCTGCAGGGTTTTCTCTTGAGTCGCGTTGGTGCTTTTCCGGCCCATCCCAAACTCGACTTTGTCAGCCATGTATTGCAACAGTTTAGAAAGGGAGAGCCCTTTGTCATTTTTCCCGAAGGCAATGTCTTTTATGATGGCCATACACATCCGTTCAAGAAGGGCATAGCCCGCATTGCTTTTGCTGCTCATCAAAACAATATTGAAGTGCCGATTGTGCCGGTTGGTATCACCTACGAAAGTGGTGTCGCTCACTACAATATTGGTACGCCTGTCTCAATCGAAGACTATGCTGCTGATTTGCAAATAAATCCGGTGGTCGCTTCTAAGCGTCTCACCACCTCGCTTCATCGTGAGGTTTGTTACCTGCGTTCAGAACTTGGTTGTCTGGCCGATAGAAGACAGCTTGATCAAAGCGATGCTAATCATTTTATATCTTTGGGCAAGGCCGTCGTTTCGGCTGGCAATACGGTTATTGCCGAGGGCAAGGCCGACTTGATAGTGACTGAGTCGCTAAACGTGCCTACGACTTGTCCTGCTTCGTCTAAGGCCGCTACATGCACCTGATAGACGGCCTGGTCCTGAGCACCGTCGCTTTTAGTATCAATAGTAAATTTGCCTTTGAGATTATTGAGTTTGGCTCTCAGCAAGGCCCGTTTATTTAGAGTACGTTCTCTCATCAAGTTATCGTAGTGCTCAAATGAAGCGTATGGTTTTGATACTTCAACAACAACGGCATGGCCTCTCAATTTGCTGACGTCATAGTTAAAAGTGATCGCGCTCTGGGATGGCTCGTTCTTTTCATTTTTGGTTTTTCTGTCTGCTGAAAGCGGAGCTAGTGCATAGTTGTCGTCAGCGTTAGCAGTGGCGAGAAAAGGAGTAAGGGTATTGGCAGCTAGTAGTTTTGGTTTGCTAATTTGCCAGTCATAATCTTCTGTAGCCACATCTAGTCTAATCATGTCAACGTTTTTGCTTAACAGCCAGCGCTTTTGCGGTCCGAGTTCAACCAATATTTTGTGCTCTTGGCCGTCGGCTGGCACAGCCTTCCAATGGGGCTCAGTTTGATCTTCTTGGTCTGCTGGTCTGTTATTCCAGATAATAAAGAGTGACGCCTTATCGTCTGGTCGGGGAAAATTCTCGGGATTTTTCTTTGTTACTTTGACTACGACTTCTAAGAAATCCACTGCTAGAGGATTGATCGATTTTACTGACCCTTCTGGTTTTAGATAATAAGAGCTGCTCTTGGGGCCCTTTCCTAGAT